>JBJXEJ010000165.1:0-40825 GCA_046154125.1 Rhizobacter sp. | reverse complement strand
CTACGAGACCGAATTTACAACCGATCGTGCTGGGACGCTCGCGATCGGCGGTGGATGTCGCCTCGAAAGCGACGCCACTCTGAATCGCGCGTGCTCACCTTGGGTATGGGAACGGAGCACACCAATCGAAGATCCGAGATGGCTCAGACTGTGAGCCATCTCAGGCTCCGGCGCGGCCAGTCCGTTGACGGTCGCTGCGGCTTGTTACTCACCACCAGTTCGAGAACGGAGATCGCAATGACCATCGCAACACAGCCTGTGCGCCTGACGCAGGTGCACGACTACCAGTTCGACGCCGGCTTTGGAGGGCAGCGTCCGCCGATCTGGCTTGATGAGCCCGCGCCGCTCGGCCTGGGAGCCGGGCCGTCACCGGTTCAGTTGCTTGCATCGGCTGTCGGCAGTTGCCTCAGCGCTTCGCTGTTGTTCTCTCTGCGCAAGTTCAAGCAGCAGCCCGATCCGATCAGCTGCGAAGTGCAGGCCGAAGTCGGACGTGGTGCCGGAAACCGGTTGCGCGTGCTGTCGATGAGTGCCAACCTGACCCTGGGCGTTCCGGCGGACACGCTGGAGCATCTCGACCGGGTGCTGGCCACCTTCGAGGACTACTGCACCGTGACGCAAAGCGTCAGCCAGGGCTTCCCGGTCACGGTGTCCATCTTCGACATCCATGGCACCCGGTTGAAGTAGGCGCGGCGTGCCCGGTGCACTCAGGCCAGGCCCAGGGCCTTGAGGCGGCGGTACAGCGTGCGCTCGCTCATGCCAAGCCGGGTCGCCAGATCGCGGCGGGTGCCGGTGAAGTCGGTTGCGATCTGGCGCAGTTCGGCGTCGTTGGCACCCGCCCGCATTCGGGCTGGTGGGGGGCTGGTGTCCATGCCATGGGGGAGGACGGTGCATCCCAGGTCCTCGGGCAGGTTCTCGGCGCGCACGATGCCATCGTCCGCGAACAGCCGGGCGCGTTCCAGCACGTTGCGCAGTTCGCGGATGTTGCCGGGCCAGTCGTGCGCCTGCAGGCGCGCCATCGCACGGGCCTCGACCGACACGCGATGCTTGCCGGAACTGCCTCGCTGCAGGAACGAGTCGACCAGCATCGGGATGTCATCCGCACGCTCGCGCAACGGCGGCAGGTGGATCGGGAACGCGCTGATCCGGTAGTACAGGTCTTGCCGGAAGCGGCCGTCGGCCACCATCTGCTGCAGCGGCTTGTGCGTGGCCGCGACAAGCCGGAAGTCGGCCTTCTGGGTCTCGATGCTGCCGACTCGGCGGAACGTGCCCGACTCGATCAGTCGCAGCAGCTTGACCTGCATGCTCAGGGGCACGTCGCCCATCTCGTCGAGGAACAGCGTGCCGCCTTCGGCGGTCTCGACCAGACCTTTCTTGCGTGCGTGGGCGCCGGTGAATGCGCCCTTCTCGTAGCCGAAGACCTCGCTTTCGAACAGCGTGTCGGTGAGGCCCGAGCAATCGACGACGACGAAGGGACCGTGCGCGCGGGCGCTGGCCTCGTGCACGGCACGGGCGAACAGTTCCTTGCCGGTGCCCGACTCGCCGAGCAACGACGCTCCTGCAGAGTGATCAGGTGGGGGGCTCTTGCCCGATCGACGATCCATGCGGGTGAAAACATGCCCATAACGCGTGACGCGAATGAATTTCGCCGAGTGTGTGTAAAGCGGCGGGCACGCAACACATTTCGTGCAGCAACGCGCAGAGTTCAATCGTGGCAGAACTGGCACCAGACTGGCACCAGCCGAACCCAGAAAACAAAAAAGTCAGCAGGCGCAAACCTGCTGACTCTTGTCTATCTTGGCTCCTCGACCAGGGCTCGAACCTGGGACCTACGGATTAACAGTCCGGCGCTCTACCAACTGAGCTATCGAGGAACAGCCCACGATTATAGCCATCTTCTGCCGCGCCGAAAAGCTCCAGTTCCGGATGAATGGCGCACTCGCCGCGTCAACGTGAGTCGGGCACCGCCGGATGAGCGCGCCGTTGACGGACAGCCTGCGCCAGCAATTGAAGCAGTGGCAGGGTCTCGGTCCAGCCGAGGCAGGCGTCGGTGATGGACACGCCCCGCCTGGGCGGCCGGCCAGGGACCAGATCCTGGCGTCCCGCTTCGAGGTGGCTTTCGATCATCACGCCGGTGATGCAGCGATTGCCGCCTGCGATTTGCGCTGCAACGTCCTGGGCCACGTCGATCTGGCGCTGATGGCGTTTTTCGGAATTGGCGTGCGAGAAATCGATCATGACCTGTTCGCGCAGGCCTGCGGTGCGCAGCACCTCGCAGGCCGCGGCCACATCTGCGGCCTGGTAGTTCGTCTTCTTCCCGCCGCGCAGGATCACGTGGCAATCGGTGTTGCCACGGGTCTCGAAGATCGCGGCCTGACCCATCTTGGTCATGCCCATGAAAGCGTGCGACGCGGCCGCGGCCACCACGGCATCGGCGGCCACGCGCACGCCACCGTCGGTGCCGTTCTTGAATCCGACCGGGCACGACAGGCCCGATGCCAGTTGGCGGTGGCTCTGGCTCTCGGTGGTACGCGCACCAATCGCGCCCCACGACACCAGGTCGGAGATGTACTGCGGGCTCAGCAGGTCGAGATACTCCGTGCCGGCCGGCAGGCCGATCTCCGTGATTTCCAGCAGCAACTGGCGGGCCAGGCGCAGGCCTTCGTTGATGCGGAAACTGCCATCCAGCCGCGGGTCGTTGATATAGCCCTTCCAGCCGACCGTCGTGCGCGGCTTCTCGAAGTACACCCGCATCACCACCAGCAGGTCATCGCGCAATTCATCAGCTACAAGCCTCAGGCCGTGCGCATAGGCGATGGCCTGCTCGTGGTCATGGATCGAGCACGGTCCGACGACGACGATGAGCCGGTCATCGTCGCCAGACAACACTGCCGCCAGGGACTCCCGCGCCACTTGCACCCGCTTCTGCGCGGCATCGGACATCGGCAGTTCATCGAGCAGCAACGCAGGCGAGATCAACGGGCGGACTGCACCGATGCGCACGTCGTCGACACGCGTGGTGTCCTGCGTGCTCGGCGGGCACGCCCGATACGGCGTACCTGCCTCGCGATCGTGCTGCCAGTCGTCGGGTCGGTTCATTGCGCGCTCCTGCTTCTGACAGCGACGTAGCGGCGTGATCGACCGTGTGCGAAGTCAGCAGCCGAGCTGCGTGGCCAGGTCGGTAAGGCTGGTAGCGACGTAGGTGTTGGTCGGGTCGGGTCGGTCTGTGCTGGCACGGTTCGGACCCCATTCCAGCGGTCGCTCGACATAGGCGGTTTGCAGTCCGCACGCGCGCGCCGCGGCCAGATCGCTCTGGTGAGCCGCGACCATCAGCACCTGGCCGGGCTCGACATCGAGCACCTTGCCGACGCCCAGGTAGGTCTTCGGATCAGGCTTGTAGGCGGTGAAAGTCTCGGCGGAGAGGATGCAGTCCCAGGGCAGACCGGCGTGTTGGGCCATGTGGAAAAGCAGGCTCAGGTTGCCGTTGGACAGCGCGCAGACGGTGAATTTTTCCCGCAGACGCGTCAACCCCTCCACGGTGTCGGGCCAGGGGTCGAGGTCGCACCAGGCACTGTTCAGATCGGACTTCTGCTCGTCGGTCAGGTGCGTGATGCCGAAGCGTTCCAGCAGGCCGTCGAGGATGCCGCGATGCAGGTCGTCGATCAACGTCCACTCCAGTTCGCCGGAGATCACGCGCTGTATGGCAGGTTGGTACCCGTCGCGCCAGGCCTGTGCGAAGGCGTCGCCGCTGACCGACAGGCCGAGGTCATCGACCGCGCGCGCGATGCCGCTATGCCAATCGACCACCGTGCCAAAGACGTCGAAGGCGATGACCTGGAGGGATTCGCTGGAAGGGGACTCGAGAGATGTTTCGGTGTTCATGGTTCCTGGGGGTGTCTGACGGGGCGCGCGGCGTCGTTCGCGCCGATGACCGCCATCCATTTTGCCGCGACCGCTTCAGGCGTTTCAGCCGCGGTCAGTGCGCGCACCACGGCGACCGAGCCGACGCCGCTGGCCAGCACGTCGGGAAGGCGCTGCTCGTCGATGCCGCCGATGGCCACCAGAGAGTGGTCGCGCATCAGCCGCGCATAGGCGGCGAGCCGGCCCGGGCCCTGCGGCACGGTCGGCATCACCTTCAGGTTGGTGGCGTACACCGCGCCCATGGCGATGTAGCTCGGGCTCAGGCGGTCGACGCGCAGCATCTCCGCGTAGCCATGGCTGCTGAGCCCCAGGCGCAGGCCTTCGCTGCGAATCGCATTGAGGTCGGCCGCGTCGATGTCCTCCTGCCCCAGGTGCACGCCGTAGGCGCCGGCGCGGATCGCCGCTTCCCAGTGGTCGTTGATGAAGAGCAACGCGCCGGTGCCACGCACCGCCTCGACCGCGATGTCGACCTCTCGCTGCACAGCCGCTTCGTCGTCGGACTTGAAGCGAAGCTGCAGCGTCGGCACGCCGGCAGATGCCATCCGGCCCACCCAAGACGCAGTAGGCAGCACGGCGTAGAGGCCGAGCGCGTGCGGGCACGGTGCGAACGCGTCATGGCGCGGGTACGGCGCCATGCCGAAATCGGCGGGCTCGTCGGGCCAGGTGGACGCATCGAAAAAACCGGTACGAAACGAGCGGGCCTGCCAGGCCAGGGCCACGCATTCGGCATCGTCGTCGATGAATCCCATCGCGCGTGAGGCCTGCTTGACGGCGCAGTACACCGGGTCGCCGTGGTGGTAGACGGTTGCCGTGGTGTCGGATATCGGCAACCCCACGCGGGCTTGGTGTGCGGCCATGACGGCCCGGGCCATCAGTTCGATCGATTCGTCGTTCATGAGTGATGCCAGAAAGGTGTACCCAGCACCGGCGTGCTTGGCTGGGCGGCCTGCTGTTCGCCCATCGCACCCGCATGATGCGCGCTGCGACCTGCATGAACAGCATCGGCGAAGGCACCGGCCATCACCACCGGATCCTGGGCCAGCGCCACCGCCGTGTTCAGCAGCACACCGTCGTAGCCCCACTCCATCACCTGGCAAGCGTGCGACGGCTTGCCCAGGCCAGCGTCCACGATCATCGGCACGGCCAGCCGCTCGCGCAGCACCTGCATTGCATACGGATTGATCGGGCCCTTGCCGGTGCCGATCGGCGCGGCCCAGGGCATCACTGCCTGGCAACCGACATCGACCAGGCGCTGGCACACGACCAGGTCCTCGGTGCAGTAGGGCAGCACCCGGAAACCGTCCTTGATGAGCCACTCGGCGGCCTCGGCCAGCTTGAGCGTGTCGGGTTGCAGCGTGTAGTCGTCGCCGATCAGTTCGAGCTTGATCCACGGTGTGCCGAACACCTCGCGCGCCATCTGCGCGGTGGTGATCACCTCCTGGATGCCATGGCATCCGGCGGTGTTGGGCAGCACGGGCACGCCGAGCGTCTGCAGCATGCGCCAGAAGCCGCCTCCGGCTTCGGCATTGAGCGCGCCCTGACGCCGGAGCGACGCGGTCAGCATGGCCGGACGCGCGCGACGCACGGCATCTTCGAGCACCTGCGGAGACGGGTAGCGCGACGTGCCGAGCATCAGCCGGCTCTGGAAGGTCTGGCCGTACAGCACCAGCGCATCGGCCGTGGGAGACGTTGTCTCGATATTCATCAGTTGGGCCCTCGGGTTCAACCGCCGGTGACCGGCGCGATCACGTCGATGCGATCGCCAGCCTGCAGCAGCGTGTCTTGGTAGCGGGTGTTGGGCACGAACTGCATGTTGACCGCCGCTGCAAACGGCGGCTTCGGCTGCAGCGCCGAGATGGCATCCGCCAGCGTGGCGCCAGTGGGCAGGTCGTGGGCGATGTTGTTGATCAGGACGTTCATCGGTTCATCCAGGCATCGATTCGACTCGCAGAGCGAAACGATCGGCCAGCACACTTCGGCCGTCAGACATGCACTCCATCACCACATCGAGCATCGCCGGGGCGATGAGAAAGCCGTGGCGGTACAGGCCATTGATCTGGATCCGGCGCGCACCCAGCCAGCGCAGCGCCGGGAGGTTGTCGTGCAGCGTCGGCCTGCATTGCGCGCACAGTTCGAGCACGCGCGCTTCCGCGAATCCCGGGTGCACGGTGTAGGCAGCACTCAGAAGCTCCAGCGTCGAGCGGACGCTGGCCGGCGACAGGTCGTCGGACTCGATCTCGGTGGCGCCGATGACGAAGATGCCATCCGGCTTCGGTGCGATGTACAGCGGATAGCGCGGGTGCAGGAGCCGCGTCGGACGCGACAGCGTGACCTCGGGCGCGTGCAGCCGGACCACCTCGCCTCTGACGCCGCGCAGCGCTTGCCAGTCGGGGCGCGCGCCGAGTCCGCGGCAGTCGAACAGCCAGCCGCCGTGTCGCTCGTCGAAATCGGTCGGCGAGCGCGGGCTGTTCCAGTGCACGGTCGCACCGAGTGACTGCAAACGATCGAGCAGGGCCGAAAGCAGCTCGCGGTTGTCGAGCTGGCCCTCTCCGGGCAGGAACAAGCCTTGGGCGAAGCGCTCGCCGATGGCCGGTTCAAGCCGGGCCACGCCATGGCCATCGAGCACCTCGAGGCTGGGCAGCTGCGGCATGTCGCGCGCGGTGGCGGCCAGCAGCTGCTGGAATCGAGTGGCTTCGGCGGCATCCTGGCGATGCCACAGGACCAGCGTGCCCTGCTGCTGGAAGAACACCGGCTGGCCGAGCGTCGCGATCAGTTCCGGCCAGCGCACCAGCGCGTGGCTGCCCATGCGGACGACGCCGAGCTCGGTCACCGCCGACTCGGCCAGCGGCGCCAGCATCGCGGCGGCCACATGCGCGGCCGAACCCGGAGCCTCGGCGCTGCCGGCATCGTAGACATCGACGGCGTGACCCGACCTTGCCAGTTCGCAAGCCAGCAGTCGGCCCATCAGACCCGCGCCCAGCACCACCGTACGCTCGGAACGGCCACTGCTCATGCCCAGCTCCCAGCCTCATAATTTTCGGGATGAAATCCGACGACACCACTGCCCTGCCCCGTGATCCCCAGGCACGATTCCGTTATCCACGCGTGCTGTCGATCGCCGGATCCGACAGCGGCGGCGGCGCCGGCATCCAGGCCGACCTGAAGACATTCAGCGCGCTCGGCTGCTACGGGATGACGGCGATCACCGCGATCACCGCGCAGAACACCGTCGGCGTCAGCGCCATCCACGGCGTTCCGGTCGAGGTGCTGAAAGCGCAGATCCGCGCAGTGCTCGACGACATCGGCGCCGACGCGGTGAAGATCGGCATGCTGCATTCGCCCGAGGTCGTCGCCGTGGTGGCCTGGGCCATCGACGAGTACCGCATCGAACACGTGGTGCTCGACCCGGTGATGGTCGCGACCAGCGGTGATCGATTGATCGCGCAGGAGACGGTGCGGGTCCTGGTCGACGAGCTTTTCCACCGCGTGTCGGTCGTCACGCCCAATCTCGATGAGGCCGCCCTGCTGCTGGGCCGCGACATCGCCGGCATCGCCGATCTGGACCGCGCGGCCACCGATCTGATGGCCCTTGGCGCGCGCGCGGTGCTGCTGAAGGGGGGCCACCTGCCGGGCAGTGTGGTGGTCGACGTGCTGGCGATGCAGGACGGCTCGCAACAGCAGCTGCGGTCGCCGCGCATCGCGAGCCGCAACGTGCACGGCACCGGCTGCACCTTGTCGTCGGCCATCGCCGCGCACCTGGCGCTCGGGCTCGCGCTGCCGCAGGCCGTGGCCGAGGCGCGCCGGTTCATCCTGGCGGCCATCACCCACGGAGCCGAGGTGCAGACGGGCCACGGACACGGTCCGCTGAACCACGGCCATGCACCGGTGCCGACGCGCCTGCTGACCCTCGATTGATGCGTGTTTCATGACGTCGACGAGGCGCGTGGCCGAGTGATCCAGGCCAGCACGAACGTCAGTGCCAGCGTCGGCAGGGCCGACCCGAGCTGAGGCGCCCAGGTCGCCAGCGCGTGGTAAGCGCCGATGCCGACGATCCAGATGCCGGCAGCCTGCGGATCGACACGGCTCGCGGGCATCGCATCCGCAGACACTGCCGTCAGCCGACCGAGGATCACGCCGTACAGCGGAACGAACACCGAGCTCAGCATCAGCAGGAACGGTTCGAGCTGATGCATCGGCAACAGCATCGCCAGCAACGTGCTGCCGATCGCCATGGAAACGCCCCAGCGGCGGATGCTCCAGCCCGGCACCAGGCTGTGGGCCGACACGGCACCCGAATAGACATCGCCATAGGCGTTGTCGATTTCGTCGAGCAGGATCAGCCCCATCGCCAGCAAGCCACCCTGCACGGACAGCAGCACCACCGCGAGCTGCCCGCTCGGCTCGGTCGTGCTGGCGATCAGCACGCCGAGCGAGTAGCACCAGATGTTGGCGATCGCATAGCCCAGCCAGGTGCCGCTGAACGCGGTGCCACCCCGACGGCCATGGCGTGCGTAATCAGCGACGAGCGGCAGCCATGACACCGGCATCGCGATCACCAGGTCCATCGCGGAGAACCAGCCCATGCTGCCGTCGCCGGATCGATTCCAGACGGCGTCGACGCCCTTGGCCTGCAACTCGCCCCAGAACTGCCATGTCAGCCAGAGCAGCGAGGCAACGACGAGTGGCATGCCGTAGCGACCGACGAAGCGTCGCACCAGCGTGAGCATCGAGCCCGCCATCAGCGCCGTCAGCACCGCGCCCCACAGCAGCGTCGGCACGACCGTGGCAGCGAGTCCGCCGAGTTCGAAGCCGAACGTCTTCTGACTGATCGCCAGCGTGCCTTCACGCATGATGACCAGTTCGAACGAGGTCCAGCCCACCAGCTGCACGATATTGAGCAGCACGGGCACGCGTGCGAAGGCACTGCCGTAGGTGCGGTGCATCAGGCCGGCACTCGACAGACCGCTGTTGCAGGCCAGTCGGGCTGTCCAGGCCAGCAGGCCGGACCCGATCAGAGACCCCGCGACGATGGCAAGCAAGGCCTCGCGCGTGCCAACCGCAGGCACCAGGTAGGCGCCAATCTGGATCACAAGCAGGCCCACGCCGAGGCTGAACCACAGCGACGCATGCTCGTTCCAGCGGAACACGCGATCCGCCGCAGCGACAGGCGTCAGCGCCTGGTTCAGCGGTGCAACTGCAGTGGTGATGGTCATCGAAATCTCCGTGCCAGTGAGACAGGGAGGCAGGACCAGATCGGCGACAACGCCGTCGCGCACGGCAACGGCACCCCGATTCAGCGAGCTTCCCTGCGCGAGGATTACCTCAGTCAGGTTCAAAGGGACTCTCTCAGCCGCGCGCGCCGGGTCGTTCGACCCCACCGCGCAACACCCCCAGCGAAGTGCTCCGAAAAGCACAACCCCAAGTATAGATTCCGCGCCCTCTCGATCGTGCACTCGGCATTTCAGCAACGCCCGAGCTGCGGCGCACGGACGAAGTGCGCCCCATTTAAGGATTCGTTAATGAACGAGGCCAATCCGTTAAGTGTTCGTTCATGCGCATGCGGGACGATGCCTTCCATGCCCGCACGCCCTGCCTTCCAGTCAGCGGGTCCATTCAAGGAATGCACATGTTCTCAGCCATGTCCGCTTGCGACAGCAGCTCCGAAATTGATTCGGGAAGTACCGTGCCTGCGCCGCCGCGTCTGGTCATTCATCCGATGGGCGATCCCCGGCGCCACGAAGTAGAGGCGTTCATCCGCAGCGTCTATGCCGATCGGTACGGCGCCGACGTGCGTCAATTCGCGCCAGTTCTGGCCAGCCTGCGTGACCACAGCGGCATCGTCTCTGCGGCCGGGTACCGCAGCGCAGCGGAAGGCCCGCTGTTCCTCGAACGCTACTTCGATGCCCCGGTCGAAGCGCTGCTCGCCGCACACTGCGACGCCCCCCCGGCCAGGGATCGCATCGTCGAGGTCGGACATCTGGCCGCCTCGCGAGCGGGCGAAGGCCGCAACCTGATCCGACTGCTGGGCGCCCATCTGGCGTCGATGAAGCATGAGTGGGTGGTGAGCACGCTGACCACCGAACTGCGCCACCTGTTCCTTCGCATCGGCATCACGCCGCTCGCCCTGGGGCGTGCCACCCAGGCCGCCCTGGGCGATGACGCCGTTCACTGGGGCAGTTACTACGACCATGAACCGGTGGTGCTGGCTGGCCAGTTGCAGCGCGCCATGGCCCAGCTGGCAAGGCGAAAGGCGGGATCGGCGGGACGGGGATAGAGGTCATGTGCTCATCCAACTCCGCGTCCGGGGTCTTCACGGCCGATACGGCCGCAGCCCTGGATGACGGGCTGCACACCTGGACCCGCGACGGCCTGCAAGGGCCGGTGGACACGCTCGCCGAGTTGCTGACGGCTCAAGGCACAAGCGTGTTCGCGACGCTGATGGACAACTCGCCCGCCTGGGTGGTGGCCGATCTGGCCGCCGCTCAAGCCGGGGTCGTGCATGTGCCGCTGCCTGTGTTCTTCACCCCGCAGCAGATCGGGCACGCGTTGCGCAGCGCCGGGGTCGACACCCTGTTGACCACGCACAGCCTGGCCGAACACTGGCCGCAGGCACCACTGCAGCGAGTCGAGGTGACCGGCCGCGTGCTCACGTTGCTGCGACTGCCCGCAGAACGCATCGCGATGCCGGCGCGCACCGCGAAGATCACCTACACCTCGGGCACCACCGGGGCGCCCAAGGGCGTGTGCCTCGATGCGCAGGCGATGAGCCGTGTGGCCAACAGCCTGGTTCAGGCGATGGCTCCGCTGGGGATACGGCGCCACCTTTGCGCGCTGCCGTTCGCGGTGCTGCTGGAGAACATCGCCGGCCTGATGGCGCCGCTGGCCAGCGGCGCCACCTGTGTGACGCTGCCGTTGCAGCAACTCGGCCTCACCGGTTCATCGAGCTTCGACGCAACCCGGTTCCAGACGGTGGTGAGCGATCACCGTCCGAACAGCGTGATCCTGTTGCCGCAGATGTTGCGCGCCTGGACCGGACACCTGCTGCAGACCGGTCGACGGGCCCCCGATTCGCTGAAGCTGGTGGCGGTCGGCGGAGCCGCCGTCGGACCACGCCTGATCGAAGCAGCACGCTCGGTGGGCATCCCTGCGTACGAGGGCTACGGCCTGTCCGAAGGCTCCTCGGTGCAGACGCTCAACCTGCCGGGTGCCGACCGGCCCGGCTCGGCAGGACGCGCCCTGCCCCATGCGCGCCTGCGCGTCGCGCCCGACGGCGAGATCGAGATCGCCGGCAGCCTGTTCGCCGGCTACCTCGGCGACACCACACCGGCACCCGAGTGGTGGCCCAGCGGCGACCTGGGCGAGATCGATGCCAACGGCTTCCTTCACCTGCGCGGTCGCAAGAAGCATCTGCTGATCACCGGCTACGGCCGCAACGTCTCACCCGAATGGATCGAAGCCGCCTTGCGCGACGAGCCCTCGGTCGCACAGGCTGTGGTCTTCGGCGAGGCACAACCCGCGCTCAGCGCCGTGCTGTGGCCGGTTCACTTCAATGCGCCGGACGCGGCGCTGCAGGCCGCCGTCGATGCGGCCAACGCCACGCTGCCCGACTATGCCCGCGTGCAGCGGTGGGTGCGGGGGCGCGAAACCTTCGACGCCGAATCCGGCATGGCGACCGTCAACGGCCGGCCACAGCGCGCGGCCATCTGGCAGCGCCACGCCGATGCCCTCGCCACGACCGGCTGAGCACCATGCCAGCCGCCTGCAGCCCGATCCACCCACCCACCGCACCGCCGAACCGATGTCAAAGAACATGAGCTTCCATTCCCGCCTGATCGAACAGACCGCCGCGGACCGTGCAGTGCTGCTCGGTGCGCCGATCATCCAGGGCACGCTGCGCGGCGAAGTGTCGTTGCCCAGTTACCTGGCATTCCTGACCGAGGCCTATCACCATGTGAAGCACACCGTGCCACTGCTGCAGGCCTGCCGTGCCGCGCTGCCGGAACGCAACACTTGGCTGCGCGGGCCGCTCGACGAATACATCGCGGAAGAACTGGGCCACGACGAGTGGATCCTCAACGACATCGCGACCTGCGGTGGCGATGTCGAAGCCGTGCGCCAAGGCCAACCCGGGCATGCGACCGAGGTGATGGTGGCTTACGCGTACGACACCATCGCGCGGCGCAATCCGCTGGGTTTCTTCGGCATGGTGCATGTGCTCGAAGGCACCAGCGTGTCGCTCGCGCTGATGGCCGCCGACCAGATCCAGAAGCCGCTCGGCCTGCCGGACGCCGCATTCAGCTACCTGCGCTCGCACGGCACGCTCGATGTCGAACACACCGCGCATCTCGAACTGCTGATGGATCAGATCGACAACCTGCAGGATCAGGCCGACATCATCCATGCCGCGCGGGCCTTCTTCCGCCTGTATGGCGATGTGTTCCGCAGTCTCCCGATGCCTTACACGGCCATCGCCGCCGGCCCGACACACGCAGCGAAGGTGGCCGCATGAAGGCCCGTGAAGCACGCCTCGTGCTCACCGGCGCCAGCGGTGGGATCGGGAGGGCTGCGGCAACAGTGCTGGTGAAAGCCGGCGCCTCCGTGATGCTGGTGGGCCGCTCCCAGGCGCGGCTGACGGCGCAGGCCAGCGAGTTGATGGGCGAAACACCAGGAGCCACGGATCGCGTGGCCTGGCATGTCGCCGACATGATCGATCCGTCGGCACTGGCCGGGCTGAGCGACAGCGCCGCCCGATGGGGCGCCAACGTCGTGATCCACAACGCCGGCCTGCCGAGTTTCGGGCGCCTCGAGACGCTGTCGGCGCACGACATCCAGCAGGTGCTGAACACCAACCTGCTCGCGCCGATGCTGCTGACCCAGGCCTTGCTGCCCCACCTGCGGCGTGTTCCACATGCGCAGGTGATCTGCGTGGGCTCGGCACTCGGTCGGCTCGGCCTGCCCGGCTACAGCGCCTACTGCGCAAGCAAGTTCGGACTGCGCGGCTTTGCCGAGGCCCTGCGTCGTGAACTGGGCGACACGTCGATCCGGGTGCAGTACCTCGGACCGCGCGCCACCCAGACCGCTTTCAACTCGCCCGGCGTCGAAGCCTACAACCGGGCCACCGGCACGGCGACGGACACACCCGAGACCGTCGCGGTCGCCCTGCTGCGCCTGCTGGAAGACGAGGCCGCCGAACGCTTTCTCGGGTTCCCAGAGAAGCTGGCCGTGCGCCTCAATGGCCTGGCGCCCGGTCTGCTCGACGGGGCGTTCGACCGGCATCGCAACCACCTGTCCGATGGCAGCGAACGACCCGCACCCGCTGCCTGACTGCCTCTCCCGATCACCCGCTGATCACCGTTTCCAGGATCGAACCATGACCTTCACCGCCACCGTTTTCCAATCCCGCTCCGCCGGCATGCGCTCTCGCCGGCAGTTGATGAGCTTGCTCACCGTGGCGGCGCTGTCCGTTTGGGGCGGCTTTCTGCCTCGCCTTGCACACGCCGCCACCGTCGAGGAAGCTGTCGTCGACCTGCAGCACGAGTGGGAAATCATCAAGTATCAAACCGCAGGCTCCGAACGCGAGAAGCGCTACGAAGCGCTCGCCGACAAGGCGCACAAGGTCAGCGAAACGCACGCCGGTCGCGCCGAACCCCTGGCGTGGGAAGGCATCATCGTCGCCTCCTGGGCCGGCGAAAAAGGCGGGCTGGGCGCCCTCGGTCTGGCGAAGAAGGCCAAGGCCATCTACGACTCGTCGAGCGCGATCGACGGCAACGCACTCGACGGATCGGCCTACAACAGCCTCGGCGTCCTGTACTACAAGGTGCCGGGCTGGCCGATCGGATTCGGCGACAAGGACAAGGCCCGCGAACTGATCCAGAAGGCCCTGGCGCTCAACCCGAAGGGCATCGACCCCAACTTCTTCTATGGCGAGTTCCTGATCGAGACCAAGCACCCGGACGAGGCGGTGACCTACCTGGAGCGCGCGCAGCAGGCGCCAGCGCGCCCTGGCCGCCAGATCTCCGATGTCGGCCGCCGTGAGGAAATCCGCGTGCTGCTCGAGAAGATCAAGTCGCGCTGACCGCTCCGATACGGACCAGCACCACCTTCATGCCCCGCCCGTCGGCGCGCGGACCGAAGGTGGGCTCCAGACCGTGCAGAGCAGCGATGCGCATGACGATCGACACGCCCAGACCGCTGCCGATTTCCTGCTGGCCCGCGGCCCGATGGAAGCGCTCGCCCAGGCGGGCGAACTGATCCGCCGAGAGCGGTTCGCCATCGTTGTCGATCTCCAGACGATCGGCTGAAAAGCGCAACGCGACCGAGGATCCCTCCGGGGCATAGCGCACCGCGTTGTCGATCAGGTTGCGCAGCAGCACCGTCAGCAACTGATCGTCGCCTCGCATCGGCATCGCCTGCTCGCCTTGCGGCGGCCAATCGCACGAGATCTCGATGTGGCGACGTTCGGCCATGGCGAGGCAGTCGCTGATGGCCTGCTCGACGATCCCCGGCCATTGCACGGCCTTCGTCATGGAAACATGACTGGCCGCCTCCAGCGGAGATTCAAGACGCGACAACGCCAGCATCTGCGTGACCAGGCGATCGAGTCGCTCCAGGCCGATGCCGAGCTTGGCTTCGGCCCGTGCGCGTTCAACGTCGCCTCCCGAACGGCGCACCACATCCCACTGCGCACGCAGCACCGCCAGCGGCGTGCGCAGTTCATGGGCGGCATCGGCCGTGAAACGGCGCTCGCGGTCCAGCGCGTCGTCGATGCGCTTGAACAAGCCGTTCATCGCACCGATCAATGGTTTCAGTTCGGTCGGCGCAAGCGAGTCCGGAATGCGCCGCAGGTCGTTGGCGTCGCGCCCCTTCAGTTCGGTGGCCAGCTGGTGGACGGGCGAGATGGCGCGCCGCACGGCCCACGCCATCGCCACCAGCAAGGCCGGCAGCACCAGCAACCAGGGCGCGATCTGGCTGGCGGTCAGTGTCAGGACGAGGTCGTCTCGCTCCTTGGTGCGCTGGCCTGAAGCGACCAGCCATTCGCCCGCCGCCGATTGCAGGTAGTACACCCGCCATGATCTGCCCTCGAGCTTTTCGTCGCGAAATCCAGATCCGTTCGGATAGCGCGTCAATTGCACACCCTCCCGGTCGGCCAGCAGCAGCTTGCCGTTCGCGTCCCACACCGCGACGGCCAACTCACGCATGTCGGCCGAGCCGGCGTCGCGTGTGCCACGTGCTGGCGCCGGCGTCGACAACGCGGTGACCTTGGCATCGAAGCCCAGCGTCGCCTGCACCTGGCGGGCCAGCCTGATCAGCTCGGTGTCGAACAGTTCATTGACTTCGTGTCGGGCCTGCCGGATCGACACGAACAGCGCCACGCCCCACACCAGTGGAGCGCAGATCAGCAGATAGACCAGCAGCCGCCGCTGCAGGCTCATTGGTGCACCCTGCGGACTCTGGCCGGCCCTGCCAGGCGGGAGCACGCGCACTTGGGGCGGGCCGGCGTGCTCATGTCGGCGCCGTCTCGGCACCCAGCGAATAGCCGACACCGCGCACCGTGCGGACGATGCTCGGATCGATCTTGCGACGAAGGTGATGGATGTGCACCTCGATCGCGTTGCTCTCGGGCTCGGTGCCGCTCCAGTCGTAGAGCTTTTCCTGCAGGAGCGCCTTCGACAGCACGCGTTCGGGATGTTTCAACAGCGTCTCGAGCAGCGCCAGCTCGAAGCCGGTCAGCTCGACTCGCGCGCCCTTCCAGCGCACGATCTTCGCAGCCGGGTCGTACTCGAGCGCGCCATGTGTCCAGACGGCCTGGGAGCGGCCGGCCGAGCGGCGCACCATGGCGCGCAGGCGCGCGGCGAGTTCGTCGATGGTGATCGGCTTGACGAGGTAGTCGTCCGCCCCGGCGTCGAGGCCCGCGATGCGATCCTCGACACGATCGCGGGCCGTCAGCACCAGAACCGGCAGCGACAGCTCGCGGGCGCGCCACCGAGCCAGCCAGACCATGCCGTCAGCGCCAGGCAGGCCCAGATCGAGAACCACAGCGTCATACGGCGCATCCGACAGCGCGGCATCGGCCTTCGCACCGTCGCGGAACCAGTCGACCACGTAGCCGAGCTGGCGCAGACCGGTGGTCAGGGCATCGCCCAGGGACGGGTCGTCTTCAACGATGAGCAGGCGCATGTCAGGGTTCCATCAGAGGCGTCGAGCCTTGTTTCACATTATCGGGAGCGCCACCGGGCGGCCCGGGGGCCGGCCGCCGGCCACGAATCCACCACCGAGGTATCCGGCGCATGGCAGACAGGCAACTCACGCATCGAGCGGCCAATCGACCGTGACGCACAGACCGCCGAGCGACGTCGACCGCCCGACCTCCACGGTGGCGCGGTGCACGGCCGCAATGCGTCGCACGATCGACCAGCCCAGGCCGCTGCCACCCTGGCCGCTTCCGATCACGCGAAAGAAGCGCTCGCCGAGCCGCGCGAGGTCGGCATCACTCATGCCCGGGCCGCTGTCGTCGATCGTGAGTCGAATCCGGTCGCGATGGGATGCCAGCGTCACCTGAACGGTGCCGCGCGCAGGGCTGTAACGGATGGCGTTGTCGATCAGGTTGCGGGCCAGCACCGCCATCAGCAGCGCATCGCCGCGCACCCGGGCGGGCTCGTCGGCATCGACCTCGATCGTCTGCTGCTTCTGGATGGCCTGTGGAGCCAGGTCGGACGCCACACTGCGGATCACCGCACCCAGATCGATCGGTTGACCGGCTGCGGCCGCGCCGGCCTCCAGGCGGGACAAGGTCAGCAACTGCTCGACGAGCCGGGTGGCGCGATCGCAGCCTTCGATCGTGGCTGCCAGCGCATGGCGGCGCAGCGCTTCATCGGCTTCGCCCTGCGCCACCTGCGCCTGCATGCGGATCGCCGAGATGGGCGTGCGCAGCTCGTGCGCCGCATCGGCAGTGAAGCGCCGCTCGGACTCCATCAACTCGCCGATGCGCACGAACAGGCCGTTCAGCGCGTCGATCATGGGCAGCATCTCGGGCGGCGCGTCGTCGACGACCACGGGCACCAGCACCTGGGGCTGGCGCGACGACAGCACGAGACCCAGCCGGCGCAGAGGCGCGACGCCGCGATGAACCGACCAGGCCAGCGCCAGCGCCAGAAGCGGCAGCGCAATCACCATCGGCCACAGCATGCTGCGCAGCACCGCCCACAAGATGGCAGCGCGCGAGCTGAGCTGTTCGCCCACATAGACCTGGACGTCACGATCGGCGCCTCGAGCCGCGAATACCCGCCAGTCGACCGAGTCGATCTGGACGGTCCGGAAGCCCGTCAGGAACGTGGCGTCAGACCCCACCATCGGATCGACCGGAGCGTTGGCCGATCTGAGCGCCAGCTGCCCTTCGTGAAACACCTGGAAAGCCACCTTGGGCGCGTAGCGATGCAAGGTGGGGGCATCGACAGCGTGATCTTCCTCCTCGAGCTCACCGGCCTGCTGCACGACCAGCAGCGCCGCGGCCTGTGCGAGGTGGCCGTCGAGCAGCTCATCGAGTTCGTGGCGAACGTCGAACCACGTCCAGGCCGCCGTGGCCAGCCAGACGCCGACGACCAGACCCAGGCTCAGCCACAGCAGACGTCCTTGCAACGAGCGCGGCGACAGCGTCATGCCTTCGGCGCCTCGCGCAGCAGCATGTAACCGATACCACGGACCGTCTGGATCAGGGTCGAACCGAGCTTGCGCCGAAGATGATGGATGTGCACCTCGATCGTGTTGCTCTCGACCTCCTGGCCCCAGCTGTACAGATGCTGTTCGAGCTGTTCACGCGACAGCACCCTGCCCGCGTTGAGCATCAGCGCGTGCAGCAGATCGAACTCCCGGCCCGACAGGACCACCGGCACACCGCTCTGCTCGACGGATCTCGCCGCCGGGTCCAGCGTCACATCCTGCGCAGCCAGCTTTTCCTGCGGCTGTCCATGGGCGCGGCGCACCAGCGCGCGCAGCCGGGCGGCCAGCTCGTGCAGGTCGACCGGCTTGATCACGTAGTCGTCGGCGCCCAGGTCGAGTCCGCGAATGCGATCGGGCAAGGCATCGCGTGCGGTCAGCACCAGCACTGGCACCGTGATGCCGTCGCGCCGCAAGGCCGCCAGCACCTCCATGCCATCCTTCAGTGGCAAACCGAGATCGAGGACCGCGGCCGCGTACGACTGCGCGCGCAATTCGCGCTCGGCGGCGTCGCCGTCGCGGACCCAGTCGACCAGGAACCCGAGCTGGCGCAGGCCTGCACGCAGGCCGTCGCCAAGCAACGTGTCGTCTTCAGCCAGAAGAATGCGCATGCGGGGAGCCTACCGCCACTGGAGCGTCAGTCGTCGTCACGATCGTGGCCGCTGGCCAACGTCGCGGTCGCGGCAGAAACCGGCTGCGCACCACCATGCGGCGCACCCTGCCACTGCAGCCACCAGAATCCCAGCACGGCCACCAGCATCAGCGCGGCGACACTGCGCCAGGCGCTGCGCACGCCATCTTCCGGCAGACCTGCCTTTCGACCGCTGATCATCGAGCCCACGAGGTTCTCGTGGTGCAGCCAGCTGGAGAGCAGCACGCCGGCGATGTGCACGCCGACCACCGCGAGCATCACGCTGGCCGCGCCCTCATGCAGGTCCTCGAGCCATTCGGCACCGACATCGTTGTAGATCGCCCAGCCCGACGCGCCGATCGCGAGCGTCAGGCCCAGCAGCGCCAGGATGGCCAGCGCACCGGCCGGGTTGTGCCCGACGTGGTGCTCAGGCCGCCCCTTGACGAGGCCGCGAACGTAGCGCGCCACGGCGGCCGGGCCGCGCACGAAGCTCGCAAACTTCGCATGACGGCTGCCCAGCAGGCCCCATACGATGCGAAAGCCGACCAGACCCACCATCGTGTAGCCGAGCGTGACATGCAGCAATCTCCAGCGTTCGCTTTCGGCGCTGAGGTAGGCGCCGGCAAAGCTCAGCACCATCAGCCAGTGAAAGACGCGCACCGGCGCGTCCCACACCAGAACCGAGGGCTTCGCCGCCTTCTCGGCGGGCAGGTCAGCGGGGGATGCGTACGTTGTCTTCATCGAAATCTCCCTGGTCGGCCCGGGCGTGGCACGCCGAGCAATTGGATGCGCTCTTGATCGACGCCCGCTTCCACGTCGCGGCCGGCACCTCGTCGTGCTGGCGGATGAACCAGGCCGAACGCGTGATGCGGTCTTCGGGCGGTGGCGTGGCCAGACGCTTTCGCGTGGCAGCGTTCTGCGTCAACCAGGTCGCGATCTCCTTCGTGGTCGCTGCATCGAGCGAAGCATCGGTACCGAAATGGCGAGGCAGATTGCTCATCAGCCGCTGCCACGAGACGGCGGGCAGCAGGCCGGGCGGATAGGCGACATGACACGCCGCGCATTCCTGCTGGTACTTCGGCATCGCCGGTGCTCGGGCGAAGCGTTCGCCCTCGTCAGCGCGGGCGGTCGCAAGGGCTGCGAGGCCGGCCATCACCAGCAGCAGCGCGGCGCGCATGTCAATTCGGATTCGTCGGGGCATGGCAGGTTCTCCGGACATCAGGGCGGCGGGCAACGGTCAAGGCTTCAGCGTCAGCAGCCAGCTCAGCACATCGGCCTTTTCGGCCGGCGTGCATTCGCGGCCCACCACGTCATTGCAGTTGCGGCGAAACCATTTTTCGGTCTTGGCGGGGTCGGTGAAACGCTCGGCGTTGAAGGCCGGGGCCAGTGGCGCAATCGGCTTGCCCGTCGACGCATGCTTGCCCTGCTGGATGGGGGTCGATCCGTGGCATGAAGAGCAACTCCACTCGCGGCCGTGACGGCTCGTGAAGAACGCCTGCCCGCGCTCGGGCGATGCTGCCGCGCCAGCCTGGGCGCTGTAGCCGGCCAGCTGGTCGGCAGGGGTGACGGCTTGCGCGCCAGAGACCCAACCGCAGACACAGATCAGCCCGACAAACAGGGTTCGAGGCAACTTGTTCGTGTTCATGACGACTCCTTGGCCGGCATCTTCGATCCGCCGTCTTAGGGCTTTCTTACCGTGGATCGCACCACAGCATCAGACACCCATAAGGCTGAAGCCGCAGTCTCGGCACCGTCCATCACTTCTGCCGCAAGGCGCGATTTCATGAATACTTCACTGATCAACTTCACACGCCAGTTCGCGGCCGTGGTCATCGTGTCACTGGCTGCGGTCGCCCTGGTAGCGTTCATTTCGATCCCCTACACCCTGGGACATCATCCAGGCGAGGCGATGGCCCAACACGAGCTGGTGCCGGCTCAGGACGCCTGAAGTGCGCGGTCCCGCCCCTTCCCACTCACGGGATCTGTCAGAGACCCTGTCGCCAAGGGCAGGTACGCTACGCAGGCACGATGTCTGCGTCGACCCGACCTGACCCATCATTCCAACGCACCGATACGGGCCCCATGCAGTTCTCCACCTTTTCAGAAGATCCCGACCACAACCCGCACCCGCCCGCCGCTCGGGCGGCGGCCGCATCGCGCAGCACCTGGGTCAGCGTCGGCGTCAACCTGATGTTGACGATCAGCCAGATCGCGATCGGCATCGCCTCGAAATCGCAGGGCCTGATCGCCGATGGCATCCACTCGCTGTCCGATCTGGTGTCCGACTTCGTCGTGCTGTTTGCGGGCCACCACAGCCGCAAGGACGCTGACGACGATCACCCTTATGGCCACCAGCGCTTCGAAACCGCCGCCTCGCTGGCGCTGGGCGGCCTGCTGATGGCCGTCGGCATCGGCATGCTGTGGTCGGCCTTCGTCAAGATCCGCACGCCCGAGGCCGTGCCCTCGGTGCATGTGATTGCACTCTGGGCGGCCGGCGGTGCACTGATCGCGAAGGAACTGCTGTTCCGCTACATGCTGGCGGTGGCCAAGCGCGTCAAGTCCAGCATGCTGGTTGCCAACGCGTGGCACGCCCGCTCGGACGCAGCGTCATCGCTCGTGGTCGGCGTCGGCATTGCAGGCAATCTGGCCGGTTACCCGATCCTCGATCCGATCGCAGCGCTGATCGTCGGATGCATGGTCACCAAGATGGGCTGGACCTTCGGCTGGGACGCGCTTCACGACCTGATGGACCGCTCGATCGACGAACAGGAGGTCGAGGCGATCCGTCGCACGCTGTCCGAGACGGCAGGCGTCAGCGACGTCCATGACGTGCGCACGCGCAAGATGGGCGACATGATCGTGATCGACGCCCACATCGAGGTCGATGCGGCACTCAGCGTCGAGCAGGGACACGACATCGCGGTGGCTGCGCGCCAGCGCGTCATGCAGCGGCACCGGGTGCTGAACATGATGACCCACGTAGACCCGTGGCGCCGCCCCGACCTGGATCACCTTCCCACGCCGTCCAACTCCGCCTGAACCGAAGCCGGCCGACCCGCGCAGATTCGCCGGCCTCTGCGCCAGCGATTTGGCACAGGGTGGATCTGGCTCGACGAACCAGCCTTACCGCGCGTAGTCGTAAAGCGGCTTGTCCTTGTCCACGACGTGCACCGTGAACAGCTTCAGCGAAGTCTCTCCCACGACAGCGAAGCCCGCGTGCTTGACATCCCGCGGGTTCAGCAGCGACGCGCCGGTCGGGATCTGGCTGGGCTCCTTGCCCGGCGCCTGGACCGTGGCCCCCTGGATGACATACACCGCCTCGGCTCCGTGGTGCAGGTGCAGGTCGATGGACTCCCCGGGCTTGTATTCGGCCGTCGAGACGATGACCTCCATGCCTGGAGCTCCCGCCAGATCGCCTCGTTTTCGTTCGACACGCTGCGGCGAGTCGGTCAGCGACTGCGCAAAGAAGCCGGTACCCAGGCCGATAGAAAACAGCAGGGCGCCGATCAATGACCTGGAAACGAAACTCGATTTCATGTTGTCCTCTTTCTCGAACTCAAACCAGTCGTCGTGCGCGGGCACGCGACCGGCGGCTGGCGGATGTGCCGACTTCTGGATTCACTGGTACGTCTGGCCGGAATGCCTGAGCCAGCCGGGTTCATGGTGACCGCTCGGATCCCGATGTGTCCAGTGGATGACTCCACCCTGGACATTCCACTCGTACACGCCGTAGAAAGTGACCAGGTCGCCTGACTGCAGGAACTCGATTCGCGGCGCAACATCGATGTTGTGCGCGACCAGCACGGTCTGACCGGAGGAAAGTTTCAGGATGAACCGCTGGTGGCGGCCGCCATCCGTGTCGTCGTCAAGGATCTTCGAGACCATGCCCACGCCCGTGACCTGCGATCCACTCTGCTTCTCGTTGAATGAACCGGGGCCCGATTCGGACGCTGCGGTCGGCGTGGCCCTCGCGGTTTCTGCCGTGACCGCGGGCGATCCGACCAGGTTCTGAAGGCCGGCGTTTCGACCCAGCCAGACGAAGAGGGCCGCAGCGACAACGATGACGAGAAGGATTTTCTTCATGGGGTGGAGTTGCCCCGATTTCACGGGCTGGCTCGGGCGGTCAAGTGGACGCGACTTTATTCGCCCGGAGTCTCACAACCTTCTGGCTTCGTGCCAGACGAGACGCTTGTCGATGGTTTCATACCAGGATTCGAAATCACTTCGATAACCCTCGAGTGGCTGAGGAAGTGGAGCGCGTGGATCTCCGCTCAATGAATACGCCATGCCTTCCACAAACCAGGACGGCATGCGGAGCACCCTGAGAACCCCCAGTTGCTCGCACTGGACGGAGTGGATCAACTCGTGACGCACGAGGTACGGCGTCCATGCCCTCGGACCGATCACCGTTCCGAACCTGCCGACCGTCAAGGCAGCGCGCGCCCCGAGACCGAACCTGTTCGCGCAGGCTTCCGTGCGGCAGAAGACCAGGCGGGGCCTGTTTCGCAGGGGCGCAACCGTGGTGGACACGAAATCGAATGCCTCTTCGTACAGCGCCGCCGCAGCCTCGACCTTGTCCGCATCCTCGACGCAGACAGACGCACTGACGCAAGACAGGCCCTGCACGGATGGAAAGACAACCCGGATCGGCTTGACGAAGATCCACGCGGCCACCGGAGCCACCACGAAGATCACCAGTGCAAGCCGCTTCAATGACGGCAGTTCAAGCGTCATGGCGCCTAGCCGGCCGCCTTCAGGTACTGGATCACTGCTGCGGCCGTCGGCGCATCGAGGCTCACGAACTGGAGCCCGACCTTGAACCCCTGCTCGTCACTCGCAAGAATGCTGTGCATGACCTGGACGCGGGCCTCGATGGCAGTGAATCCTTTGGGTCTCAGCGGCAACGAGACCTGGATGGAGAAGGTGGTGCCAGGCCGAGGATTTGCAGCGGCGACGATCGCCATGCCGCCCGCGCTGATGTCGAGCGTGCGGACTTCGAACGAATCCTTCGGCGACAGGACAACCGTCGCGACACCGCGGAGGTAGCGTCGCTCGTGTTGCCTTCGATTGAAGATGGAGGAGGACTCGGGGCGCTCGGTCATCGTGCTGGGGACTCAGATGGGTAGATCAGTCGGTCCTGCGACCAGACTCTGCAATGCGTGGTGGGTGGCTGCTCGACGCTGCCGCCCTGCCCTGCGATCACTGGACCGAGTAGCCCCCGTCGATCGCAAGCGACTGCCCGTTGATCAGGCTCGACCTGTCCGATGCAACGAACAGGATCGCCTGCGCGATTTCCTCGGGGGTCGACGCGCGCTTGGCGGGCATCGCCGCAAGAAAGCCCGCCTTCGCGGCCTCGCTGCCACCGGTGAAGCGGTCGAGCATGCCGGTCTCGACCGGGCCCGGCGACACCGCATTGACGCGCACGCCGGCGGCAGCCCCTTCGAGCGCGGCGCACTTGGTCAGTCCCTCGACCGCGTGCTTGCTGGCCACATAGACAGCCGCACCGGGCATGCCGACCCGGCCCAGCACCGACGACAGGTTGACGATGTTGCCGCCGCCCTGGGCCAGCATCACGCGCATCTCGTGCTTGAGGCTCAGCAGCGTGCCCAGCACATTGGTGTCGAAGGTGCCGGCGTATTTCTCGGCGGACGTGTCGGTGACGAGGCCAGGCTGACCTTCGGTGCCGGCGTTGTTGACCGCGACGTCGAGGCGACCGAAGCGCGCGACCGTCTTGTCGACGAGGTTGCGAACGTCGTCCTCGATCCGCACATCGGCCTTGACGAATTCGGCCTCGGCACCGAGGGCGCGCAACTCGGTCACCAACAGGGCGCCGGCGTCATCGTGCCGGCCGGAAACCACGACGCGTGCGCCTTCCCGGGCAAAGGCCAGCGCCGTGGCGCGGCCGATGCCCGCGAGGGCGCCAGTGATCAAGACGACGGGTGAGTTCATGAGGGGTCCTCGGGTGTTGGCGGGAAGGCGACACTAGCGCGTCAGGAAAACCGGAGGATCCGCATGCAGAAGAACCCACGGTACCGATCGCCGTCTTTTCAGGTCGTTCCGGCGATTGTCATCGGCGTGGCACCGGTTCGCCTCCACTCGGAAACCCGCTTCGAGGGGGACCGTTCCGGCATTGAGCCCGATCCGATCGGACAACGCCGGCCGATGCCGCCGGCTCGCTGACGATGCAGCAAGCCCGAAACCCGCTGCACGGCCTGACGCTGGAGGCCATCGTCACCGCACTGGTCGACCACTATGGCTGGCCCGGCCTGGGCGAGCGCATCCCGGTGCGCTGCTTCATCAGCGACCCGAGCATCGCGTCCAGCCTGAAGTTCCTGCGCAAGACGCCGTGGGCGCGCGAAAAAGTGGAGGGGCTGAATCTGTTCATGCTGCGCGATGTCAAACGTGCGGCGCCCCGCCCGCCAACTGCAAGAACAGACTGAGCAGCCATGGCTTGATCGGCCGCAGCGTTGACTGGCCCGGCCACGCGGGGGCTGCCGCCGTCGATCGAGGGATAACCGCGACCGATCCGCACTCCGGCCACTCGTAGACTGAAACGTCATCGAGGAGAACTTTCCGTGCATCTGAACACCGCCAAGACCGGCGCGAACACACCGGCCCGGCCGAACAAGATCGTCAGCGCCGCCGAGGCCGTGCGACTGATCCACGACGGCGACACGGTAGCCACCGGCGGCTTCGTCGGCATCGGCTTTGCCGAAGGCATCGCGATCGCGCTGGAAGACCGTTTCCTGTCGATCCAGGCCGAGACCGGCAGCGGCTCGCCGCGCGACCTGACGCTGGTCTATGCGGCCGGCCAGGGCGACGGCCAGGATCGCGGTCTGAACCACTTCGGTCACTCGGGTCTGATCAAGCGCGTGGTCGGCGGACACTGGGGCCTGGTGCCCAAGCTGCAGGCGCTGGCCCTGTCCGGCGAGATCGAGGCCTACAACCTGCCGCAGGGCGTGATCTCGCACCTGTTCCGCGACATTGCCGCCGGCAAGCCCGGCACGTTGAGCCCCATCGGGCTGGGCACCTTCGTCGACCCGCGCCACGGCGGCGGCAAGATCAACGCGACCACGCAGCAGGATCTGGTGCGCCTGATGGAGATCGACGGCGAGGAAGTGCTGTTCTACAAGGCCTTCCCGATCCAGGTCGGCATCATCCGAGCAACCACCGCCGACCCCGACGGCAACCTGACGATGGAGCGCGAGGCGCTGACGCTGGAAGCGCTGGCGATCGCGATGGCCGCGCACAACAGCGGCGGGCTGGTCATCGCGCAGGTCGAGCGCATCGCCGAGCGCGGCTCGCTGAACCCGAGGCAGGTCAAGATTCCCGGCGTGCTGGTCGACTGCGTCGTCGTGGCCGAGAAGCCCGAGCACCACATGCAGACCTTCGTCACGCCTTACAGCGCGGCGTTCGCCGGCGAGATCCGGGTGCCGATGAGCACGCTGGAGCCGATGCCGATGAACGCGCGCAAGCTGATCGCGCGTCGCGCCGCGCTCGAGCTGACGCGCAACGCGGTCGTCAACCTGGGCATCGGCATGCCCGAGGGCGTGGCCGATGTGGCAGCCGAGGAGGAAGTGATCGACCTGCTGACGCTGACCGCCGAGCCTGGCGTGATCGGCGGCATCCCGGCGAGCGGGCTGAATTTCGGCGCCGCGGTCAACACGCAGGCGGTGATCGACCAGCCGAGCCAGTTCGACTTCTACGACGGCGGCGGGCTCGACATCGCGGTGCTCGGCCTGGCGCAGGCGGACGAGCAGGGCAACCTCAACGTCAGCAAGTTCGGCCCGCGGCTCGCGGGAGCCGGAGGGTTCATCAACATCAGCCAGTCGGCCCGGGCGGTGGTGTTCGTCGGCACCTTCACGGCGGGCGACCTGCAGGTGCGCATCGAGGGCGGCAAGGTGCACATCGACAGCGAAGGCACCTTGCGCAAGTTCGTGCGCGAGGTGGAGCACCGGACGTTCAGCGGCGAGCGCGCCCGAAAGAACCGGCAGCGTGTGCTTTACGTGACGGAGCGCTGCGTGTTCCGCCTCGCGGATGCCGGCGGGCTGGAACTGATCGAGATCGCGCCCGGCATCGACATCGACCGCCACGTCCTGTCGCAGATGGAATTCAAGCCGGCGATCAGCCCGCAACTGCGCCTGATGGATCCGGCCCTTTTCGCCGATGCGCCGATGCGCCTGCGCGAACGCATGCTGGCGTTGCCGCTGTCCGAACGCATCGACTTCGATGCGCGCAGCCAGATGCTGTTCATCAACTTCGAAGGTCTGGCCATCGACAGCGCGCTCGACATCGATGCGATCGAGGCCGAGGTCGAGCGCCGCGTGTCGCCGCTGAACAAGCGGGTGGACGTGGTCGTCAACTACGACCACTTCAGCATCCGGCCCGAGTTGATGGAGGCCTACAGCCTGATGGTCCAGCGGCTGGCCGATCGCTATTACGCGGGGGTCAGGCGCTACGCAGCCAGCGGCTTCGTCAAGGCCCGGCTCGACAACCGGGCCTGACCACGCATCACCGTGCAGAACGGCGATGCCGGTTCAGTGGGCAGCGCCTTCTGGCTCCGGATCGGTCTCGAACCGCGCCAGGAGATCGAGCGCGGCGCGAAAGTCGAGTCGGTCCACGGCGGCCTGCAGCTTCGCGAAGCGCTCCGTGCCCCACGATCGGCGCAGCGCCGGCGCCAGTTCGGCACATCTCGCAAGCGCTGCCAGATCCTGGTTGCGGAACAGGATGCGCAACCCGGACAAGGCTTGCGGATCGACGCGCGTGGCCTCTGTCGTGCTTGCGAGGTCGGCAGCTGACTGATCCGCATGAGCGAGCCACGGGCCGGCAACGTCCATCAATTGCCGCATCGCCAGGCGCAGCCCATTCAGCGTCGCCGAAATGTCCGCTTCCACGCCATCGGGGGTGACCGGCCCGGAGGCTCGCAAGGCCTGCTCGGCCGAGCGGGCCTCCAACATCACGGCGCGGGCACCCAGCAATCCGGCACTGCCCGACAGCTTGTGCATGCGGGCTGCACATGTTTCCCGGTCAGGCGGTGTGTGCGACGCCGGCTCTGCATCGGCAAGATCACCGAATTCCTCGCAGAAGCGCCGCAACAGCCGGGTGTACAGCGGCAGGTCATCGTCGAGCCGGGAGCGCACGTCGTTCACGTCGAAGCCGTCGATCCGCGGCCACGCAGACTCCCGCGACGCGGGCCCGGGTTCGGCTCGCAAGCGAACCCGCAGCGGAGCGCGGCGCGTTCGCTCGACGTGGAGACGCACCGTGCGCGTCAGCACGACGGGGTCGAGTGGCTTGAGGAGGAAGTCGTCCATGCCCGCGTCCAGCGCGCGCTGCTTCTCTGCCAGCAGGGCGCCGGCACTCAGCGCGATCACCGGCAAGCCAGTCAGCCCGGGTTCGTTGCGCAGGCAGCGAGTGGCTTCGTTGCCGTCCATGCCGGGCATCTGCACGTCCATCAGCACGACGTCGAAATCGCCAGGGGATTTGCGCAGCATGTCGAGTGCCTCGATCCCGGTGCCGGCAACGCTGACGATCGCGCCCTCGCGCGCCAGCACACGGGAGGCCACCTCGCGGTTGATGTCGCTGTCGTCGACCACCAGCACCCGGACCCCGGGCAGCCAGAGCACGCCGGTCGCCTCCAGCCGCGTGACCCGGATCACCCTGGCCGGGTCACCGGTTCTGTGGATCACGGCAGCGTCGACCGCATTGAACAGGGTCGCTGGATCCAGCGGTCGGCGCAACGTGCTGTCGAATCGCCCGGCCGCGTCGAACCCGGGCATCCCGCCAACAGCTTCGATCCGCAGCGTGGACGGGCGGCGTTCCGGGTCGATCGCCGCCACCGTGTCCAGCAGCGGGTGCCAACCGTCCGGATCGGGAGTGGACTCGCCCTGCAAGACCACGATGTCGGGCGGACCATCGCCTGTCGCGCGAGTTCGCAGGCGATCGATGGCCGCGGCAGCACTCTCGACCACGTCGGTGCTCCAGCCGAATGCGGCGGCCAGGGACACCAGCGGCTCGCCAGCGGCCGGTCCGCCGTCGACCATCAGCACCCGCAACCTGCCACGGTCTCGATCGTCCAGACTCCCGTCGTCCACCAGCGCAAGCGTCAGCGTAATCCAGAACTCGCTGCCCTGCCCCGGCCGGCTGACCACGCCCGTGAGTCCTCCCATGAGGCCCGCCAGTTGCCTCACGATGGACAAGCCCAGCCCGGTGCCGCCATAACGGCGGGTGGTCGACACATCGGCCTGGGTGAAAGGCTGGAACAGCAACCCCTGCGTCTCGGGATCGATGCCGATGCCTGTGTCCGTCACCGCGAAACGCAGGCTCAGCTGGCCGGAGGCATCTTCTCCGAGTGATTCAACGACCAACGCCACACGTCCGCGCTCGGTGAACTTGATCGCATTGCCAAGCAGGTTGGTCAGCACCTGCCCCAGGCGCAGTGCGTCGCCTTGCAGTCGCCGCGGCAATCCGGGCGGCAGGCTGACGTTGAATTCAAGACCCTTCGCCTGCGCCTGGCTGCCGAACACGGCGGCCAGGCCGTCGATCAGCTCGGGCACGTCGAACGGCTGGACGTCCAGCGCGGTCCGGCCGGTCTCGATCTTGGCGAGGTCGAGCACGTTGTTGATGAGGCCCATCAGCGAGCGGCTGGCGAGCTGGATGTTGCCGACGAAGGCGCTCTGTTCGGCATCGAGCCGGCTGTGCCCGAGCAGGTGGGTCAGGCCGATCACCGCGTTCAGCGGCGTGCGGATCTCGTGGCTCATGTTGGTGAGGAAACTGCTCTTGGCGGCACTGGCGGCCTCGGCGGCGTGGGTGGCCGCACGCAGCGCGTCGTCGGCGGCGTGACGTTCGGTGATGTCCTGGTACGTCCCGTGCACCCATTCCGGCTGCCCGTCGGCTGTGCGGCTCGAGACACGCCCGCGGTCGAGCACCCATATCCAGTGCCCGTCGCGGTGGCGCATGCGCAGCTCGCATTCGTACTGGTCGACCTCGGCGGCGAAATGCCGTTGCAGCGCCTCGTTCGAGCGCTCCAGATCCTCGGGATGGATGCTGCTCATCCAGATCGCGCTGCTGCGCGGTGCGAGGTCGGCCAGCGTGCAGCCGATCATCTCGGCCCAGCGTTCGTTGAATCGTGTCTCGCCACTCTGCACGTTCCAGTCCCAGGTGCCAACGTTCGTGCCGCGAAGGATGTTGTCGAGGCGCTGTCGCTCCTGCGCCAGCAGATCAGCCGCAGCCTTGCTGGAGGTCACGTCGCTGCTGATGCCGATGTAGCGCTCGACACGCCCGTCGGCCCCGGCGATCGGCGCGAAGATGCTGTCCACCCAGAACAGCGAGCCGTCCCGGGCACGATTGCAGATCTCGCCTCGCCAGGCCTTGCCCGATTCAAGGCTGTCCCACATGGCAGCCCAGTACTCCGGCGGGTGGAAGCCCGAGTTGAGCAGGCCGAAACCCTGGCTGAGCAGTTCCTCGCGCGCACAGCCCGCGAGCTCGCAGTAGCGATCGTTGATTTCGAGAATCCGACCCTCCAGGTCGACCTGGAAGAACAGGGCATGCGTTCGCACGGTGTTGAGCAGGATCGCGATCTCGCGGAGCGCGTCGGCCAGTCGCCGGCGGCCCTCGTGAATCTCGGACACATCGTGAACCAGCACGTAGAACCCGCGAACCTCTCCATCCACCACGTCTGGAAGGTAATGCGCGAGCGAATGCTGCAGGCCCGCACCGTCCGGCCTCGGGATCGAGCGCTCGAACGTTTGCGGCTCGCCGGCCAGTGCGCGATCCACGTGGTGCCGGTTCTGCTCGAACAATTCATCGCCCAGCAACGATTGCAAGTGCCGCCCCGGCATCTCCGCCGACCGAACGCCGAACCACCGTGAGTAGGCTTGATTGGCAAATCGGTTGCGCAGGTCACGGTCCCAGTACCCGACCATCGAGGGCAGCGCGTCGAGCAGCGTCTGCAGGTCACGGCGCGCCGTGTCGAGTGCCGCGGTTCGCTCGCCGACCTCGCGCTCCAGGGACTCGGTGAACTGACGACGCGTCAAGTCAGCCTGTTTCTCTGCACGGATGTCACGGATCAGGCGGCCCAGGCCGATCACCCGACCTTCGGTCGACAGGATGGGCGAAAGGGCCATCGAGACAGCCAGAGGCTCGCCGTTGCGGTGAACTCCGACCGATTCGGCCGGCTCGGGCATGTCGCCTGCGACCACCCGCGTGCGCAGCGATTCGTCCGCTGCGTGGGCAGTTCCCGGCAGCAGCAATTCGGTGGCGTACCGTCCGATGGCCTCCTCGGGGCGCCAGCCGAACAGTTTCTCGGCGGCGCGGTTCCAGCTGGTGACGATGCCGTCCAGCGTTTCCGCCACGATGGCGTCACTGGCGCGCTCGGTGAGCGCAGCGAGGCGCTGCTGCCCGGCCAGGATCTCGACGTGCCGCCGGCGGCCGGACTGGTAGGCGAGCACCAGCGCCGAAGCCAGCAATGACATCAGCAGACCGATGGCGAACACGTTGCCCGGGCTGACGAGATGGAGCCGCGCGAAGAACAGCGGCTGAGGCTGGAGACTCACGCGCCAGAGTCGCCCGAATATCTGGCGTTCGATCTGCAGCGGATGGGCAGAAGCCGGAACGGATGGCTGCTCGGCTGGACCATAGAACCGCTCGGTTCGATCGGTCAGTTCGTCCAGCGCCAGCGCCAGCTCGCCTTGCCGCAGATCGAGGTCGCGCAGGACATCGTCGATCAGCAGCGGTGCATAGGTCCAGCCGACGAGCGCTTGCCAGCGCTCCTGCTCGGTGGTCAACGGAAGCCCGGGCCGGTACACCGGCAGCAGGAGCAGGAACGACCGCTGCGCCTGACCTCTGGCCTGCACGAGCGTGATCGGCCGGGTGATCGCCGCGCGTCCGCGGCTGGCGGCCTGTTGCGCGGCGGCGCGTCGATTCGGTTCGGAGGCGATGTCCAGGCCCACCGCGGCCGTGTTGCGATCGACGGGCTCGATGTACTGGATGACGTAATGCTCGCCGCCGTATGGCTCGAGCTGACGGAGGTCGAAATCAGGCGCACCGTCGCGCCGTGCCCTGGCAAGAAAGCCAGCCTCGCGGTCCAGCGGCACGCGGCGGATGAAGCCGAATCCGCGCGCGCCGGGAAACTTCTGGTCGAGATCGAGCGACTCGTGGTACGCGCGAAAGGTCTCGCGCCCGAGCTGGTCGATCCCGGCGGCAATCACCGCGCCACGGGCGCCGCGCAGTCCGTATTCGTAGAGTTGCAGCCGCTGCACCAGTTGATCGGCGATGGAGGCCCCGGTCGTCTGCAGTGTCAGCTCGACCCGGGCGGCGTTTTCGCGAGCCTGCCAGTGCGCGGCCAGCCCCGCCAGCACCAGACCGAGCACCAGCACGATGGCGGCCGGCAGCCAGCGCCGATGACTCGCTTCACCGGCAGAGGGCATCGGCCGCATGCCGTCTCAGATGCTGTACGACAGTTGGGCGCTGGCGTTGCTCGGGACGTAGCTGCAGCTCTGTCCGCGGCCTGCCAGCTTGGCGGTGTACATCGCCTGATCGGCCGCGTTCACCAGTGTCGCGGGGGACGCCGGGGTACAGCCGTCTTCGGCTGTGCAACGGGCCGTGGCCACACCGACCGAGACCGTGACCACCGAGCCCGATGGCGAAGCGTCGTGCGCCATGCCCAGCGCTGACACCGTCCTGACCACCAGTTCGCCCAGATGTTCGGCACCGGCCGCCTTGGTCTGAGGAAGCAGCATCACGAACTCCTCGCCTCCGTAACGCGAGACCAGATCGGCAGGCCGGCTCACCAGGCCCTGGATCGCGATCGCCACGCTTCGCAGGCAGGCGTCGCCGGCGGGATGGCCGTAGCGATCGTTGAACCGCTTGAAGTGATCGACATCGATCATCAGCAGCGAGAGCGGCTCGCCGCTGCGCAGCGCGCGATCGCATTCGATGCGCAGCTGGTCGTCGAAGCGTCGCCGATTGGCGAGGCCCGTGAGTCCGTCCACCAGCGCCGCGCGACGCAACGCATCGGACAGGGCCTTGAGGCGCAACTGCGTGCGCACGCGGGCCACCACGACCTCGGCCGTGGGCGGCTTGCGTATGAAATCGGCGGCCCCGACGGCAAAGCAGGCGACCTCGGTTTCGACGTGGCCGTGGCCGCTGACGAAAATCACGGGCACCTCGGCCAGATGATGGTCGGCCTTCATCGCCGCGCAGAAGTCGAATCCATTCATGCCGGGCATCTCGGCATCGACCAGCACCACGTCCGGTGCCGATTCGCGCGCCAGATTCAGCGCGTCGCCGGCCGACAGCGCGAATCGCAGGTGGCCCAGCCCGGCCAGCATGCGACCCAGCACCTGGATCACCCCGGGGTCATCGTCGACAAGCAGCCGGGACGGCGTCGGTTGTCCGACGCCGGTCCCCGACGTGAATTCGGGGAGCCCGCTGCCGGGCGGGAGGTTGAACGCGCGGCGCCAGAACGGGATCGAGACATCCCCGGCGTGTGCGGTTTCGATGGGATCGGTAACGCTCAACATGAACTCCGACGGGCGAAGTGAGGCGCGGAATGACAAAGTCAACGGGTACCGGGCGGACTGTTCGGCACCTACCGCGCCATCGGTACAGGTTCCGCCCGCATTTTTCTGTGTGACTATTTTTTGACGCAATGCTCGCCGACGATCGCGTGGAATGCCGGGCGAACTCCGCGCTTTTCATCGAATGCAGTGCACCGACGGTTCACGCTCTCGAACCGGGTGCCACCGTCGCCGACACGAATTCGGCGATCGCCATCGAGGCTGTGAGGCCCGGCGACTCGATGCCGAACAGGTGCATCAAGCCCACGCAGCCGTGAACGGCGGGGCCGTCGACCCGGAAGTCGGCTGCCGGTTCGCCCGGCCCGGTCAGCTTGGGTCGGATGCCGGTGTATCCCGGTGCCAGCGCGTCATCCGGCAGGCGCGGCCAGTAGCGGCGCACTTGCGTGGCAAACGCATCGGCGCGACGCGTGTCGACCGCGTAGTCGAGGTCGCGGCCGGGCGTTGCGGACGCAGTGACGCCGTCGCTCCAATCGACGTCGGGGCCGAGCCGGGCCCGCCCGCCGAGATCCAGAGTCAGGTGCACCCCGAGGCCCCCGTCGACCGGCATCGGGTAGATCAGCCGCGAGAACGGTGAGCGGCCGACCAGCGAGAAGTAGTGACCCCGGGCCAGGTGGCGCGGCGGGATGGCCGACGCCGTAATGCCGTCGATCGATGCGGCCACCGCCTGCGCATCGAGGCCGGCCGCGTTGACGATCCAGCCCGTCTGCATTTCGAAATCGCCAGGGGCCGGCGCCGATGGCCCACGGTCTCGGCTGCCCGCCCTGACCCGCACGCGCCACAGATCCCCGTCGCGCACCACGCCGACCACCGCGCTGGCGACCGCCAGCACCGCCCCGAGTCTTTCCGCGTCCGCGAGCAGCGCGTTCATCAGCGCGCGGCTGTCGACGATTCCACTGGCGGGAGACGACAGTGCGGCGACACAGGCCAGCTCCGGTTCGAGCGCCTGCGCCTGTGCGGCGGTCAACCACACGAGGCCGTCCACGCCGTTCGCGAGACCTTGCACGCGCAGCGCCTCGAGTGCCGACAGGTCGGCGTCGCACGTCGCCACCAGCAGCTTGCCGCAGCGTCGGTGCGCAATGCCGCGCTGCGCACAGTAGTCGTACAGCAGCCGCGCGCCGCGCACGCACCACTGCGCCTTGAGACTGCCCGGGCGGTAGTACAGGCCGGCATGAACGACCTCGCTGTTGCGGGCCGACACGCCGGTGCCGAACGCGGTCTCGCGCTCGACGATCACGACATCGAGCCCGGCCTGCGCGATCGCCCGCGCACACGCCAGGCCCACCACCCCGGCCCCGATGACGACGCAATCGACCCGGTCCATCGGTGCCGTGCGGCCTGCGCGGCCCATGCTCATGCTCATGCTCAGGCGCCGGGTCCGGCGTCGCTGCGGCGCACGACCAGTTCGTCGAAGCCGGTCGCCGCGTCGGGCTCGCGCGAGAAGGCCCAGTCGGGCAGCAACGCCAGAAGCACTTCGGCGGTCGTGCGCACCGTGCAGCCCTGGGCCACGTGCCCGCCGACCACCTCACCGCGGGCATCGGACACGCTGGCGTGCAGGTGCGACGCGTGCGGTGCGATGCTCCCGGAGAGGGTCAGGATCTCGACATCGCCATCGAGGGTCCTGACCTCGTTCGCGCCGGCCAGACGCAGCACGGCCGGCGACAGGCTGCCGATGCCCGACAGCACGAAGGCCGCGCGACAGCCGCGCGCAGCCACCGCCGCCTCGAGCGCCTGGCGCAGGTCCTGGCCGGGCAGCAGGCGGATCGGCAGCGTCTCCATGCGGCAGGGCCGTTCAACGCAGACCGGGCGCGAGCAGTGTGACCGCCAGGCCGGCCAGCGCGCAGGCGCCGAGCAGCGGCATCACGCCGACCTTGAATCGGAAAAGCGCCACGGCCGCCGCCGCCGCGATCAGCGCCGACACCGCATCGAAGTGCCCGCCGAAACCCTGCGGCCAGAGCACGTGGTACGCGAAGAACAGCGCCAGATTCAGGATCACGCCGACCACTGCCGCAGTGATCGCCGACAGCGGCGCGGTGAAGCCGAGCCTGCCGTGCGTGGCCTCGACCAGCGGGCCGCCGGCCAGGATGAACACGAATGACGGCAGGAAGGTGAAGAACGTCACCACGGTGGCCGCCACCGCACCACCTGCAAACAGCGCATCCGGGCCGAACACCTGCTTCAGCCAGCCACCGACGAAACCGACGAACGCCACCACCATGATCAACGGCCCCGGCGTGGTCTCGCCGAGGGCCAGGCCGTCGATCATCTGCGCGCCGCTCAGCCACTGGTGGTGCTCGACCGCCCCCTGGTACACATAGGGCAGCACCGCGTAGGCACCGCCGAAGGTCAGCAGCGCGGCCTTGGTGAAGAACCATCCCATCTGCGTCAGTGTGCCCCGCACGCCTTGCGTGGCGAGCAGCACCGCCATCGCCACCGACCACAGGCCGATCCCGATCGCGAGCACCGCCAACAGCCGGCTGCGGCGGAACAGCGCGTGCGCCGGCGTCGGCGTGTCGTCGTCGATCAACGCCCGGCCGTAGCGCTTCTTCGCGCTGCCATGGCCGCCGCCGAGCGCGAACACCTGGGGCGCGCAGCGCGCGCCGAAGTGGCCGATCAGCGCAGCGCACAGCACGATCACCGGAAACGGTGCGTGCAGCGCGAAGATCGCGAAGAAAGCCGCCGCGGCAATGCCCCACATCCAGCCGTTCTTCAGCGCCCGGCCGCCAATGCGGTGGGCCGCGTGCACCACCAGCGCGGTCACCGCCGGCTTGATGCCGTAGAAGACACCGGCCACCACCGGCACATCGCCAAAGCGCAGATAGATCCACGACAGCGCGATCAGGATGAACAGCGAAGGCAGCACGAACAGAGCGCCCGCGACGATGCCGCCCCAGGTGCGGTGCATCAGCCAGCCGATGTAGGTGGCTAGCTGCTGCGCCTCCGGGCCCGGCAGCACCATGCAGTAGTTCAGCGCGTGCAGGAAACGCTTCTCGCTGATCCAGCGGCGGCGTTCGACCAGCTCGGTGTGCATGATCGCGATCTGCCCTGCCGGGCCGCCGAAGCTGATGAAACCGAGCTTCAGCCAGAACCGAAGCGCATCGGCAAAGCCGACGGCGGCGGGGGGGGCACCGGCGGGCAAGAGGGGAATCGGCACCGGGTCGAGAGCATGCGGGTTGGACGACATGCCGCGAATTGTGAGGTTTGAAAAACCAACGCAACGCCGCCACCAGCGCGCTCCGATTCAGGCGACCTGTGCGCAGGATGTCTCGGATTCGGCATGCACGCACACCGGGGCCGGTTCCCGCCCTGCGGGTTCCCGGTAACAATTCGTTCATCCATTTCCGCAAACCACGTGAAAGCGTGGGACGCAAAGCCTCCGGCCTACAGCGCACAGCGCCACGGTAGCGGGGCTGCCGGTCCGCCATCGCGGGCTGGCCTCGAACCTCACGAGGCGTTTTCATGACATTGCGCAAGCTGCTCTCGACACCGGCCATCCTGGCGACCACGGTGTGCATCGTCGCCGGCCCTGCACACGGCCGCTTCAACGAAGGTGCCACGCCGGTGCTGCAGGCCACGGTCAGCGTGGAAACGCTGACCACCACCGACCGCCTGATCATCAAGTACCGCAGCAGCGCGACTGTCGCGAGGTCGGCTCGATCGCGCTATGCAGTCACGGTCGCCGGCAATCGCCAGGGCGTTCAGCTCGCTGCACTGCGACGCATGCACAACGGCAGCCAGGTGATGCAGATCAGCCGCCGCATGAACCGGGGCGAACTCGACAACCTGATGCAGAGCCTGCGCAGTGGCGACTCGGACATCGAGTACGTCGAGCCGGACCGCCTGCTGCAGCCGATGTACGTGCCCAACGACACGCTATACCCGCAGCAATGGGCGCTGTCGGATGTGACGGGCGGAATACGCGCCCCGGCGGCGTGGGACCGGGCCACCGGCAACGGCGTGACGATCGCGGTGATCGACACCGGCGTGCGGCCGCACGCCGATCTGGTCGCCAGGCTGCTGCCGGGCTACGACTTCATCACCAACGCGACCATCGGTGCCGACGGCAGCGGTCGCGACGCCGATGCGTCCGACCCGGGCGATGCGGCGTCCGCCGGGGCGTGCGGCGCAGGCTCGCCCGCCACCAGCAGTTCATGGCACGGCACGCACGTCTCCGGACTGGCCGCGGCATCGGGCGGCAACGGCGTCGGTGTCACCGGCGTGGCCTATGCGGCTCGCATCCTTCCGCTGCGCGCGCTCGGCCGCTGCGGTGGCTACACCTCGGACGTGGCCGACGCCATCGTCTGGGCCGCGGGCGGCACGGTGAGCGGCCTGCCACTGAATCCCAATCCGGCCAAGGTCATCAACCTGTCGCTCGGCGGTGGCGGTGCATGCGACCTCACCTCGCAGAACGCGATCAACGCCGCACGCGCCAAGGGCGCCGCCGTCATCGTCGCCGCAGGCAACTCGAACACCAATGCCAGCGGCAGCTCCCCGGCCAACTGCACCGGCGTCATCGCGGTCGCCGCCACCGGCAAGACGGGCGGCAAGGCGTCGTACTCCAACTTCGGCACCAATGTCACCGTGGCGGCTCCCGGCGGCGACTCGGGCGCAGGCCTGCTCTCGACGCTCAACGCGGGGACCACAGCGCCTGGCGCCGACAGCTATGCGTCCTACATGGGCACGTCGATGGCGACCCCGGTGGTCAGCGGCGTCGCGGCACTGATGCTGTCGGTCAATCCGGCACTCACCCCTGACCAGATCGCGGCGATGCTGAAGTCGAGCGCACGTGCCTTTCCGGCCGCCTGCACCGGCTGTGGCGCCGGCATCGTCGACGCGAACGCGGCGGTATCGCTGGCCGTCGCGGCGCTCGGCACGACACCGCCGGCTCCACCGCCTCCCGCACCGCCGCCGGCGCCTGCTCCGCCACCACCGCCTGCCACGACGCCGAATCCCGGCGTGACGGCGGTGAAAGAGGCCGAGCCGAACAACAGCATCGCCACGGCACAGAAGATCGCTTCGCTGTCCAGCGTCGTATCGGGCTCCATCGGCACGAGCGTCGACACCGACTACTACCAGTTCTCGGTGCCCGCAGGCAAGAAGGTCACCCTCACCCTGAAAGCCGGCGCGGCATCGGGCTTCGGCTTCGGTCTGTACATGGCAGACGGGCGGCAATTGCTGCTGTCACCCGGGGTGACAGGCCGTCTGCAACAGGTCACGGTCTCCAACGGCGGCTCGGCGGCGGTCAGCCTGGTGGCACGCGTGCTTCTGACCACGGGAAGCAACGGCAGCTACACGCTGACGCTGGCGCCCTGAGGGCCTGAGGCGCCGTGAAGCGCGGCTGCGCGCGTGACACCTTCCGTCCCGCTCAGCCGCACCAACGCTAGCGCATGTCCTCCACGCGGAAGGCGCGCAGCAGCACGAGTGCACGCTCGTATTCGAAGTTGCGCAGGCACGTGCCGATTTCGGCGACGGCGGCTCCGTAGTGACGGCGAAGTGATGGTGCGAGCTGCCGGAACTCGCTGACCGACCGGTAATCGGCGCTCTGGAGCAGCCGCTCCAGGCGATCGAGGTCATCGCCGCTCGGCGCCATGCCATCCAGCGGCATCGGCATGCTCTCGCCGTCCGCCAGGTTTTCGCGCAGGACCGCCACCACCGACTCCAGCTCGCGCAGCATCCCGGAGCAACCCGCTGCCAGCTCGCCGGCCGGGCGGCGAGCTGCGGCAGCGGCTTCGAGATCGTGCGCCAGTTGTGGCAGCCGAACAGCCCCGATCGTCGCCGACGCGCCCTTGACCGAATGGGCTGCAGCCTGCACCGAGGCCGGATCGTCGATCGACAGGCTCTCCTCGAATGCGTCGACGCCGTCGCCGTAGTGCCGCACGAACTGACGCAGGACGCGCCGGTAGAGATCGACACGCCCGCCAAGGTAACCGAGACCGCGCTCGGCATCGAAGCCCGGCATCGAAGGCAAGCCTGCCTTGCCTGCCGGCTCGTGCGGCTGATCGGCATGGATCGCGGCGGACCCCTCGGCCGCCGCCACGTCGGCCTGGGGCATCCACCGCTGCAGCGCCGCATACAGCTTCACCGGATCGACTGGCTTGGCCACGTGATCGTTCATGCCGGCGGTCAGACAGGCCGCGCGGTCCTCGCCGAAGGCGCTGGCGGTCATCGCGATGATTGGGACCGTCGCACCGCCGGGCAGCTCGCGGATGCGCTGGGTGGCCTCCAGCCCGTCCATGCGGGGCATGTGCAGATCCATCAGGATCAGGTCGAACCTTCCCGCGCGCGCACGCTCGACCGCCTCGATGCCGTCGACCGCGACCTCGGCCTGCAGGCCGACCGACTGCAGCAGTTCCAGCGCAAGCTCCCGGTTCACCGGGTTGTCCTCGACCAGCAGCAGCCGCCCAGCCAGTCCCTGACCCGCTGTCCGCACCCCACCTGCCCGGCTTTGCTCAGCCTGTGCCTCGACCGCGATCGGCGCGCCGGCCCGCAGGCGGGCGGTGAACCAGAACTCGCTGCCGGCACCGACCGTGCTGGTGACGCCGACCTCACCCCCCATCAAGGTGGCCAGGCGCCTGGTGATCGCCAGCCCGAGGCCGGTGCCGCCAAAGCGCCGCGTGGTCGAACTGTCGGCCTGCTCGAAGGCCTGGAACAGGTGCCCGAGCGCTTCCGGCGGAATGCCGACCCCGGTGTCGTGCACGACGAAGCGGATCAGCATGGACTCGCCCTCCCGTTCGAGCAGCTCGCCACCGAGAGTGATGCCGCCGTGATCGGTGAACTTCACGGCGTTGCTCAGCAGATTGAGCAAGGCCTGCGACAGGCGGGTCGGATCGCCACACAGGGCGTCGGGCAGGTGGTCGAGGTCCACCGACATCGTCAGGCCCTTCGAGCGCGCACGCTCGATCACCAGTTCGCACGTCCGCGATATCAGTCCCTGCAGCGAGAAATCGACGTGTTCCAGCTCGACCTTGCCCGCCTCGATCTTCGACAGGTCGAGGATGTCGTTGATGACCTGCATCAGGTGGTTCGCGGCGTCCGAGACCTTGCCCAGACGTTCGCTTTCCAGCACATCCTGGGCATCGCGACGCAGCAGATGCGTCAGACCGATGATGGCGTTCATCGGGGTGCGGATCTCGTGGCTCATGTTGGCCAGAAAAGCGCTCTTGGCGCGGTTGGCCGCATCGGCCCGGTCGCGCGACTCCGTGAGCGCGGTGTTGGCGTCGCGCAGTTGCAGCTCGGCGTGCTTGATTTCGGTGATGTCCGACACCACGACGAGGAAGCCGCGCACCGCGCCATCGACGATGTCCGGGGTGAAGGTGGCCAGCCCGTGCATCACCTGGCCATTCGCGTCGGTGAACAGGCGCTGGACCTGCCTCGCTTTGCCGGCCAGCACATCTCCCAGGAGGACCTGCTGGTCGGCCGGCCATTCGCCCTGGAGCAGCACGCCGGGCACCAGGCGATCCAGCGCACCTTCCGGGCAGCCGAACCATTCGCGGCAGGCCCGGTTCGCGAACTGGCATTGAAGGTCCTTGTCCCAGTAGGCCAGCAGGCCCGACTGGTTGTCGGCCACGGTGTGGATGAAACGCTCGCTGTCGATCAAGGCGCTGTTGAGTGCCTGCAGCTGCGCGGTGCGCTGGTCGACCATCTCCTGAAGGTGATGTCGATGCTCGTCGAGCTCGGCACTGTCCTGCTTGTGCTGCGTGATGTCTTCGCCCAGCGAAAGGACATGCGAGATGGTGCCGTCGGGCTGTCGAATCGGCGCGGCGCGCACGAGCTCGTCATAGCGTTCGCCGTTCTTGCGCAGCGCACTGACTTCGATGGACCAGCTTTCTCCTGCGAGCAGGGCCCGATGCTTGGCCCGATAGTTCTCCAGGTCGAGCCGGTCGGGCTGAAGTTGTCGCCGGTACCGACCCACCGCCTCCTCCGCGCTGAAACCCGTGATGACGCTGAAGGCCGCGTTGACATACTCGATCCGGTCCTGCGTGTCGCTGAT
>JBJXEJ010000164.1:0-3418 GCA_046154125.1 Rhizobacter sp. | reverse complement strand
GCTGGCTCTGGCGCAGCGGCTTGGCCAGGGTGGCGGCGAACATCGCGTCGGTCGCCTCCTTGCGGCCGTGCGAACTGAACAGCACCAGCGGCAGCTTGTGCCCAGCCTCGCGGATGCGCGCGGCAAGCTGAGCGCCGTCCATGCCGGGCATGTGCATGTCCACGATCGCCAAGTCGTAGGCCAGGGCCTGGGCCGCACCCTTCAACATCTCCAGCGCCTGCGCCGGAAACTCGGTGTCGTGCACCACCATGCCCCACTTCGCCGTCTGCAGCGCCAGGATGCGCCGGTTCGTGGCGTTGTCGTCCACCACCAGGATGCGCTTGCCCTTGAGCACCGGCTGCTCACCGAGGAAGTCGCGCCGCGTTCCCGCGGGCAGCTCGGTGGGGTGGTTGGCGATTCTGAAGTGGAACGTGCTGCCCTGCCCGGGCCCGGCGCTCTCGGCCCACATCGTGCCGCCCATCAGCTCGGCCAGCAGCTTGCTGATCGCCAGCCCCAGGCCGGTGCCGCCGTACTTGCGCGTGGTGCCGCTGTCGGCCTGGCTGAATTTCTGGAACAGGCGCGACAGGCCCTGCTCGCTCAACCCGATGCCGGTGTCGCGCACGATGAAGTGCAGCTGGCTGCCTTCGCCGGTCTGCTCGTCGCCTTCGACACGCACGCTGAGCACGACTTCGCCCTTCTCGGTGAACTTGACCGAGTTGCTCAGCAGGTTGAGCAGGATCTGGCGCAGCCGGGTCACGTCGCCGTCGATGGCAGGCGGCACGTCGCCTTCGAAGACGTAGGCGATGTCCAGGTGCTTCTCAGCCGCGCGGCCGCCGATCAGGTCCAGCGCCGATTCGACGCACTCGCGCAAGTCGAAGGGGTGGTGCTCGATGTCCATGCGCCCGGCTTCGATCTTGGAGAAGTCGAGGATGTCGTTGATGATCGTCAGCAGCGAATCGCCCGAATCACGAATGGTGGTGGCGAAGTCGCGCTGATCCTCGGTCAGTGGCGTATCCAAGAGGAGCCCGCTCATGCCGATCACCGCGTTCATCGGCGTGCGGATCTCGTGGCTCATCGTCGCCAGGAACGCGCTCTTGGCTTCGTTGGCGGCTTCGGCCTGGGCTCTCGCTTCCTGCGTCTCCTTGAACATCTTCGCGTTCTGGATCGCGATCACCGCCTGGTCGGCGAAGGTCCTGATGAGCGCGATTTCCTTGTCGGTGAAGGGCTTCTTCGGCACCCGCGCCACGCCGAAGGCGCCGATGCCCTTGTCCTGCCAGATCAGCGGCACGTACAGCTGCGAATGCTCACCCAACCAGCCCAGCACCTCGCGCATGCGGGGCGGCGCCTCGGGGCCGTTCAGCACGTCGGGAACGTGCAGCACGGCGCGCGTCTTGGCGCAGTACCCGTGCACCGTGTCGATCTGCTGCGCCGGGAAGTAGCGGTGCAGCCATTCGACGACGCGCGGGTACAAGGGATCGTCGGGGAACTGCGGCTCGTCGTTCACGCTGAGGTGCACAAGGCCGTCCTCGCCGATCAGGCCGATGTTGACGTAGTTGGTGTTCAGGATGCGCCGCGCCCTGTCGACGATGCGCTCGAACACCGGTGCCGCATCGGACACCGACTGGCCGATCACCGTCAGCACCTCGGCGCTGGCGGTCTGCTGCGCCAGCGCCTCCTGCGTCTCGTTGAACAGCCGCACGTTTTCGATGGCAATCGCCGCCTGGTCGGCAAAGGTGCGCAGCAGGTCGATGTGCTTGGCGTCGAAGGGCTGCACTTCGGTGCGGCGGACCAGGATCGAGCCTAGCGCGCGGCCCTCGCGCAGCAGCGGCACAGCCAGGGTGGTGTGGTGGCCGTGCCGGCGCGCGAGTTCGCTGCCGCGCGGGTAGTCGTCCTGCGAGTGCTGCAGGTCGTGCACATGGACAGGGGTGCGGTCGACGATTGCCCGCCCCATGACGGTGCTGCGGTCCAGCGGTATCGGCTCGGCGGGACCGCCAATGTTGCCGATAGAGGCGACGCCGCGGATCAACTCGCCTTCGCGAAGGATGACGTCGACGAACTGCGCCGCGCAGATCTTGGCCGCTCGCTCGGCCACCGCCTGCAGCACCGGCTGCACGTCGGTGGGCGAGCCGGAGATCACCTGCAGGATCTCGCTGGTTGCGGTCTGGCGCTGCAGCGCCTCCTGCGTCTCGTTGAACAGCCGAATGTTCTCGATGGCGATCACCGCCTGATCGCGGAACGACTCGGCCAGCGCGATTTGCTTGGGGCTGAACTCGCGCGCCTGGTTGCGACCGAACACCAGCACACCCAGGCACTCGTCGCCTCGCATCAGCGGAAGAAAGATCGCCGAGCGCAGCCCGAACTTGTCGTGCACCTCCTGCTCCAGCGGCGGCAGCGAAAGTGTCGACCAGTCCGGCAGGTGCAATATCGACTTCGACACGATCGCCCGCGAAGGAAAATTGTGGTCGGGGTCGACGGGCATGCTCGGTGCCACAAGTGGGGTAATCCGGCCAGCCGCGTTGGCGCCGGCCACCGGCGTGACCAGCTTGTCGTCGGAAATCAACACGAACGCGCTGTCGCTGACGAGCAGACGCACCCCCGCCTCGACGATCGCATCGAAAACCGGCGTCACGTCGGTCGGCGACTGGCTGATCACACGCAGGATGTCGGACGTGGCCGTCTGCTGCGCCAGCGCCTCCTTGGTCTCGTTGAACAGCCGCGTGTTCTCGATCGCGATCAGCGCCTGGTCGCGGAACGACTCGGCCAGCGCGACCGCCTTGTCGTTGAAGGCGTTCGCTTTTCTGCTGCCCAGCACCAGCACGCCCACGCAGTCGCCGCCGCGCAGCAGCGGCAGGTACAGCGCCGAGTTCAGGCCCAGCTGATCATGCCGCACCTGCTCGTGCGGCGGCAGTTCGATCGCCGTCCAGTCGGGCACGTGCAGCATGGTCTTGCTGCGAATCGCACGCGACGGAAAGTTCGCCGCGGGGTCGACCGGCATCACCTGCGCGCCCGGCACCGGCGCCAGCCCGGCCGGGGTGGCCATGGCCTTGGGCGAGTAGGTGTCGCCGCTGACGGTCTGCACCAGCGCGAGGTCGCAGCCCAGAAGCTTGACCGCGGTGCCGACGATGGCCTCGAACACCGGCTGCACGTCGGTGGGCGAGCTGCTGATGACGCGCAGGATGTCGGCGCTGGCGGTCTGGTGGGCCAGGGCCTTTTGCGTCTCGCGGAACAGCCGCGCGTTCTGGATCGCGACCACCGCCTGGTCGGCGAAGGTCTTGAGCAGGGCGCGCTGCCTGTCGCCGAAGGGGCCGAGTCTTGCGCTCAGCACCGCGATGGATCCGATGCCCTGGCTTTCCCACACCAGCGGTGCGAACAGTGCGGCGAAGTTGTAGCCAATGATCTTCGCGAAGCGCTGAAGTCCAGGCACGTCGATCGCGTTATG
>JBJXEJ010000163.1:0-5046 GCA_046154125.1 Rhizobacter sp. | reverse complement strand
TGATCAACCTGCGCGGCGAGATGGTCCCGGTGTTCGATCTGCGATTGCGCCTCGGCGCGGTGTCGCCACAGTACGACGAGCAGACGTCGGTGATCGTGGTCGAGCGTGACGGTCAGCGCCTGGGTGCAGTGGTCGACGGCGTCAGCGACGTGCTCGATCTGGCCGCCGAACACCTGCGCCCGGTGCCGTGCCTGCCGGGCTTTGCATCGAGCGGGCACCTGCGCGGCATCGCCACCATCGGCGACCAGATGCTGGTGCTGGTCGACATCGCCTCAATCGTGGGACCGGTGGCAGACGTTGCCGCTGAAGCCCTCCACTGAACGAAGACGGACATCACTGCCATGAACCAACTCAAAGTCTCCACCCGCCTGCTGCTGCTGAACGGTACGCTGTCGCTGCTGCTGATCGTCATCGGTGCGATCGGCCTGTGGGGCATCAACGATGCCAATCAGTCCCTGAAGACGGTCAACGAAGACCGCGTCGTGCCGCTGGGTCAGCTGGCGGAAATCCAGCGCCGTCAGCTCGAGAGCGAGACCGCGCTGCTGAACGCGATCGGCGATCCGCGGCCCGAGGAAATTGCCATCGCGTCCAGCACCTTGCGAGACAACGCCGCCGCGATCGACGGGCTCTGGAAGGAGTACACCGCCACCTCGCTGACGACCGAAGAAGCTTGGCTGGTCCAGACCTTCGCCGATGCGCGTTCCCGCTACCTGGCCGACGCCTTGCTGCCGACGATGGCGGCGCTCAAGGAAGGTCGTGTCAAGGACGCCGTCAAGCTCGTGGACGACCACGTGAGACCTCTGTATGCCCCGGTTGGCAAGACCATCCAGGCCTTGCTGCAGTTGCAGATCGATGTGGCGCATCAGGAGTACGCCGCCGCGTTGTCGAGCTACGCAACGACCCGTGCGGTGGCGATCGGCGCCATCGCCGTCGGCCTGCTGTTCGCGGCGGTCTTCGGGACCTGGATGGTGCGCAGTCTGACCCGCCAGCTCGGCGCCGAGCCGGGCGAGGCGAAGGCGCTGGCACAGGCCGTGGCCGAAGGCGATCTGACGGTGCGCATCGATCTGCGTCCCGGTGACACCGACAGCCTGATGGCTTCGCTGAACGCGATGCGCGTCAGCCTGCAGAAGACCGTCGGCGAAGTGCGTCAGAACGCTTCCAGCGTGGCGGTGGCGTCGTCGGAGATCGCCCAGGGCAACCTCGACCTGAGCCAGCGCACCGAGGAGCAGGCCAGCGCGCTGGAAGAAACTGCCGCATCGATGGAACAGCTGACCACCTCGGTCCGCTTGAATGCCGACAACGCCCGCCAGGCCAGCCAGCTTGCGATCAGCGCCTCTGAAGTGGCCGTGCGTGGCGGCGAGGCGGTTGGCCGCGTCGTCGAGACGATGAAAGGCATCAACGAGAGCTCGAAGCGGATCTCCGACATCGTCAGCGTCATCGACGGCATCGCGTTCCAGACCAACATCCTGGCACTGAATGCCGCAGTAGAAGCCGCCCGTGCCGGTGAGCAGGGCCGCGGCTTTGCAGTGGTGGCCAGTGAGGTGCGCAACCTCGCCCAGCGCAGCGCCGAAGCCGCCCGCGAGGTCAAGACCTTGATCAACGACAGCGTCAGTCGTGTCGAATCGGGCTCCGCGCAGGTCGATCAGGCGGGTGCCACCATCAACGAAGTCGTCGTTTCCATTCGCCGTGTGACGGACCTGGTCGGTGAGATCAGCGCCGCCAGCGCCGAGCAGAGTGCCGGCGTGGCGCAGGTCGGCGAGGCCGTGGTCCAGATGGACCAGGTCACGCAGCAGAACGCTGCGCTGGTCGAGGAAGGATCGGCGGCCGCAGAGAGCCTGCGGGTGCAGGCACAGCAACTGGTGAAGGCGGTCTCGATCTTCCGGACCGATTCGCATGCCGATGCGATGACCGCAGCGCAAGTTGCCTCTGCGCAGAGCGAGACTGCCGGCTGGGGCGGAGAAGAGCGCCGCGGGCCGAACCGCGCCCGCAATGTCGTGCGTCCGCAGTTCGCGGCCCGCAAGTCTTCAGCCCCAGGCTCGCAGGCGTCTGCTGCCCAACGTCAGCATCCGCTGAAGACTGGAACCGACGACAGCTGGGAAGCGTTCTGAGGTTGCCGGCCTCGACTTGAGGGGGGCCCGCCCTGGCGGGCCCTTCGTTCGTCTGGCCTGCGCTGGGGCCGTCAGATTCCGAATATGCATGCTCGGAACGCTTCGTTTTCGTGCCTTGTGTCGCTGCCTAGGATGACCTGTGAGCTGTCGGAACGTCTCCGGTCAGCGCCAGTCTCTCAACCAGGATTCGCATTCATGTCTGCCGTCACCATCGCCCGCTCCGCGCTGCTCGTCCTTGCCGTCAGTGCCGCCGCCTTTGGCGCTTTCGCCAAGGACATCTCGCTGCTCAACGTCTCCTACGACCCGACGCGCGAGCTGTACGTCGAGTACAACGCCGCGTTCGCCAAATACTGGAAGGCCAGGACCGGCGACGTGGTCACCGTCAAGCAATCGCATGGCGGCTCGGGCAAGCAGGCCCGCTCGGTCATCGACGGCATCGACGCCGATGTGGTGACGCTGGCGCTGGCCTATGACATCGACGAGATCGCAGAAAGGGCCAAGGTGCTCCCCTCCGGCTGGCAGAAGCGCCTCAAGCACAACAGCTCGCCGTACACCTCGACCTACATCTTCCTGGTGCGCAAGGGCAACCCGAAGGGGATCAGGAACTGGGACGACCTGGTCAAGCCCGGCGTCGGCGTGATCACCGCCAACCCGAAGACCTCGGGCGGCGCGCGCTGGGGTTACCTGGCGGCCTACGGCTTCGCGCTCAAGCAGCCTGGCGGCACCGAAGCCAAGGCGCAGGAGTTTGTCGCCAACCTGTTCAAGAACGTGCCGGTGCTCGATTCGGGCGCACGCGGCTCGACAGTGACCTTCGCCGAACGCGGCATCGGCGATGTGCTGCTGGCCTGGGAAAACGAGGCGCACCTGGCGCTGAAGGAATTCGGCGCCGACAAGTTCGACATCGTCTACCCGCCGGTCAGCATCCTGGCCGAGCCTCCTGTCAGCGTGGTCGACAAGGTGGTCGACAAGAAGGGCACCCGCGATGTCGCGCAGGCTTATCTGGAGTACCTGTACTCGACCGAAGGCCAGGAGATCGCGGCACGCAACTTCTACCGGCCGATCGATCCGGCCATCGCCGCGAAGTACGAAAAGAACTTCCCGAAGATCAACCTCTTCACCATCGATGCGGTCTTCGGTGGCTGGACCAAGGCGCAGAAGACCCACTTCGCCGACGGAGGCGTGTTCGACAGGATCTACTCGGTGAAGTAACCCCTGCGGGCACCGGGCTGGCTCGCATCGAGCAGCCCGTCGTGGCTCATCGGCCGGCGGTTCCCTGTGTGGACCCGCCGGCGTTACTCGTTTTTCGACTAAAGATCGATGGAATCGGTCGTTGGTCATTCGATGGGTGCTGTCTAGCATCGTTGTTCTGACACTCTTGTGGCGGTTTCTGGCCACCTTGCACCATGTCCCCAGTTTCCCGTCGCGCGACGCTCTTCGCGCTGGCCAGCGTGGCTGCGCTGTCCTCTTTCACCGCCTCCGCGCAGGGGGCCGGCAAGACCCTGCTGAACGTCAGCTACGACGTGTCGCGCGAGTTCTACAAGGAATACAACGCCGCCTTTGCGGCGCACTGGAAGAAGACCACCGGCGAGGCGCTGACGCTGAACCAGTCGCACGGCGGCAGCAGCAAGCAGGCGCGCAGCGTGGTCGAAGGGTTGGAGGCCGACGTCATCACGATGAACCAGGCCAACGACATCGACATCCTGGCCGACAAGGGTGCGCTGATCCCTGCCGACTGGGCGAAGCGCCTGCCGGACAACAGCGCGCCGACGACCTCGCTGTCGGTGATCCTGGTGCGCAAGGGCAACCCGAAGAACATCCGCGACTGGAGCGATCTCGGTCGCGCCGGCGTCTCGGTGATCATTCCGAACCCGAAGACCTCGGGCAACGGCCGCTACACCTACCTCGCGGCCTGGGGCGCGGGCCTGAAGAATGGCGTGGCACCGGCCGCCGCCAAGGCACTGGTCGAGCGCATCTTCGCCAACGTGCCGGTGCTCGACGGCGGCGGGCGCGGCGCCACCACCACCTTCGCGCAGCGCAATCTGGGCGATGCACTGGTCACCTTCGAGAGCGAGGTGCCGCTGATCAAGCGCGAGTTCGGCGGTGACTACGAGGTGATCTACCCGACGTGGACGGTGCTGGCCGAGAACCCGGTGTCGGTGGTCGACAAGGTGGTCGACAAGCGCGGCACGCGCACTCAGGCCGAGGCCTACCTGAAGTACCTGTGGTCCGACGAAGGTCAGGAGATCGCGGCTCGCCAGCACATCCGTCCGCGCAGTGCCAAGGTGCTGGCGAAGTACGCGAAGGACTTTCCGAAGGTCAACGCGTTCACCGTCGACGAGGTGTTCGGCGGCTGGAAGAAGGCGCAGAAGGACCACTTCGACGACGGTGGCTTCTACGACCAGATCATCGTTCGCTCGAAGAAATAAGCGGGGCTGTCCCGTGTTCCTTTCCCGCACCCTGCTCAAGCGGCACAGCGTGCTGCCCGGCTTCGACCTGGCGCTCGGCTTCACGCTGCTGTACCTCAGCTTCATCGTGCTGATCCCGCTCAGCGCGGCGTTTCTCAAGACGGCCACGATGACCTGGCCGGCCTTCTGGGACGCGGTCACCTCGCCGCGCGTGATGGCATCGTACCGGTTGACGTTCGGAGCTTCGCTGGGTGGCGCAGTGCTGAACGCGTTCTTCGGCCTGATCGTCGCGTGGGTGCTGGTGCGTTACGAGTTCCCGTTCAAGCGGGTCGTCGATGCGCTGGTCGATCTGCCGTTCGCATTGCCCACCGCGGTGGCCGGCATCGCGCTGACCGCGCTGTACGCGGCCAACGGCTGGATCGGCCAGTACTTGGCGATGGTCGGCATCAAGGTCTCGTACACGCCGCTCGGCGTGTTCGTGGCGCTCACGTTCATCGGCCTGCCGTTCGTCGTGCGCACCGTGCAGCCGGTGC
>JBJXEJ010000162.1:0-2832 GCA_046154125.1 Rhizobacter sp. | reverse complement strand
TCAGCAGCTGATCGCCAGCGGCATGACCGCAGGTGTCGTTGACGACCTTGAAGTGATCGAGGTCGAGGAAGAGAACACAGTCGGTCTGCGAACCGCCGTCTGCTGCCTCAGCCTCAAGAGCCCATTGCAGCTGTCGATCGAACTCGTCGCGGTTGAACAGCCCGGTCAGCGCGTCGTGCATGGCACGGTGGGCGATTTCCTGCTCCTTCTGGCGGGCCGAGGTCACATCGCGCAGGATCAGCACGGTGCCCTGCTTCCCCAACGGTGAGGCACTGCCTTCGACAGCCATCGGTTCTGCACCTTGGCGAAGCAGTTGGGTGTCCTTTGGAAGGTTCACCGTCTGGCCGGCCGTAACGCGGGTCATCACATCTGCCAGGCCAGCCGGCAGTGTCGCGGTGCGCAGGCTCAACAAGGCTTCGATCGATTGCCCGGCAACCACTGCCAAGCCGACACCCAGCATGCGTTCTGCGGCCGGGTTCAGCCAGCTGATGCAGCCCTGAACATCGGCCGTCACCACGGCATCGGCGATGGCGCTCAGCGTGGTGTGCAGCAATGCATTGCGCTGCTGAAGCTCCAAGGTGGCTTGCCGCCCTTCCAGTGCCCGCGCCGCAGCATGAGCCAGGCAACTCAGTGCGTAGTTCTGCTGGGCATCGAGCTGCCGGGGCTCGCGATCGATGACGCACAGCGTGCCGACGGCCTGCCCACCCATGACCCGAATGGGCGCTCCGGCATAGAAACGGATGCCCGGTTCGCCCACGACCAGCGGGTTGCCGGCGAACCGGGTGTCGTGGGTCGCGTCATTGACCTGGAACACATCGTCTCCCAGGATCGCGTGCGAGCAGAAAGCCACTTCGCGCGGGGTTTCCTGCGCGCCTTCCAGGCCCAGGTTGGCCTTGAACCACTGGCGGTGACCATCCACCAGGCTGATCAGAGAAATCGGTGTGCCGCAGATGTGGGCCGCAGCGCGCACCAGGGCGTCGAACTCGGGTTCGGCCGAGGTGTCCAGCACGTCCAGTTCGCGCAGGGCCGAAAGGCGCTGCGGTTCCGAAGCTGGCAAGGGCGCAGGCGTCCAGCGCTGCGCTTCGGGACAGGTGATGGTGGCTGGTGCTCTCTTGCCCATGTACTTCCTTTGAGTTGGCGGCGAAGAAGAAACGATCTCGCGCCTCGACCTGTCGCTCCGTCACGGGATGCCCGATCGGTAAGGTGCTTTCGGCCGACCGGATGCGGGCTTGAGGGCCCGATGGCTGGCCAACTCGATCAGCCATGTTGTGCTCATGTTTTCGCGTGTTGTGTCGACAAGCCACTCAGGGCCCTTGTGGGACCGAGTGCTGCCAGGCGCCTTGGCAGGTCTGCTATTGATGTGGGAATAGGCGCATGACTCAATCAAGAAGGAACCGTCATGTCCAAAAACCTCAAAATCGGTGCCCGCCTGGGCCTGGGCTTCGGCCTGTTGTTCGCCCTCGTGATCCTGATGGCCGGGGATGCCCTGTATCAGATAGAGCGCTTGGCCAAGATTTCCTCCACCTACTCGGTCGACCTTGTTCCGTCAGCCCAGGCTCAGCATGAGATCGCGCTTTCACTGGCCAGCATTCGGCGCTATGAGAACCGGCACATCCTCATGCAGACCGATGCCGCGATGGATGAGGCCGAGGCCAAGATCGAGGCGGCTCGCAAGACCATTGCCGCGGACCTCGACAAATACGCGAAGGAACTGGTCTCCGACGACGCCGACAAGCAGGCCATGAACAAGGTCAAGGATGCCCTGGATGGCTACTACGCCGAATGGGAGAAAGTTCGCCCGCTCTCGCGCAAGAAGGTGAGCGACCCGACGCAAGCTGCAGCGGCAACGAACCTGCTGATCGGCGAATCGGCACACAAGTTCGGTGTTGCGCTGGAGGCTGTCGATCAGTGGTGGGCGCACAACGTCAAGCTCTCGAATGAACAGCGCTCCACCGCGCAATCGACCCACAGCAATGCCAAGGCCACGCTGCTGGCGCTGGTGGCCGCAGCGCTGGCGCTGGGCGTCGCGGCAGCGGTGATGATCACCAGGTCGATCGTGGCGCCCATCCGTCGGGCGTTGCAGGTGGCGTCGAACGTGGCCGCCGGTGACCTGAGTTCGAAGGTCGACGCCGAGGGCAAGGACGAGATCGCGCAGTTGCTGCACACACTGGATGGCATGCAGTCCAGCCTCAGCAGCGTCGTCGCCAACGTCCGCGGCAACGCCGAAAGCGTGGCCACCGCCAGCGCGGAGATTGCGCAGGGCAATCTGGACCTTTCGGGCCGTACCGAACAGCAGGCCAGCGCGCTCGAGGAAACAGCCGCCTCCATGGAGCAGCTGGGCTCGACCGTCAAGCAAAACGCCGACAACGCCAGGCAGGCCAACCAGTTGGCGCAGAGCGCCTCCACGGTGGCCATCCAGGGCGGCGAGGTCGTCGGCCAGGTGGTCGAGACGATGAAGGGCATCAACGACAGCAGCCGCAAGATCGCCGACATCATCAGCGTGATCGACGGCATCGCCTTCCAGACCAACATCCTGGCCTTGAACGCCGCAGTAGAGGCGGCACGCGCAGGCGAGCAAGGCCGCGGCTTTGCCGTGGTGGCCAGCGAAGTGCGCAACCTGGCGGGTCGCTCCGCCGATGCCGCCAAGGAGATCAAGACCCTGATCACCGCCAGCGTCGAGCGTGTCGAACAAGGGACTGTGCTGGTCGACAAGGCCGGCGCGACGATGACCGAAGTGGTCACCAGCATCAAGCGCGTGACCGACATCATGGCCGAGATCAGTGCGGCCAGCGTGGAACAAAGCGCCGGGGTCTCTCAGGTCGGTGAGGCGGT
>JBJXEJ010000161.1:0-8342 GCA_046154125.1 Rhizobacter sp. | reverse complement strand
ACTGCAGCGAACGGAGAAGGGATGGCGTTGAAGCCTCGCGCTGTTGTGTTGATCGTGGCGGTGATTGCCTTGTTCGAGCTTGCATTCGGCATGTTCCTTTTTCGATCCACGCCGCCGGTGGTATCGGCAAGCGTTCCGGCGGCATCCCTCCCCGCGACTTCGATTGCGGTGCCCGCTGCGGGTCCTGCTTCCTCACCGGCAGCCGCGGTGTCTTCGACAACCTTGGCTCCGCAGGCCGCAGCGCCGCTGCCCAAGGGTGCGTCGGTTGCTGTCGATGGCATCGCTGCAGCCTTGACTGAACTTTTGGGTGCCAAGGCGGTTCAGGCATGGCTGCGGCTTGATGACTTTCCGCGCCGTCTTGTCGCGACCATCGACAACCTCGGCCGCGACCACGCGCCTTCGTCGCTGTGGCCAGTGTTTGCTGCAGAGGGTCACTTATCGATCGTCACCTATCAAGGGCGCACGGTGATCGATCCCGACAATCAGTTGCGCTATGTGCACTTTGTCCAATGGGTCGAACAGATCGACAGTGTCAACCTAGTAGCGATGTATGTGCGCCTCTTGCCCGTGCTGCAACGAGCCTATGAAGACATCGGCTTCCCGAATCGCCGATTCGACGAGCGGCTTCTCAGCGTCATCGATGGCTTGCTCGGAGCACCCAATGCTCCCGAGTTCGTCGACGTCAAGTTCACGCAGGTCAAGGGACCTGTCCCTTCGCTGCGACCTTGGTTGCGATACGAATTCGCGGATGCACGGCTGGAGGCAGCCAATGCTGGCCAGAAGTTGATGATGCGCATCGGTGCACCCAATGAAGCCCGCTTGAAGGCCAAGCTCAGAGAACTGCGAGGCGAGATCGTCAGGCAGGCCATCCAATAGTGTGGTGGATCTGCTGGCGACAGAACGCACGTGCATGCTTGCGATGGACCGGCCTCCCTTTTTTTGCGAGCGCTTTCGATTCCTCTCGTGGCTTCTCTAGTGAGTCGCGTCAAGGCGCTGAATATGCAGAGGTCACGGTGGAGGCGTTCAACACCATCCGACCTTTCAGAATTCGTTGAGTGAATCCCCGAACGGCTCCATGTCTACCTTTTCTCTTTGGTTCGCCGCACTGTTGGCCTTGTCTCTGCTTGGTTTGAGCGTTGAATCTGCGGAAGCTGGCATCAGGCATCGAGCAGTGAAGCCTGTGCCCTCATCGATTGCTTTCCGCAGTCGCCCGCTGACGTTCGATCTGAGCGCGGCCTTGCGATCGAGTGTGGCGCTGGTCATTGATCGCGACACCGGCCGTGAGTTGTTTGCCAAGAACGCTCAGAACGTGGTTCCGATCGCCTCGATCACGAAATTGATGACGGCGCTGGTGGTCTTGCGCAGTCAACCTTCGCTGGATGACGTGTTGACCATCACCAGCGCCGATGTTGATCGGCTCAAGAACAGCAGTTCCAGGCTCGGGGTCGGCTCCAGGTTGACCCGACGCGAGATGCTTCAACTGGCGCTGATGTCTTCCGAAAACCGCGCTGCGCATGCGCTCGCACGCAACCAGCCGGGAGGTGAAAGTGAATTCGTGGCCGACATGAACTCAACCGCCCGAGAGATCGGGATGGAGAACACCTTCTTTGCGGACCCGACAGGGCTGTCGCCGTCCAACCGATCCACCGCTCGCGACTTGGTGAGGCTGGTGAAGGCTGCAGGTGAGGTGCCTCTGATCAGCAAGCTGTCGACTACGGGGGAGCACAGTGTCAGCTTGGGCCGTCGGCTCGTGCACTACCGCAACACCAACCGATTGATCCCGCGCAGCGACTGGGGCATTGAACTTCAAAAAACCGGCTACATCGACGAAGCCGGGAAGTGTCTGGTGATGCAGGCGACGATCATCGGCCGCAGCTTGGTACTGGTTCTTCTCAATGGAAGAGGTCCATCGGCTCGTGTTCGCGACGCAGAAAATATCAAGCGTTGGTTGAGGTGGAATCCGGCTGACAAGGCGTTAGGCGAAATCGCTGGGCGAGACCGGTAGCCAATTGCGTCGAGGAGAACAGTCAATTCGTACGCTCAGGACCGATTCCCAGATCCCGGCCTGAATCGGTCGAAATTCACCATGGCGGCAACGACGGTGACAGCACCCACCAAGCCTGCGAGTGGATGCAGGATGAACGCCACCATCGGTACGACCAGAATGAGTTGCCGCAGTCCCCAGCTGTACAGCACGCCGGCCCTGCGAACGTAGGCTGTGCCTGCCGAGCTCCAACGGCGACGCGCCTCGGACTCCACCGGCATCCCACCTATGAAGCCCGCATGGTTGTAATAGCGCACTGCCATCACCGACGAAACGAGCGACGCGAACAGTAAGGCGAGCACTGTCAACTCCATGGCAAGCCGTGGCGTGAAGTTCGGCCATGCCGGAACGCCGTCGCCAAAGGATGCATGCAGTGAAGGGGCCGCGAGTGTCAGCGTCCCCATCAGCCCGAGGACGGCGGTCGACGCGGTCATCGTGGCCGACATCAGGGAGTTGCGCAGCGTCTGCACGGCGAGGATCTCCGATCCCTTCTGCGCCGATACCGCTGCGAACCAATCCTCACGCAGCGCGGCGTGGGCCGTGCGGGCCAGTCGCTCAGGCTTTCGGCGCTGAGCGAATGCCAGCGCGACCTCATAGCCCAGAACGATGACCACGGTCACGGTAGCAATGAACCAGGTGATTTCCGTGTTCATCATGTATTCAACGGGTCGCGAACGTCCGACCAGCCCGGCGATGCTCAATCAACTCGAACACGCCCATGCCCGCGAGCATCGCCAGCACGAAGACCAGGGCCTTGACCTGAACGGTCCCCAGGGACACCAGCGCGGGACCTGGGCACAGTCCGGCCACGCCCCAGCCCATGCCGAAGAGCACGCTGCCGAGGATCAATCGACGGTCGATGTGGCGCGCGGAGGGCAGCTTCATCGCGGCCCCGAGGAACGAGACCGTGCGCTCACGCGCGACTGCGAAGGCCACCACGCCCACCGCAATGGCGCCCGCCATCACCAGCGCCAGAGAGGGGTCCCACGAGCCAGCAAGATCCAGGAAACCCAGCACCTTGTTCGGGTTCGCCATTCCTGAAATGAGCAGCCCAAATCCGAAGACAAGCCCGGCAAGCAGGGATGTGAAAACAGTCATACCGACTCCTCAAAGACCAAGAACATGGCGAATCAGGAACACCGTCGCAAAGCCTGCGGACATGAACGTCCCAGTTGCAACGAGTGAACGGGGCGACAGGCGCGAGAGCCCGCACACGCCATGTCCGCTCGTGCAACCGGATCCGTAGCGCGAGCCCACCCCCACCAGCAATCCAGCGGTGACCAGCGCACCGTAGCCAGCGTCGATTCGAGCCTCGGGACGGCCGAAGAACACGGCGTAGAGCAGTGGGGCTGCGATGAGGCCGCCCACAAAAGCCACACGCCACGCGACGTCGCCCTTGTGCGGGTTGAGCAAGCCACCCAGCACCCCGCTGATGCCCGCGATGCGGCCGTTGAGCAGCACGAACATCGCGGCAGCCATGCCAATGAGCACGCCGCCCGCCAGCGCGGTCCAGGGCGTGAAGGAGCTCCAGTCAATCGTCATGAAATTACCTCTTGGGACAGTAGATGCCGTAAAGCGCTGCCAGCACCTGGAGCAGGTTGGTATCGGCAACGCTGTAGAAGATCCTCTTGCCTTCCCGGCGCGTGTCGACCACACCTTCGGTGCGAAGGACCCCGAGTTGCTGGGACAAGGTCGGCTGACGGATGTCCAGGCGCTCCTCCAGGTCGCTGACGCACAACTCGCCTTGGGTCAGTTGGCACAACAACAAGAGGCGGTCTTCATTCGCGAGAACCTTGAGGATGCTCACGGCACGCCCAGCGGCTGCGCGCAGGATGTCGGGGTTCAGGGTTTTGGCCGGCATGGGTTTGATTTCTGCTGCTTCACTTGATAACAATATACAAAACAATGTAATATTAGTCAATGGAATATTTCATTGCGGAGCGCCCATGAACGCCAAGACAACCATCAAGCCCTTCTTCGATTCCGCCACGTGGACGGTGAGCTACGTCATCTCGGATAACGCGACGAAGATGGCTGCGGTCATCGATCCGGTGCTGGACTTCGACTTCAAGTCGGGCGGCACCGGAACCCAGTCAGCTAACAAGGTACTGGCCTATCTTCGCGAGGCCGGGTTGACCGTGCAGTGGATTCTGGAAACGCATGCTCACGCCGACCACCTCTCCAGTGCCCGCTACATCCAGCAGCAGGTCGGTGGATGCATCGCCATCGGCGAGAACATCCGCCAAGTGCAGGCGGTCTTCAAGAAGCTATACAACCTCGAACGCAGTTTCCTGCCGGACGGCAGCCAGTTCGACCACCTGTTCAAGGATGGCGAAACATTCAGGATCGGTGAGGTCGAGGCGACGGCGCTGCTGGTGCCGGGCCACACGCCGGCGGACATGGCGTACGTCGTCGATGGGGTGGTGTTCGTCGGCGACACGCTCTTCATGCCGGATGTCGGCAGTGCACGCGCGGATTTCCCCGGCGGAGACGCGCGCATCCTCTACCGGTCGATGCGCCGCATCCTGGACTTGCCGAGCGATACCCGCATGTTCGTTTGCCACGACTATCCGCCCAATGACCGCGCGCCTCATTGGGAGACCACCGTGGCCGCGCAGCGGGCGAACAACATCCATGTCCGAGACGGAATCACCGAAGCGCAGTTCATCGTGATGCGCCAGGCTCGGGACGCGACGCTGGAGGTGCCGACACTCATCCTGCCGTCCATTCAGGTGAACGTGCGTGCAGGCCAGCTTCCTCCGCCAGACGACAACGGGATCTCGTACCTGCGCATTCCGCTCAACGCCCTGCCATCGAAGCCTCTGAGCACCGTGGCCTGAATAGGCAATCAGATGGAAACCCGACAGCACTGGGAAGCCGTGTACGGCGCCAAGACGCCTGACGCGGTCAGCTGGTATGCCCCGCACCTGACCGAATCGCTGTTCTACATCCAGCGCACGGGCCTGCCCAACTCCGCCGCGGTCATCGACGTCGGAGGCGGTGAGGCCACGCTGGTCGACGACTTGCTCGATGCCGGCTACGGGGATGTCACCGTGCTCGACATCTCGGCCAAGGCACTGAAGGTGGCCCGTCAGCGGCTGGGTGATCGCGCGGATCAGGTTGAGTGGCTGGTGGCCGACGTGCTGACGCATGACCTCGCGCCGCAGTCCGTCGACATCTGGCATGACCGCGCCGTCTTCCATTTCCTCACCGGCGAGGACCAGCGCCGCCGATACGTTCAGCAGGTCCTGCAGGCGCTGCGGCCGGGTGGCTACGCCATCGTTGGCGCGTTCGGTCCGGAGGGTCCGACGCAATGCAGCGGACTCCCGGTCGCCCGCTACGGCGCGGCCGAACTCCATGGGCAGTTCGGCCATCGATTCAGGCTCGTCGATAGCCGCATCGACGTTCACACGACACCGTGGGGTGCCGCGCAGCAGTTCGTCTATTGTTTCTGCAAGTTGATGGCATGAGCACACCAATGCCGACTCAGTATCCTGGCGCCCGCCGTCCCCTCACTGGCACCTACTCATGAAAAGGCATGGGCGCTTCATGACCCTCTGCATCTCGTTCTTGCTCTCCTCCTCCGCTGTCGCCGCTGACGAGGCTCGTCAGGCCGAGGTTGCGAAGCTCAGTGCCGAGGTGATGCCGTTCAGCCTGAAGGCCACGAAGCACGTCTTTACCAAGACGGCGGACGGAGGTGTACAGCGTGTGGTGGCGAACAGCACGGTGGATGCTCAGCAGGTCCAGCTGGTTCGAGAGCATCTGCGAGCGATGCAGACGCGGTTCCTGGCGGGCGATTTCTCTGGCCCGATAGATATTCATGGCGCCGAGATGCCGGGACTTGCCGAGCTTCGGGCAGCCAGGCCCGGACAGATCACCATCGATTACCAGATCGTGGAAGCAGGTGCAGAACTGATTTTCCGTGCGCCTGACGCGAATCTGGTCGCCGCGCTGCACCGTTGGTTCGACGCCCAGCTGTCGGATCATGGGACAGCTGCGATGGCCGAGCACCTGCATCACGACCAAGACGCGACGATGAAGCACCCAGCCAACGCCGACGTTCACATCCCTTGATACCCACACGCGGTGCGTTTTTCGCGCTTGGCGCAGCACTGCTGTTCGGTGCCAGCACGCCACTGGCCAAGCTGCTGGTCGGCGACATGCCGGCGCTGCTGCTCGCGGGCTTGCTCTATCTGGGCAGCGGCCTGGGGCTGACCGCCGTGCTCGCCGCACAGTGGCTGCGGGCCCGTTCTTCAGGGCAGACGCCACGGCATCTGTCGATCCCCCGCCATGAGATCCCGTGGCTTGTTGGCGCGATCGCGTTTGGCGGCGTCCTCGCACCGGCCTTGTTGATGCTCGGCCTGACACAGACCTCCGGCGCGGCAGCATCACTTCTGTTGAACGTCGAAGGCGTGCTGACCGCGGTCATCGCGTGGCTTGTCTTCAAGGAAAACGTCGACCGGCAAATCGTCCTGGGGATGGCGGCCATCGTCGCCGGTGGCGTCCTGCTGTCCTGGACGCCTGGTGGCAGCACCTTCTTCTCTCCGGGTTCGCTGTCGATCCTGGGCGCGTGTCTGTGCTGGGCCATCGACAACAACCTCACGCGCAAGGTATCGACGAACGACGCGATGTTCGTGGCGGCGCTGAAGGGGCTCGCCGCAGGCACCTTCAGCACGGCTGTGGCGTTGGTCAGCGGGGCCAGCTGGCCGGCGCTGCCGACCGTGGGTGCCAGCCTGCTGGTCGGATTCTTCGGCTACGGCCTGAGCCTGACGCTGTTTGTCGTGGGGCTGCGGATGCTGGGTACGGCGCGCACTGGCGCCTACTTCTGTGTCGCGCCGCTGTTCGGTGTGGGCATCTCACTGGCCATCTGGCCCGGTGCACCCGGACCACTGTTCTGGCCTGCCGCGGGCCTGATGGCGCTGGGCGTGTGGCTGCACGTTCGGGAGCGGCATGTGCACCAGCATGCCCACGAGCCGCTCGAGCACGCGCATGAGCACCGTCACGACGAGCATCATCAGCATGCGCACGACTTCGAATGGAACGGCAAGGAGCCGCACCTGCATCTGCATCGACACGAGGTGCTGACGCACAGGCACCCTCACTACCCCGACATCCATCACCGGCACGCGCACCCGCACTAGGAGCGCGCGCTTGCCTTGACCGGGTGAGGTTTCAGCGCGCGTCAGAAAACTCGTTGAAAGCAGCAATCGCGCTGGCTGCATACATCATCGACGGACCCCCGCCCATGTAGGTGGTGACGCCCAGCGTCTCGTCGATCTCCTGCCGCGTGACCCCCAGCTTGACCAGGGACTGCATGTGGAATCCGATGCAGGGGTCGCACCTTGCCGCGACGCTGAGCGCCAGGGCGATCAGCTCCTTCGTCTTCTTGTCGAGCACGCCGTTCGCGGTGGCTGCACGCCCGAGCTCGCTGAAGCTCTTCATGACCTCCGGCGTGCTGGATTTCAAGGTTGCGAGCCCCGCAGAGACCGACTGGGTCAGGTCGCGGTAGTTGACGGGTAGGCTGGACATGATGGACTTCCGATGGATCTAGTGATGGGTGCTGCTGGTTCGGGTCGAGCAGGTGCTCAGGCCAAAGGGGAGGTAAGCGGGGCAGATACGGAACAGGCCGGTTGCCAGCGGGACGACACCTATCCAGCCCCAACGCCGATGTGGCCGAGCAGCGTGGCCGCAATCAAGGCGAGTTCCGCGACGATTCGAATCGAGCGGTCAACAGTGCCAACGTTTTGCAGCATGACGTTCTCCTTGGGTGTCGCCAATCATCGTGATGCTTGGCGAGTGGAACATGATCAAAATCAAGAAGTGCATCCTAGGGTGAACGCCAAATCTTCGCCGATTAGCGTTTCTCAAGCTCTTTATCTCTGCGTTTGAGTGGCGGCGGAGTTTGCAATCGTGAGTCGTCTGAAGTGCCGAACGGCCGACCAGTCTGACCTGCTGCAGGCCTGCAGCCAGCGGATGGCCGAGAGCCCGCGGAGCTGAGTTTTCGGTGTATGTCGGTAGGGATTCGGCTTTGCGCGTATATTGGTAAGTATTCAATAACTTACAAAGAGAGATGGCCGTGCAAACGCGACTTCCCACCGAGGAACGCCAGGCGGAGATCGTGTCCGCAGCGCTGCGACTCGCGCGCGATGCCAGCCCGGCACTGATCACGACGACCGACATTGCCGCGGCCATCGGCGTCACGCAGGGCGCCGTGTTCAAGCACTTCCCGACCAAGGATGCGATCTGGTTGGCCGCCATGCGCTGGGTGCGCGAGACGCTGCTGAAAGGTCTGGTGACA
>JBJXEJ010000160.1:0-2522 GCA_046154125.1 Rhizobacter sp. | reverse complement strand
TCCAGGCGGGCACCGACGAATTGCTGCACGACCAGGCGCTGCAGCTCGAAACGGCGCTCATGGCTGCCGGTGTCGAGACGCGGTGCGAGATCACCGCGCACCGCTGGCATGTGTTCCAGACGAACGGAGGCGTGCTGCGCAGCGCGGACGAGGCCATCGAGCGGATCGCCCGCTTCGTGATGAGACCCGTGGCGACAGCCGCTGAGGCAGGCGGCACACGAACGTCGGACCACGAGGTCGTGATCCTCGGCGCCGGCATGTCGGGGCTGTGCGCTGCGGTGAAGCTCAAGCGCGCCGGCATCCACGATTTCGTCATCCTGGAGAAGCAGGACGGCCTCGGCGGCACCTGGTGGGACAACACCTACCCGGGCGCCCACGTCGACGTGCCGTCACCGGTGTATTCGTTCTCCTTCGCGCCCAACCCCGGCTGGACGCGCCGCTTCGCAGGGGCTCCCGAGATCCAGGCCTACATGCAGAAGGTGGCAGCGCGCTTCGGGCTGCTGGCGCACATCCGCCTCGGCACGCGAATCACGCAGGCCGGCTTCGACGAGACCAGCGGCCAGTGGCAATTGACCACCGAGCGCGGAGACGCGCTGCGCTCGCGCTTCTTCATGTGCAGTGCCGGGCCGCTGAGCCAGCCGCGCTGGCCCGAGATCCCTGGTCTGGGCGACTTCGAGGGCCAGCGCCTGCATTCGGCACGCTGGGACCATGGCTACGCGATGGCGGGCAAACGGGTTGCGGTGATCGGCACCGGATCGACCGCTTCGCAACTGGTGGCGCCGATCGCAGAACAGGCGCAGCAACTGCACGTGTTCCAGCGGACCGCCAACTGGGTGCTGCCACGGCGCGACCGGCTGTACACCGGACTCGATCGGCTGCTGGCGCACTTGCCACCGTACGCGTCGATGGTCCGCTGGAACTGGAGCCAGGTGCTCGAATGGGGTCGCAGCGGCTTCGACGAAGGCACGCTGGCTCGCAAGGCGCTGCTGGCCGCAGCCGGTGCCCACCGCAGGAAGCAGGTGAGCGACGAGGCACTGCGGCAGAAGCTCACGCCGCCCTACCCGCTCGGCTGCAAGCGCATCATCTATTCGAACGATTTCTACCCTGCGTTGATGCGGCCCCACGTCGAGCTGGTGACCGAAGCGATCGAGCGCATCACCGCGCACGGCGTCGTCACCGCCGACGGCCGGGAGCGTGCAATCGACGCACTGGTGTGTGCCACCGGCTTCGATGTGGCGCACCTGTTGTCATCGATCCAGGTCACCGGCCTGCAGGGCTGCACGCTCGGCGACAGGTGGACGCAGGGCCCCGAGGCCTACCACGGCATCACCGTGTCGGGCTTTCCCAACCTGTTCCTGATGCTGGGACCGAACACCGCCACCGGCCACACCTCGACGCTGCTCTACATCGAACCCGAGGTCGATCACGCGATCGCTTGCATGCAGGCGGTGCGCGCGGGAAACCACCGCTGGATCGATGTGCGCCCCGAGGTGCTGCGTGCCCACAACGATCGCCTGCAGGCACGACTCGGAAAGTCGGTGTGGAGCCAGTGCCGCAGCTGGTACCGCATGGAAAACGGTCGCGTGTTCGCGCTGTTCCCGGGGTTCACGCGCGAGTATGTGCAGGCCGTGCGCCAGCCCGATTTGGCAGACTACCGGTTCGATACCCGGGCGGCTCCCTGACCCCGACCTCTCGAAAGCGCTCACTTGAAGTCTGCCGTACTGACATCCTCCATCGTGTTGATCGTCCTGTTGATCGCCTTTCTGCTGTGGACACCGGACCAGGACCGCACCGTCCTCGAAAGCCGATACCTCACCGCACCGACCGACATCGTCGAGGTGGCCGGCGTGCGGCTGCATGTTCGAGACAGCGGCCCGAGGGACGCTTCGGCGGTGATCCTCATCCACGGCTTCGGCGGCAGCCTGCACACCTGGGAGCCATGGGCGCAGGTGCTGGCAGCGGATCACCGCGTGATCCGCTTCGACCTGCCGGGCAGCGGGCTGAGCGCGCCCGATCCGACCGGCGACTACACCGATGCGCGCAGCCTGCAGTTGCTGATCGCGCTGATGGACCAGCTCGGCGTCGCACACGCCAGCGTGGTCGGCCACTCGATCGGGGGGCGCATCGCCTGGACCTTCGCCGCGCGCCACCCGGAGCGCGTCGACAAGCTGGTGCTGGTCGCGCCCGACGGCTTTGCAAGCCCGGGATTCGAATATGGCCAGGCTCCCGAGGTCCCGGCCACTGTCCAGCTGATGCGTTACGTGCTGCCCAAGCCGCTGCTGCGCATGAGTCTGGCGCCGGCCTATGCCGACGCATCGTTCCTGAGCGATGAGTTGACGACGAGATACCACGACCTGATGCTGGCGCCCGGCAGCCGCGACGCGCTGATCGCGCGGATGCGACAGACCACGCTGGTCGACCCGCTGCCGCTGCTGCGCAGCATCCGCGCGCCGACGCTGCTGGTCTGGGGCGAGAAGGACGCAATGATCCCGTTCGCCAATTCGGCCGACTATCTGAAGGCG
>JBJXEJ010000159.1:0-11000 GCA_046154125.1 Rhizobacter sp. | reverse complement strand
CGATGTCGCGCCGCGCCGCGGCCAACGAGGGATGCAGCGTCGGAGGCAACAGGCCGATCACCATGTCGAGCGCCGCGACGATCGGAATCCCCGCCTGCTGCAGCATGCCGAGCGCTCGATAGAAGCGAGCCAGCTGGTACACCCGCACCGCCTCCCCGACGCGCGGCAGGCGTTGGATCATCCGGCCGAGGGCCAACCGCACGGAAGGTCGACCGAGCGCATACGCGGCCGCCGCCACCAGAAGCACAGCGCCACCGAGCAACTGGACCCAGTGGGCATGCGCGAACTGCCCCCACTGCAGCAACAGGCGCGACATCAACGGAATGCGATCGCCCAGATCCTGGAACACCAGGCTGAAGCGCGGCACCACATAAAGCAGCAGGAATGCGATCACCAGCGAGCCGACGCCCAGGATCATTGCCGGGTAGATCGACGCGCCGACGATGCGCTTGCGCATCTGGTCGGCCTGCGAGCGGTACAGGATGAAGCGCTCGATCGCCTCCGTCAGCGCGCCGGTCTTCTCGTTCGCACGCACGCTGGCCACGTACAGCGGAGGAAACACACCGGGCTGAGTTTCGAGCGCGGACGACAACGACAGGCCATTCTTCAACTGCTCATGCAAGCGCGTCAGCACCTGCTTGGCATCGCCGCGGCTTTCGCGGTCGGCCAGCGTCTCGATGGCCTCGACCACGGACAGTCCGGCCTTCAGAAGGATCAGCAGGCTCTGATTGAACTGCAGCAGCGGAAATTCGGGGCCATTGCCGAACGAGATTCCGCGCTTCGCTGCAACGGGCTTGACTCCAACCACCGCACAGCCCTGTGCTTCGACCTGACGACGAGCGTCGGCCGAGTCGCTCGCTTCGAGCACCATCGAGACCGATTGCATCCGGCGGATGGCCGTGACGGCGTACTGCATGCGGTGCGGGTGAGCTGAGCGCGCGAGCACTCACCAACTGGTGATGTCGGCGTCGAGTCCGTCGCCGCCAGGACGGCCATCCCGACCGGTGGAGCTGATGTCGAAGTCGCCGTGTTCACCCGGTGAGACATAGACATAAGGGCGGCCCCAGGGGTCCATCGGAAGTGCCTTCTCGAGATAGGGGCCGTCCCACTTCGCCACGTTGGCGGGCTTGGCGAGCAGCGCCTCGAGTCCCTGCTCGGTCGTGGGCAATCGGCCGACGTCGAGGCGATATTGCTGCAACGCCTTCTCGAAGCCGATGATCTGCGCGTGCGTGGTCTTGACCTCGGACTTGCCGATCTGGGAAAAGTACTTCGGACCGACATACGCTGCGAGCAGTCCGATGATGACCATCACCACCAGCAGTTCAAGCAGCGTGAATCCGCGGTGAGAGCGGATGGGAGTCATGGCGATGCGATCTCAGGCGTTGAACAGCCCTGGAGTGTGTGCACCGAATGTGACGTGCTGGTGAACCAGCAAGGTGGGCGCGACCGGCGTGCTGCAGGCTATCGGGTGCGGTGGGACACCGCTGTGACGGCTCCCGCAGATCCAGTCTCAGCACCACCGAAGAAGGAAAACAGCTTGGCCCACCGGCCATTGGGCAGAGCCTGCGGCACTTCGGGCGGGCGATCCAACTTGTCGAGCTGATCGTCGAGACGCTGGAAGACTCCCTTGGCGTCCAGCTCTGCTTCGGCATATGCACGGCCAGCCGCACCGAGTCGATCGCGCCGTGAAGGGTCGATTGCCAGCGAGGCAATCGCCTGCGCAAAGCCCTGCGCACACTCGGGCTCGGTGACGATGCCGCAGTCGCGCACGATCGATGCGATCTCGGTGCCCGGGGCTGCTGCAGCGATCACCGGACGGTCGCTGGCCAGCATGCCGACCAGCTTCGAGGGCAGCACCAGATCGGCCGCGCCACGCAGTTGCGGCAGCAGGTGGATGTCGGCCATGTTCAGCAACGCATTGACCTGCGAAGACGGAACCAGATCGAGGAAACGCACGTTGTCCATGTCCTGCGCCTGGGCTTCGAGTGCGGCCCGCATCTCGCCATTTCCGCAGATCACGAACATGATCCGCGGATCGCCGATCAACCGGCGCGCGGCCTCTACCAGTACCTCGACGCCCGACTTGCGGTTGAGCGTTCCCGAATAAAGACAGACCACCTGCGACTCGGCAATGCAGAGCGTGCTGCGCAGCGCCATCGCATCGTCGGTGTGACGAATCGATGACACATCGACCCAGTTCGGCAGGAACACGGCCTTGCGCGCATCCACGCCCTTGGCGGCAAGCAGACCCATCATGCGCCCCGAGATCGTGGACACCGTGTCGAATCGGAGCAGCAGCCTGCGCTCGGCCCAGGTTGCGAAGCGACGCAGCAGCGGCTGCTTGAGCAGCCCCAGCTCGAACGCCGCATCCAGCTCGAAGTCCTGGATGTGCAACCACGCCTTCGCGCCACTGAGCCGCGCAGCCAGCCACGCTGCCGGGGCGCACATCAGATCGGGCGCGACCACGAACACCACCCGGGGTTGCCAGACGACGAGCTTCAGCACGACGGGCAGACTCGCCAGCGCAAAACTCGCCAGGTGCAGCATGCGCGACAGCCCGCCGAGGCGCTTGGGAATCCAGATCGGACAACGATGCACCGTCAGGCCGGGCATCGGATACTCGGTTCGGTAGGCACTGCCCGAATATCCCGACTGCACCTGCCAGGTCGGGTAGTAGGGAGGCGCACAAACCACCGAGACCTCGTGACCTCGCTCCACCAGGCCGGCGGCCATTTCGCCCGAATACCGGCCGACGCCGGTCAGTTCCGGGGTGAAATTCATGCTCACCAGAACAATCTTCATGGGGGGGCGCAGCTCCTCGAATACGCGCCTGATGCTCGCCGATCGCCGTGACGCCGCCATGTCGTCAACGCTAGTCCGAACGGACCTGTTGCATCGGATGCCGCGGGTGCTCAACCCGGCACCTCCTTTTCTCGCCCATCGAGGGTGAATCGGCTCTACCTCGATGCGAACGGACTTCGCGCTCAATGCGATTGGCCAGTCAAGCCACCTCGGTGGTGGCCTGACTCAAACGAAACAGCCCCCACAAATCCCGGGGCGGTTCAATACAGGCTCGCGCGCTGTACCCGAGCCGGCATCGCTTGCACTCGCGGGTATCGCTGCCACTCGCCGCCGCAATTGGTAACCCACCGTCATCTCGCACGTGCCCGCTTCGGCGGGCTTTGTTCTTGCTGGATCAGGTCTTGCGCCAGTGAGCTGGTCGTCCGATTCCAGCGCCTGAGCAAATGGAAGGTCAAGGCACGATCACGTGATCGGGATTGGCAATCGCGAAGACGGCGTTTCGGTCGGCGGCGGGCGGATAGATCCACTTCGTGTTGATCTCTCGCTTCAGATCCTTGCCCTCCTTGCCCGTGAGACAGATCTGGCGATCCCAACCTTCGGTGTAGAGAGCCCCCCAGGAACCCAGATCGAGGCACGTGACATATTTGGGCTGTGTGTAGGCGTGCAACGGAAGTCCGACCAGTTCAGCCGCGGCGTTGTGGCCCGCAACTCGCCCGAGGCTGAGGGCGTGCTGACACGACATGACCGCCACATGGCCCTGGTCGTCGGTTGCCGCATGGGCGACGTCCCCAGTGGCGAAGACATCCGTGGCCTGGCTGGCGCGCAGGTACGGATCGACGTGTATGCGGCCGCACTTGTCGTGTTCACCCGGGATTTGCGCGGCCAGCGGATGGGCACGGGCGCCGGCAGTCCACACCACGGTGGCGGATTCGATGCGCTCGCCCGAAGTGGTCGTCACCCCGCTTGCGTCGATCGCCGCGACTGCCGTGCCAGTCATGATCTCGACGCCGCACTCGGCCAAGGCCGCCTCGATGACCGGCCGGGGCACTGGACCGAGGTCCGGGCCGATCGTCGGCGATTGCTCGATCACCACGACGCGAATCCGTGTGCTCTCGCCCAGCACCTTGCGCAGCCGATCCGGCATTTCCGCGGCAGTCTCGATGCCGGTGAGTCCGCCGCCGGCCACCACGACGGTATTGCGCGCCAGAGTTGTCTGCCGGGTGGCCAACGACGACAGGTGAGCCGCGAGTACCTTGGCGTCGGCCAACTGGTCGACGTTGAACGCGAACTCTGCAAGGCCAGGTACAGGTGGCTGGAACAGCGTGCTGCCGGTGGCGAGAACGAACTTGTCGTAGTGCAATGTCGACTTCGCGCCGTCGGCAGCCACGAGGTCCAGTTCATGGGTGTCGGCATGGATCGATTCGATCCTTGCAGCCAGATGACGCACCCCCACGGCATCGAACAGGGGCGCAAGATCGGGGTCCATGTTCGCGATCACGGCCTCGTAGAGGCGAGGACGAATGATCAGCGTGGCACTCGGGGAGACGACGACGATTTCTATTTCATCGCTCTTGCCCGCCAGATCGATGGCGCGCGCAGCCGACAGCGCGGACCACAGGCCGGAAAAGCCGGAACCTGCAACGACGACTCTTTGGAACATTTCATTGGCTCCTGGCGAATGCTGGACTCAGGGATGGTCTGCAAAACTGCGGCTCGATCTGCTTGCGCGCACATGATCATGGGGCAAGCATCCGAGTGTCATTCGGCGCCCAGGGCTGATGAGTCAGCGGCACCAGCCAACACTCGCCATGGATCAGCCACGCCGGGCCGCTTCAATCGCGGCGATGTCGATCCTGGTCATGTGCATCATCTTCTCGAAGGCTCGCTTGGCAGCCGCGCGGTCAGGGTCGGCGATGGCGGCTGTCAGGGCGCGAGGTGTGATTTGCCACGACAACCCCCACTTGTCCTTGCACCATCCGCACGCGCTTTCCTGACCGCCATTGTCGATGATCGCGCTCCAGAGACGGTCGGTCTCGGCCTGATCGTCGGTGGCGACTTGGAACGAGAATGACTCGTTGTGCTGGAAGGCCGGGCCACCGTTCAATCCCATGCAGGGGATTCCCATCAAGGTGAACGCCACGGTCAGGACGTCGCCCTGCTTGCCGTCAGGATAGTCGCCTGGCGCGCGAAGAATCGCTCCCACCGCGCTGTCCGGAAACGTCCTGGCGTAGAACTGCGCGGCGTCCAGGGCCGCGCCGTCGAACCAGAGGCAGATCGTGTTCTTGCTGATCAAGGCGTTCTCCAAGCCATGGCCCGCGAGCCATGACGAACTACCGGGTGCCGGTGAGCGCAAACATGGCGCCTTCGGGATCGAGGCCATTCACGATCCATCCCCCTCCCGGCACTTCCATCGGGCCGTGGATCACCTGGCCACCCGCCTCGGCGATGCGGGCTGCCGCGCGCTCGATCCCGTCAACCCGAAAGTACACAAGCCATGCCGCCCTCGGGAATCGGGTATCCGTCATGATGCCACCAAGGTCTCGGCCATCGATGCTGAACAACTGGTAGAGGCCCATCGGCCCCATGTCAACGCCGCGGCTCTTGCCCCAACCGAATTTCGCCATGTAGAACTCGGTGGCTTGGGTGCCGACGGTGGCATGCAATTCGTGCCATGCGCCGTGCCCGGCGCGCTCGGGGTCGCATGCGGTGCTGCGCTCGTCGCTGGCGCCGCGCATCACGTAAAACGATGCGCCCTGCGGATCTGAAACCATCGCAATGCGACCCACGTTTGAAATGTCGAATGCCGGCATCAGGACGGCACCGCCAGAGGACGTGATCGATGCGACGCAGGCGTCGACATCTTCGACGCCGATGTACATCATCCAGCACGGGGCCGCGCCTTGCTGGCACATGTCGTCGGTGAGCCTGAAGATTCCGCCAATCAGTCCATCACCCGCGCTGATCATGCGGTAGTCCATGGCGGAGCCGGCCGGCTGTTCCTCGTCGATCTGCCAGCCCACCACGTCCGAGTAGAAGCGCCGCGCAGCCAGAGGATCCTTGGACATCAGTTCGTACCAGATGGGTGTCCCGTGTCGATTGCTCATGGCGTGCTCCTGGTGCATGCAACAAATGCGATGGCTCGGAATCTTGTCAGAGAACCGCGTCCAGGCCAATCACGGAAATCGTTCAGCCCCTCTCGCATGTCCGTGACTGGGTCAGTATTGGCGATCGACAACACAGTGGCAAAACCGCTGCGCGCACTTCTCTGTATTCCTGGCTTCAGCGGCCCGGCTCCGGGCATGGCGGGTGACCGGGGGCGATCCGACCGACTCTGCACCAGGCGCCGCGACCTGCCAGCCGGCCCGTTCGCCCAGCGGGCCTCGTCCACGCGCAGCGTGAAGGAAACAGGGCCCGCGATCCCTGGGCACGGGAAAGGGCCGCTGACTTCACGCCGAGATACCTCAAGGCATGCGCGGCTCTCTTTGCGTCGCTCCAGTGACTCGGCCAGCAGGCTCGACTCGGATGCCTTCAAGAAGGGTGCGTTCGCAGAATATTCGCTCAGGGTCGCAGCTTGTTCGTTCTTCGATATCCATCACCAATCCCGCAAACAGGGGGTGGCATGGCTGGGTGAGTAAGCCCAGCGTCACTCACACTCAGGAATCGCAGTTCAGGAGTGTTCCTATGTCAGTTCATCGTGCATACCTTCTGGCAGCCGCCCTCTTCATGGCGATACCGGCGACCCACGCAGCAGTTGTTTCCGACATCACTCTGTTTTCCAGCAATGACGAGGGCAACAACTGGAACGGGCTGATCTGGAACACGCAGGGGCACGACACCGACCCGGTGGACCACTACAAGCTCTACGTTTCGGCGGACCCTTTGAGCACCGCTTTACCGAGCTTTCTGAACCATGGAAACGATTCAGGAACCCGCGTCTCAATTCCACTGACTGCCGGAACTCAGACCTATTCGGTCTACGGTGAGGGAGTTGGCGGCGCCTTCGATCCGGCACAGCACTTTGTGCTCAACCTGTATTTCGATGGCGTTCAAACCGCACCGGGCATCTCAGGCGTTCAAAGCTTGGACAACGCTGGCCTCGCGGCCGCAGGGCATGCCAACGGGCTCGACATCTTCGGCAACAGCGGACAGCAAGAAGCAGGCACGTTGTCGGCCATCATTGGTAATCAGCAGATCACGCTGTCCGACTTTTCCTGGATCACCGACGGCAATCGAGACGTCGTCTGGAGCACCTGGGCCAACGATGGTCCCTACTCTGGCGGAAGTGGCACGCTGGACTACTTCGGCTCTTTCTCTCTGACCGTTCAAGCGGTGCCCGAGCCATCGACTTTGCCGCTGGTGGCGCTGGCAGCCCTCGGCCTTGCAATGACCCATGGGTGTCGTTCCGCTCGCCGATAGAGCCTTGACTGCCTGTCGGCACGAACTGCAAGCGGTCGACCAGCAAGTCGACAGGCTTGTTGAAGATCGCCCAGGAATCACCAACCTGATCGATCGAAGCTGACCGGACACGAAATCAGACAACACCAGATGTAGAGAAGACCATCCTTGGGGGCGCTGTCGCACCCTTGCTCCGAGGTGCGGGTTCTTGCAGTTGAGGGCGGCACCACAAAACACGAGGTGTCCATCAGGGCTGCTGAGAATGGCCGGTCTGAAGGGGCTTTGATGGTCCGATATTCGACCTGGGCCGAAAACAGAGAATGGGGCAGCCCGCTGTGGGCTGCGCCGCGCGGGCTTCGCCAAGGAAAAAGCCACCGCAGCAAGCGGCTGTGCGTAGAGCATGGCAAATGCCAAGCGAAGCGTCGCGAGCCGAATGGTTGCGACGTGAGGCGGGTCGCCGAGGGGCGCCAGAACTCGGCTGCCTGCTGGGCGATACCGGCCGACCGCGTTGTCGCAACGAAGCGCGCTGGCAAAGCTTCAGGGCTGAGCGATGGCTTCGACCTGGATGCGCAGGTCGACGTTCATATTGAATCCGTAGTCCTTGCCCGCACTCAAGCCGAAGTCGTCGCGGTTGAAGCTGCCGCTGGCGTCGGCGCCGCAGTAGTCGCGCTTCAGCATCGGATGCTGGATGCACTTCAGCGAGTGGACCGTCAGCGTCAAGGGACGCGTCACGCCGTGCAGGGTCAGCTCGCCCACGAGTTGCGTCGGAACGCCGTTGACCGGCGACTGCAGACTTCCCTTGAAGACCGCACGAGGATGCTTCTTGACATCGAAGAAGTCCTTGCCGCGCGCCCAGGTGGCCAGCGCGTCCATGCCGAAGTCGACGCTCGCCAGCTGGGTCACGATCTCGACAGTCCCGGTGCCAGCGGACTTGTCATACAGCACCTTGCCGCTGCTCTTGTTGAGCTTGCCGCGCCACACCGAGATGCCCATGTGGTCGGCCTCGAAGCTGGGGAAGGTGTGGGTCGGGTCGATCGCGTAGGTGGTGGGGGCGGCGCTGGCGGCCGCTGCAGCCAGCAGCAGCGCTGCAGAGGTCAGGCAGGTCTTCATGGGGTTCTCCGGGTTGTTGACGCAGGCACGACGGCCGAAGCCAAGCTGATTCGAAAGGCGCTCGGCTGCAATGCTGCATCAACTCGCGCAAGGATCGTCGCAGCCCAGGGCCTGCAGCATCCCGCTTTCACGGTGCGCCATGCAGTCCAGGCCCCGCGAAGAAGGCGTCGCTGAGAGAGTCGACTACTGCGTGCGCTGCCACCGCGGTGGCAGCGGCGAGGGAGAAGGCAGGGGATCCCGTGAAGGCGAAGGAGATCGTCAACGCGGCAAGCGCGACTGAAGTGCGCTGAATCGACCCAGCCTACGGCCGTCAGGTTCCAGTGTTCGCCATCGCACCGACGGATGTGCTGAATCAAGCGATGGTGACCGCGCCGTTCACGAAGAACTCACGATCAAGAAGAAGGAATCAATCATGTTCAAGCATTGGGCCCGCCTCTGTACTGCGGCTGCGCTGTCTCTCTCGGCATTGGCTATCACCCCAAGTTCAGCGCAGACAGAGCCACTTTCGACAGCCCCGGTAACGGTGGTGGTGGAGGTTGCGCTCGCGGCGAACGCCACGCCCTCGGAAGCCTTGGCGGCAGTGAACGACATGCGCGCGATGATGAAGAGGCAACCCGGCTACCTGTCCGAAGAGTTCCTGCAGAACCTCAATGCCAGCAACGTACCGCGGTATTTGCATGTGTCTCGGTGGGCCTCGATGACCTACTGGGCGGCGCTGTTCCGAACGCCCGAATTCAGCAAGCTCAACGCCCATGGCAACGAGCACTACACGATATCGGCCAGCGCATTCGCGGCTGCTGAGTAGCTGCGGCTTCATCGTGCGGGTGCTCCTCATCGTCCTCGCCTGCAACCTCGTTGCCGCCCCGTCCGCAATGGCGCAATCCCGGGGAGAGTTGCTGTACACGACGCACTGCATCTCTTGCCACACGACAGAGATGCATTGGCGCGACAAGCGCGCGGCCAGCAACTGGCCAGCCCTGAAGGCTCAGGTTCGGCGTTGGCAGGACGCGGCATCGCTGGCGTGGAGTGACAGCGACATCCTGGACGTGTCCCGCTACCTGAACGAAACCACCTATCACTTCGAACAGACGGCGGACCCGGTTTCGTCGTCGAGCCGGGGTATCAATCATCCCGTTTCCACGGTAACCCGACTCACCCCTTTTCAACGCCTGTAAGGGTCGCGAGCATGGAATCGCCACCAGCCGCGACCTCGAGAACGGGTCGGATCGTTCGGCCGCGACCAGCGCGGGCGATTGCCGGTTGGGCACGCTGGTTTCCCGGAATTCAGACTGTTCGGCACTACGAGATCGGTTGGTTGCGGCATGACCTCGTGGCCGGCCTGGCGTTGACCGCGGTTCTGGTCCCTGTCGGCATTGCCTACTCCGTTGCTTCCGGCCTGCCAGGCATCTGCGGCCTGTACGCCACCGTGGCCGGGCTGCTGGCATATGCAGTGTTCGGCCCGAGCCGCATCCTGGTACTGGGGCCGGACTCCTCGCTGGCCGCACTCATCCTCGCCGTCGCGCTGACGCAGTCGGCGGGCGACCCCCAACGTGCTGTCGCGCTGGCCGGCATGATGGCCGTGGTCTCGGGTGTGCTGTGTGTGGCTGCCGGCGCAGCGAGGCTGGGCTTCGTCACCGAGTTGCTGTCCAAGCCGATCCGCTATGGCTACATGAACGGCATTGCGCTGACGGTGATCGCCAGCCAGTTGCCGGCATTGTTCGGCTTCGGCGTAGATGCCCATGGACTGCTGGACGAGTCCAGTCAGATTGCGTTGGCCTTGCTGTCCGGCAGGACCAACTTTGCGGCTCTGGCGATCGGTGCCGGCACGTTGCTGACGATTCTTCTGCTCAGGCGCCACCCGCGCCTGCCGGGAGTCTTGATCGCCGTGGTGGGCGCGACCTTGCTCGTGACCCTGCAGGACCTGGCGGCAACCACCGGCACGCACGCGGGCGTGCCGGTGCTCGGCGTGCTGCCCCAGGGCCTGCCCCGTTTCACCCTGCCGTCGATGGGCACCAACGACATCGCGCCGGTGCTGCTCGGTGGTCTGGCAGTGGCGCTGATCTCGTTTGCCGACACCAGCGTGTTGTCGCGGACCTACGCTGCCCGAACAGCATCCTTCGTCGATCCGAACCAGGAGATGGTCGGCCTGGGCGCAGCCAACCTCGCCGCCGGTCTGTTCCAGGGCTTCCCGATCAGCGCCAGCGCCTCACGCACACCGGTGGCCGAGGCCGCCGGCGCCAAGACACAGCTCACCGGCGTGGTGGGGGCGTTGTCTGTTGGCGCCATCCTCTTGATGGCACCCGGCCTGCTGCGCAACCTTCCGGTCGCGGCCCTGGCGGCGGTGGTGATCGCCTCGGCCATCGGCCTGATCGAAGTCGCTGACTTGCGTCGCATCTGGCGCATCCAGCGTTGGGAATTCTGGCTGTCGATGGGCTGCCTCCTCGGCGTTGCGCTGCTGGGGGCGATCCCCGGCATTGGCCTGGCGATCGCGGTGGCCGTCATCGAGTTCCTGTGGGACGGCTGGCGGCCGCATTCGGCGGTGCTGGGCCGCGTCGATGGCATCAAGGTGTTGACGATCGAGCAGAACTGACCCACGGCGATCATTCAATACTGACCCACCCCTGAAGGCTACCCGAGGGTGCCTTGGTCTGTGGATATCTCTTCGGTTTTGGGTTCTGGGTTCGCTCCTTTCT
>JBJXEJ010000158.1:0-5341 GCA_046154125.1 Rhizobacter sp. | reverse complement strand
CAGGGCGATCGCTTCCTGGTTGACCGAGCGCCGGTTGTCGAACGCCTCGCGGCTGATCAGTTCCTTGATCACTTGCGGCATCTTCTTGATGAACAGGTCCACATCCACAGTGTTTCCTCCCGAGCAGTTTTGACGAATGGAACCAAGGAGGCTCCTTGGTTACACCACGTTGGTGATGTCGAGATAGTGGACTGGTACCGTGACGGTATAACGAAGGTAACGCCTTGTCAGACCAGCCGAAATAGCTAGTCCCGCAGTGGGTCGGGCATGGATTGAGTTCGCAGCAACGACAGCCAAAGGGTTGTCATGTTTCGCAGGCAGCATCCCGCCACGGATCGATGGTCACGGGCGGCGCGAGACAAGCGGCGCAGTCCTCGTCCCGAACGAGGGAAAGACATGCAAACGTCCGGCGTCAATACGCTATCGAGAGCGGCCATCGCACTGGCCGAGGCGCAGAGGCAACTGGTCTCCGGCAAGCTGAGCGACGCCGAGAACCTGATCCGTCGCGCCCTGGCCCTCGAACCGGACAACGCGCAGGCGCTCGGTATGCTGTCCGGCCTCGCGCTGAACGCGGGGTATCTCGACATGGCGGTGAAGCTGGCCGAGCAGGCGGTGGCCTCACCGGCGGCCGGTCACGAAGCCCACAGCCTGCTAGGCATGGCGCTGCACCGGCGGGGCGATCTTTTGCAGGCCGGGGTGGCGCTGCGACGCGCTGTCGGGCTGCAGCCCCAATCGGCGATGCTGCACCTTGAACTCGGGCTGGTCGAGCGCGCGCTGGGCCGTTCGCGGCCAGCGCTGGCCTCGTTCATTCGGGCCTTCCGACTCGATCCGACCGAGGCGCAGGCGCAGTTCCACTTCGTGACGATGCTGGATCACGAATTCCGGCTGGGCCTGCGGCTGCCGGCGCCACACGTGGCGCCGGCGGAGATGCCGCAGCCCGAGAAGATATCGGTCATCGTCTGCAGCATCAATGACGTCAAGTTCGAGCGGATGGCAGGCACCTATGCACGCCTGCTGGCCAGCGTGCCGCACGAGATCATCCGGATTCCCGATGCGAAATCGCTGTGCGAGGGCTACAACCGTGGCATCGAGCAGTCCAGCGGCTCGGTGCTGGTGTTCTCTCACGACGACATCGACATCCTGACGCCGGATTTCGCCTCCAGGCTGCTGGCGCACCTGCGCCGACACGACCTGGTGGGCGTAGTGGGCACCACCCGCATGGCGGGGCTGTCGTGGATCGGCGGCGGCTGGCCGCATGGACAGGGTCGGGTCGTGCACTTCGACCGATCGATCGGCCGCTACGAGATGACGGTGTACCGGGTGGCCGAGGCCAGCACCTCAGGTGTTCAGGCCTTCGACGGGCTGTTCTTCGCCGCACGCCGCGAGGCACTGGACCGGGTCCGCTTCGATGCCCAGACATTCGACGGCTTTCATGCCTATGACATCGACTTCAGTTTTTCCGCCCATCTGGCCGGTTTGCACCTGGCGGTGTGCAATGACATCCTGATCGCGCACGACTCGCGCGGCAACTTCGACGAGCGCTACCGACACTATGCCGAAAAGTTCTCGCTCAAGCATGCGGGCACGTTGGGATCGGCACAACAGGGACCGGGTTGGCCGATGGCCAAGGTGTCGCTGAACACGCGCGAAGCGATGACCGCGTTTGGTGACCTTCACCTTGCACTGGTCACGACCTCCGACCTGGAAACACTGCTGCTGCAGCTGGACGCCAGAACGCCCGCATCGGCGGAGCCGCAGACAGTGTGGTGGACCCACCTAGACAGTGTTTCGGCAAAGGCCTCGGAGTACCACGACTCAGGTGATCATGGCCTGCTCGGTCTGATGGGCAAGAGCCCGCAAACCAGCCTGGAGATCGGCTGCGGAGCCGGAGGCCTGGGCGCACGTCTCAAGCAATTGCATCCGCACGCCCGGGTTCTCGGCATCGAACTGAACCGGGCGGCAGCCGTGCATGCCAGTGCGCGGCTGGACGGAGTTTGGGAGGGCCGCGTCGAGGACTTCGAGCCCGAAGCGCTGGGCCTGCAGCCCGGAGCAGTGGATCTGCTGCTGCTCGGCGATGTGCTGGAGCACCTGTACGACCCGTGGCGCGTGATGCGGCGACTGCGCGACCTGCTGGCGAAGGACGCCGAGGTGCTGATCAGCATCCCCAATGTGCGCAACATGGCGCTACTCGCCGAGACCGCCAATGGCGACTGGTCCTACCGGTCCGCCGGGTTGCTGGACATCACCCACATCAGGTTCTTCACGCTGCGCGAATTCCGACGCCTGCTCGCACAGACTGGTTTCGAGATGCGCCGGGTCGAATACATGATCGACGGCCGACTGACATCGCTGCACGAGAAGCACAAGGGCGAAACCGGCGGCATCCGCGCCGCCCTCGGGCGGATGACAGTCGAGAATCTGACGGCCGAGGACTTTCGCGAGATGTGCTCGATCCAGTTCCGGATCGTTGCGGTTCGCAGCGACAGCTGACACCACGGGTGCCAGATCGCCGACGCGAACTGAGCACAGGCGCCGCAGTTGGGAGTGAGAACGGCGGTACTCAGGTTGACAGCAGATCCAGCGGAACCTCAAGGGCCCGGGCCAACTTCTTCAGGGTGGCGGCGGTGCCGACGCGCTTTCCGCCCTCGATCTGACTGATGTAGGGCTTGCTCAGCACGGCCGATTCGGCCAGCGCCTGGATCGTCATGCCCCGGTGCTCGCGCCAGGCACGCACCGGGTGTACGCCAGCGCTTTCGGCCTGGACGACGGAGAGCGGGATGGTGAAACCATCGCCGCTGGAGACCGCATCGGCATAGGACGCCGCATCTTCGGCGTCCTCGACGGCCTTTCTGACTCTTTCCCACAAGGTGGCGGGCACCACGTAGAAGGCAGGCTTGCCGTCTTGCTCGATCACTTGAACGTCGTTCATGAGTAAACCCCTCCGCGAGCGCCTATCCGAAGCACCCGCACCACCAGCCGCTCCGCCTGCACGTCGTAGATGACACGCCAGTCGCCCACGCGCAGCCGGTAACCAGGCACGCCCACCAGCTTCTTGACGTTGGCCACACCGAACGGATCGCGGGCCAGTGCACTGACTTTCTCAAGCACCAGATCGCGCACGTCACGTGGCATCTTCAGGAGCACTTTGCGCGCTTCTTTGGTGACTTCGATCGAGTACATGAACCCCATGTTAGCAATTTGCTAACTCCGAGGGAAGTATTCATGCACCGGCTCGAACCGATGCTCAACCGCAGCGGCAAAAGAGCCGTCAATCGGGGCTGAGGATGCCCAGGCTCATCGCGCGGGCGATGGCGTGCGTGCGGGTGTTGGAGTCGAGCTTGCGAAGGATCGCCTGGATGTGGTTCTTGATGGTCCAGGGACTGCAGCTGAGCAGTTCGGCGATCTCGGAATTGGTCTTGCCGCTCTTGATGAGGTTGAGGATTTCCTCCTGCCTCGGCGTGACCAGGCGGCCCGCACGCTGGGTGTTGGTGCCGGCTGCTTCGCGTTCGGTGGCCAGCACGCGCAGAAAGGCGTTGTGCAGATGCGGCACCAGCAGTTCGATGACGTAGCCGAGACGCACGTCCAGGTCACCCGACAGACGCGAGAAGACGTAGAACGCTTCGTACTTTCCGCGCGTGCCCATCACCAGCTGGGCCGCGAGGTTCTTCAGTTCGTTCGCGACGACCAGCGTCTGCAAGTCAGAGTCGGCAGCACGATTGCTGTCGTGCGGACAGAAGATCACGCTCGAGCGGCGTCCTTCGACGACGGCCAGCAGCCTGGGCATCAATCCCGTCAACGGATCGGCCACGATGTCGAACTGCTCCTGCCTGAAATAGCGGCTGGCGCTGAACCGATGCATGGCCATGCCCTGGCGGGAACCATCTTCGATGCCGCAGATCAGAATTTCATGCGGGATCAACGCCTGAACCGAACTCTGGCTCCAGATGAAGAACTGGTGCCGGCTCGACACGCCGAACGATGCTTCGACAGCGTCGGCATAGCGGGTTCGGTCGGCCTCGTCGAGCCTGGGGGGGTGACTCACAGTGGCGCTTCCTCGAATTCGCGCGCGCAGCATCGGTGAACATCACCCAGCACCTGCAATGCGCGAATCCCCGGTACGTTAGTCACGGTCAGTGACAGTTTGTTGATCGTTGCCGCTTTTCCGATCTCGACCTCACCAGCTTTCATAGGCCTCGCCATCGAGGCTCTTCCCGGGAGCGCCACTGCGCACGTCGTACACCCCTTGTCGCGTCTCGCCCTCCGGCGGCGGGACGAGCACCCAGGTGTCGGAGCTCTCGGTGATCGGATCGGGTGGCACCTTGCGCAGGTAGCGCTTGTCGGCCAGTTCATCGAGCGTCAGCGGATAGCGGCCACGATCGGCCATGAACTTGTCGATGGCATCCCGCATGATCTGCAGATCCTGCCGCAGCACCGCTTCCCGGCTGCGGTCGACGCTGTGGAAATAGCGCGGAAGTGCGAGGGTCAACAGGGTGGCGATGATGGCCATCACGACCATCAATTCCATCAGCGTGAAGCCGCGCATCGCACGACGGCGGAACCCGGTGCCGGCCTTCACCTCGATCACCATTCCCGGTATGGCCGACCGCCGATCCCCCATCCGGGCGACAGGGAGTGGACATCGAACACATCCCGGCCCGGCTGGGGATCGTCCGGACCGCTGTCGTGACTGCGCAGGCCCCAGGTGGCCTCGGCTGGTTCGGCGGGGTCGGCCATCGGATCACGTGGCAGTCGGCGCAGGAAGTAGAGCTTGCGCTCCTTCTTCGGGTCGGCGATGTCAGGCACGCCTTCGGTCAGCGCGGCCAGGGTCGGTGGATAGCCCGATTCATCGGCCGCCTTGCCCACCCTGTGGGTGTCGGCTGCGGCCTTGTAGGCGTCGATCGCCTCACGGATCTGGCGCAGCGCGGTGCGCAGCTCCTGCTCCTGCGTGCGCTTGACCGCGAGGTCGGCAAACGTCATTGCCCCGGTGGCCAGCAGCGCCAGGATGGCGACGGTGATCAGCAGTTCGATCAGCGTGAAGCCTGCATGGCGCCGCCACACCGAGGCGGCCAGGCGAGGCGGGTGCAGCGGCATGTCGATCACTCGACGCCCGGTGGTCGGGGGGCTTCCATCAACGGAGCCTGGGCCGCGCCGGGTGCAGGCACGGGTGCGGGCGTCTCGGGCACCGGCTCCGGAGCCGGTTCGGGCTCGCTCGGGGGCGGCTCACTGGCAGACGAAGCACCCTGCGCGCGAACGGGCCCGACCGCCATCCGGCCCGCTCCCTGCAGACGCAGCCGCGGCGCGCCGACGCCGGCTTCCGTCCCGCCGGCATGCTCGTTGCGAT
>JBJXEJ010000157.1:0-32405 GCA_046154125.1 Rhizobacter sp. | reverse complement strand
TTCGACGGCGTGGTGCTGGCCCACAGCAACGAGAGCGAGTGGAAGGCCTTCCGCAACAACAAGAACAACGAAGCCTTCCTGGACCGCATCTACATCGTCAAGGTGCCCTACTGCCTGCGCGTGAGCGAAGAGGTCAAGATCTACGAGAAGCTGATCAAGGGCAGCAGTCTGGCCGAGGCCAAGTGCGCCCCGGGCACGCTGAAGATGATGAGCCAGTTCGCCATCCTCACGCGCCTGAAGGAGCCTGAGAACTCCAGCCTCTTCAGCAAGATGCAGGTGTACGACGGCGAGAATCTGAAGGACACCGACCCGCGCGCGAAGAGCTTTCAGGAGTACCGCGACTACGCCGGTGTCGACGAGGGCATGAGTGGCATCAGCACGCGCTTTGCCTACAAGATCATCAGCAAGGTCTTCAATTTCGACTCCACCGAAATCGCCGCCAACCCGGTGCACCTGATGTACGTGCTGGAGCAGCAGATCGAGCGCGAGCAGTTCCCGGCCGAGCTGGAACAGAAGTACACCGGCTACATCAAGGAGCAGCTGGCACCGCGCTATGCCGAGTTCATCGGCAAGGAGATCCAGACCGCGTACCTGGAAAGTTACTCCGAATACGGCCAGAACATCTTCGACCGTTATGTCACCTACGCCGACTACTGGATCCAGGACCAGGAATACCGCGACACCGACACCGGCGAGGTGTTCGACCGCGCCAGCCTGAACGGCGAGCTCGAGAAGATCGAGAAGCCGGCCGGCATCAGCAACCCGAAGGATTTCCGCAACGAGATCGTCAACTTCGTGCTGCGGGCTCGCGCCAACAACGCCGGCAACAACCCGGTGTGGACCAGCTACGAGAAGCTGCGCACGGTGATCGAGAAGAAGATGTTCTCTAACACCGAAGAACTGCTGCCGGTGATCAGCTTCAACGCCAAGGCCAGCGCCGACGAGGCCAAGAAGCACGAGGACTTCGTCACACGCATGGTCGCCAAGGGTTACACGCCGAAGCAGGTGCGCCTGCTGTGCGAGTGGTACCTGCGCGTGCGCAAGTCCAGCTAAGGCCTGTCGAAGCTCCGGAAGGACGTCATGTTCCAGCAGATCATCGACCGGCGACTCGCGGGAAAGAACAAGTCGATCGGCAACCGCGAGCGCTTCCTGCGGCGCCACAAGGCGCAGATCCGCGAGGCCGTCAAGCGCGCGGTCGATGGCCGCAGCATCCGTGACCTGGCCCAGGGCGAGGACATCAAGATCCCGAAGCGCGACATCTCCGAGCCGGTGTTCGGCCACGGCCCCGGTGGCAAGCGCGAGATGGTGCACCCGGGCAACCAGGACTACATGCGAGGCGACCGCATCGAACGGCCCAAGGGCGGCGGCGGCAGCGGGAGCGGCGGCGGACAGGCCAGCGATTCCGGCGAAGGCGACGACGACTTCGTCTTCCACCTGAGCAAAGAGGAATTCATGCAGGTCTTCTTCGACGACCTGGCCTTGCCCAACCTCGCCCGCACCACGCTCGCCGAGACACCCGAGTTCAAGACCCACCGCGCCGGCTACAGCAGCGACGGCAACCCGAGCAACCTGCATGTGGTGCGCTCGATGCGCGGCGCGATCGGCCGGCGCATCGCCATCGGCAGCGAGTCGCGGCGCGAACTGCACCGGCTCGAGGAGCACCTCGATCACCTGCTGATGCACCCCGAACCGAACCCGCATGCGCACGAGATCGCGCCCTTGAGGCTCGAGATCGAGGCCCTGCGCGCACGCCTCGGACGCATCCCGTACCTCGACCCGATCGACCTGCGCTACCGCAGCCGCGTGCGCGTGCCGATGCCGACCTCGAAGGCGGTGATGTTCTGCCTGATGGACGTGTCGGGCTCGATGGACGAGGCGCGCAAGGATCTGGCCAAGCGCTTCTTCATCCTGCTCTACCTCTTCCTGACCCGGCACTACGAGAAGATCGACATCGTCTTCATCCGCCACCATACGCAGGCGCAGGAGGTCGACGAACAGAACTTTTTCCACTCCACCGAGACCGGCGGCACCGTGGTGTCGAGCGCGCTGGTGCTGATGGAGGAGGTCGCACGGGCGCGCTACCCGACCGCTGAATGGAACATCTACGGCGCCCAGGCCAGCGATGGAGACAACTGGCACCACGACAGCGGCCGCTGCCGCGACATCCTCGCCAACAAGATCCTCCCGCTGTGCCGCTATTTCGCCTACGTGCAGGTGGCAGAGGAAGAGCAGAACCTGTGGGACGAGTACGCCGCGCTGTCGGCCGAGAGCAAGGCGTTCGCGGTGCGCAAGGCCACCGATGCCGCGCAGATCTACCCGGTGTTCCGCGATCTGTTCAAGAAAGAGGGCACCCCCGCATGAGCTCCTCAGCCTCACCTGTCGTACCAACCCCGGCAGGCGCCGACAACCCGACGCCCGACGTGCTCGACGGTGGCGTCAGGGAGCGCCCGGGCCGCGTCAGGCGGGCAGCCGATGTGGTGACTCCGTTGCGCGCCGCACAACCGCTGCCCGCCTCGAACGACTGGTCGTTCGAATCGATCGACCAGTACCACACGGTGATCCGCACGACGGCCGAGCGCTTCGGTCTCGACACCTACCCGAACCAGTTGGAGATCATCACCGCCGAGCAGATGATGGACGCCTACGCGTCGGTCGGCATGCCGGTGAACTACCGGCACTGGAGCTACGGCAAGGAATTCATCTCGACCGAGAAGAACTACCGCCGCGGCCACATGGGCCTGGCCTACGAGATCGTCATCAACTCCAACCCCTGCATCAGCTACCTGATGGAGGAAAACACGATGGCGATGCAGGCGCTGGTGATCGCCCACGCGGCCTACGGACACAACAGCTTCTTCAAGGGCAACTACCTGTTCCGCATGTGGACCGACGCGGGGTCGATCATCGACTACCTTGTTTACGCCAAGAACTACATCACCGACTGCGAAGAGCGGCACGGCCTCGACGCGGTGGAAACGCTGCTCGACAGCTGCCACGCACTGATGAACCACGGCGTCGACCGTTACCGTCGGCCCAGCCGCAAGAGCCTGGCGCAGGAACTGGCCGCCCGCAAGGATCGCGAGGCGTATGCGCAGCTTCAGGTCAACGAGATGTGGCGCACGCTGCCGCCCAAGGCGGGGCCTGCCGCCGAAGAGGCCGAAGCGCGCCGCTTTCCCGCCGAGCCTCAGGAAAACCTGCTGTACTTCATCGAGAAGAACGCGCCGCTGCTCGAACCCTGGCAGCGCGAGATCGTCCGCATCGTCCGCAAGGTCGCGCAGTATTTCTATCCGCAGCGGCAGACCCAGGTGATGAACGAGGGCTGGGCCACGTTCTGGCACCACCACCTGCTCAACACGATGTACGACGACGGGCACCTGACCGACGGCGTGATGATCGAATGGCTCAAGTCGCACACCAACGTCGTCTACCAGCCCCCGGTGGGTCACAAGGCCTACAGCGGCATCAACCCTTATGCGCTGGGTTTCGCCATGTACACCGACATCAAGCGCATCTGCGAGAAGCCGACCGATGAAGACCGGCAGTGGTTCCCGGCAATCGCCGGGGCCGACTGGCTGGAAACACTCGACCACGCGATGCGCAACTTCAAGGACGAGAGCTTCATCGGCCAGTACCTGTCGCCGAAGCTGATGCGCGATTTCCGGTTGTTCACGATCACCGATGACGAGAAGGAAAAGGAGCTCGAGGTCTCGGCCATCCACGACGATGCCGGCTACCGCAGCGTGCGCGAGGCCTTGTCACGGCAGTACGACCTCAGCAGCCGCGAACCCAACATCCAGGTCTGGAGCGTCAATGTGCGCGGTGACCGGTCACTGACTCTGCGCCACACTCAGCACAACGACAGGCCGCTGAACGACGGGGCGCAGGAAGTGCTGAAACACGTGGCCCGCCTGTGGGGCTTCGGGGTGCATCTCGAGAGCGCCAAGGGCTCGGGCGAGATCAGCAAGCGCTGGTCGCTCAGCGCCCCTGGGGACTGACCGCTGCACGGGGTCGAGGTCGCGCCACCGACGACGTCACCACGAGAAGATCTTCCCCGGGTTCATGATGTTCTTCGGGTCGAGCGACCGCTTGATGCTGCGCATCATGTCGACCGCACCCGCCCCGGTCTCGTCGATCAGGAAGCCCTGCTTGTGCAGGCCGATGCCGTGTTCGCCGGTGCAGGTGCCATCGAGTCGCAGCGCGCGCTGAACCAGCTGCACATTCAGTCGCTCGGCAGTCTCGCGTTCTTCGGGCTTCAGCGGGTCGATCAGGTAACAGAGGTGGAAATTGCCATCGCCGACATGCCCGACGACATAGAAAGGCAGGCCCGAAGCCTCGGCCTCGGCCACCGTCGCGAGCAGGCACTCGGACAGCCGCGAGATCGGCACACAGGCGTCGGTGGTCACCGTGCGACAACCGGGCCGCATCTGCATGCCGGCGAAGTAGGCGTGGTGGCGCGCCGTCCACAGGCGCGTTCGCTCTTCGGGCGTGCTGGCCCATTCGAATGCCAGGCCGCCCTGTTCGCGAGCGATCCCTTCGACCGTCGCGACTTGCTCGCTCACGCCACCGTGCGTACCGTGGAACTCCATCAGCAGCATCGGCCCCTCGCGCAGAGTCAGCCTGTCGTGGCGGTTCACGGCGCGAACTGCATTCGTGTCGAGGAGCTCGCAGCGTGCGATCGGCACGCCCATCTGGATGATCTGGATCGTCGTGCTGACCGCCGAATGAAGGCTCGTGAAGCTGCACGCCGCCGCCATCACGCACTCCGGCAGCGGATAGAGGCGCAACGTGATCTCGGTCATCACGCCGAGCGTGCCTTCGCTGCCGACAAACAGGCGAGTCAGGTCGTAGCCCGCACTGCTCTTCCTGGCACGCGTCCCGGTGCGGATGACCTCACCGCGGGCCGTCACGACCTCCAGTGCCAGCACGTTCTCGCGCATCGTGCCGTAGCGCACCGCATTGGTGCCGCTGGCGCGCGTGGCCGCCATGCCGCCGAGCGACGCATTCGCTCCCGGGTCGATCGGAAAGAACAGACCGGTGGTGCGGATCTCGCAGTTGAGCTGCTCACGCGTCACGCCGGCCTGCACGGTCACGGTCATGTCCTCCGGCTGCACGCTGACGACGCGGCTCATCCGCGCAAGGTCGACGCTCACACCGCCCTGCACCGCGAGCAGATGTCCTTCGAGCGACGAGCCCACGCCGAACGGGATCACGGGTACCGCATGCTCGGCGGCGAGCATCACCACGTCGGACACATCCTGCGTCGATTCACAGAACACCACCACCTCGGGCGGCGGCACGTCGAACGGTGACTCATCGCGGCCGTGCTGCTCACGGACCGCACGCGCAGTCGAGCAGCGGTCCGCGAAGCGCGCCTTTAGCGACGCCAGCATCCGCGCCGGCACGGGCCGCGATTCGAACGTGGGAAGCACGTGGTTCGGCAGAAGTGCGTTCACGGTCTGCTCCGGTGTTGCGCCCGCTTGACGCCAATGGGAGCGCATTCTATGAACGCGCACGACCGCAGGGGCGAGGCGTCGCTAAACTGCCGGGCCCGATGTGACATCGGCCCCGCAGACGATCCGAGGAGAACCGACCGTGAAGATCGAAACCATCGCCGTGCACGGCGGCCAGCAACCCGACCCGACAACCAGGGCGGTGGCCACTCCGATCTACCAGACCGTGGCCTACGCCTTCGACAACACGCAGCACGCTGCCGACCTGTTCGACCTGAAGGTCGCGGGCAACATCTACACGCGCATCATGAACCCGACCAATGCGGTGCTTGAACAGCGCATGGCGGAACTCGAGGGCGGCATCGCATCGCTGGCCGTCGCGTCGGGCATGGCGGCGATCAGCTACTCGATCCAGACAATCGCCGAGGCTGGCGACAACATCGTCTCCGCCTCCACGCTCTACGGCGGCACCTACAACCTGTTTGCGCATACCTTCCCGCAGCTTGGCATCGAGGTCCGGTTTGCCGATCACCGCGTGCCGAACTCGTTCGAGCCGCTGATCGACGCGAAGACCAAGGCGATCTTCTGCGAGTCGATCGGCAACCCGCTGGGCAACATCACCGATTTCGCAAAGCTCGCCGAGATCGCGCACCACCACGGCATTCCACTGATCGTCGACAACACCGTGCCGAGCCCGTACCTGTGCCGCCCGTTCGAGCACGGCGCCGACATCGTCGTGCACTCGTTGACCAAATACCTCGGCGGCCATGGCAACAGCGTCGGTGGAGTGATCGTCGACTCGGGCAAGTTCCCGTGGGCGCAGCACAAGGCACGCTTCAGGCGCCTGAACGAACCCGACGTGTCGTACCACGGCGTCGTCTACACCGAGGCACTCGGGCCGGCGGCGTACATCGGCCGCGCGCGCGTGGTGCCGCTGCGCAACATGGGTGCCGCACTCGCGCCGATGAACGCGTTCCTGATCCTGCAGGGCATCGAGACACTTGCGCTGCGCATGGACCGCATCTGCGAAAACGCGGTGAAGATCGCGCAGCATCTCAAGAAACACCCGAAGGTCGGCTGGGTCAACTACGCGGGCCTGCCCGACCACGCCGACCACGCGCTGGTGCAGAAATACCTGGGTGGCAAGGCCAGCGGCATCATCAGCTTCGGGGTGCAGGACGGCCTGGCCGGTGGCGCTCGCTTCCAGGATGCGCTCAAACTGTTCACGCGCCTCGTCAACATCGGAGACGCGAAGTCGCTGGCCTGCCACCCGGCCTCGACCACGCACCGCCAGCTCGCTGCGGACGAGCTGGCCAAGGCAGGTGTCAGCGTCGACATGGTGCGGCTGTCGATCGGCATCGAGCACGTGGACGACCTGCTCGCCGACATCGATCAGGCCCTCGGAGCCGTTTGACATGGCGAACCGACTCACACAGATCGCCACCCGTACCGGCGACGACGGGACCACCGGACTGGGCGACGGCAACCGGGTGTCCAAGGACAGCCTGCGCGTGCATGCGATGGGCGATGTGGACGAACTCAACTCGCAACTCGGCGTGCTGCTCGCCGAGCCGCTTCCCGACGACGTGCGCACGCTGTTGGTGGTGATCCAGCACGAGCTCTTCAACCTCGGCGGGGAGCTCTCGATCCCGGGCTACGAGCTGCTGAAGACCGCAGCCGTGATCCAGCTCGATGAAGCCCTCGCCCGTTTCAACGACGTGCTGCCGAAGCTGAAGGAGTTCATCCTGCCCGCCGGAACGCGCAGCGCAGCGCTGGCGCATGTGGCGCGCACCATCGCCCGACGCGCCGAGCGCGCAGTCGTTGCGCTGGCCGCCGTCGAAGCCGTGCGCGACGAACCCCGGCACTACCTGAACCGCCTGAGCGACCTGCTGTTCGTGCTGGCACGCGTGCTCAACCGCGCCAACCTCGACGGCCTGGGCGGCTACGACGTCTACTGGAAGAGCGAACGGCTGGAGCGCCTCGACGCTGCCGACTAGTGCGGCAGCGGCCGTGCCCCGTCAGCGGCGACGCGCCTTGATCGCGCTGCTCAGCGTGTCGAGCACCGTCAGCGTGTCGTCCCAGCCGATGCAGGCATCGGTGATGCTCTGTCCGTGAGCCAGCTTGGCCGGGTCGTCCTTGCCCGGGCTGAACTTCTGCGCGCCTGGGTTCAGGTGACTCTCGACCATCACGCCGAAGATGCTGCGGCTGCCGCCCACCAGTTGCGCGGCGATGTCGCGGGCCACGTCGTTCTGCTTCTCGTGCTGCTTGCTGCTGTTCGCGTGCGAGCAGTCGACCATCAGCGTCGCCGGCAGCTTGGCGGCCGCCAGGTCCTTGCAAGCCGCCGCGACATGCGCTGCGTCGTAGTTGGGCTCCTTGCCGCCACGAAGGATAAGGTGGCAGTCGGGGTTGCCGGTGGTCTCGACGATCGCGACCTGGCCGTTCTTGTGCACGCTCAGGAAGTGGTGCGGACGGGCGGCCGCCTGGATCGCATCGGTGGCAATGCGGATGTTGCCGTCGGTGCCGTTCTTGAAGCCGATCGGCGCCGACAGCCCCGACGACAGTTCGCGATGCACCTGGCTTTCGGTGGTGCGAGCGCCGATGGCACCCCACGAAATCAGGTCACCGATGTACTGCGGGCTGATGGTGTCGAGGAACTCGCTGCCCGCGGGCACACCGAGGCGATTGATCTCGACCAGCAACTGGCGCGCCATGCGCAGACCCTCGTCGATGCGGTAGCTCTCGTCCAGGTACGGATCGTTGATCAGGCCCTTCCAGCCCACGGTCGTGCGCGGCTTCTCGAAGTAGACACGCATCACGACTTCGAGCGTGTCGGCATGGCGGTCGCGCTGCTCTTTCAACCTTCGTGCGTACTCGATCGCAGCCGCCGGGTCGTGGATCGAACACGGCCCGACGATGACCAGCAGCCGATCGTCCTGCCCCGACATGATGCGGCGAATGCGCTTGCGGGTTTCGCCCACCAGTGCCTCGATCGCGGTTCCACGGATCGGGAAGAAGCGGATCAGGTGCTCGGGCGGCGGCAGCGGCGTGACGTCGCGGATGCGTTCGTCATCGGTCTGGCTGGTTCGTTCGCTGAGTGCGTGACGTCCTTCGGTGGCAGCGTTCTGGTTGGGCATGGTGAGCTCCAGGGTTCGGTTGGATGGGTTGTCTCGTGGTCGGGGAAGCGTGCATGGTCGAAAAAAAACCGCCGGGGGGTGCCCGGCGGTTTCGAGATTCGGTCTGCGTTTCGGTCTGTCTACGCGCTCGCCTCTCGTCCGCCGGTGCGGTTTGAGAACCAGAAATAGAAGAGACCGAAAGCGTACTTCATTGCCGAAGCAATGTACCACGCGGGCCCGGTCTCGCTCCTCAGGCAGTGCCGCCAACCGTCAGTCGGTCGATGCGCAACGTCGGCTGGCCCACGCCCACCGGCACGCTCTGGCCTTCCTTGCCGCAGGTACCCACGCCGGGGTCGAGCTTCATGTCATTGCCGATCATGCTGACCCGGGTCAGCGCATCCGGACCGTTGCCAATGATGGTCGCACCCTTCACCGGATACTGGATCTTGCCGTTCTCGACCCAGAACGCCTCGCTGGCAGAAAAGACGAACTTGCCGCTGGTGATGTCGACCTGGCCGCCACCAAAGTTGGACGCGTACAGACCGCGCTTCAAGCCCGCGATGATCTCCTCTTTCGTCTTGTCTCCGCCAAGCATGTAGGTGTTGGTCATTCGCGGCATCGGCACGGCGGCGTAGCTCTCGCGGCGGCCATTGCCGGTGGGTTTCACGCCCATCAGCCGCGCATTCATCGAATCCTGGATGTAGCCCTTCAGGATGCCGTCCTCGATCAGCACGTTGCGCTGGCTGGGATTGCCCTCGTCGTCGATGTTCAGGGAGCCGCGCCTGTCGGGCAGCGTGCCGTCGTCGAGGACGGTGACACCCTTGGCAGCAACGCGCTGGCCGATCAGCCCACTGAATGCGCTCGACCCCTTGCGGTTGAAATCGCCTTCGAGTCCGTGGCCGATCGCTTCGTGCAGCAACACGCCAGGCCAGCCGGACCCCAGAACGACGCTCATCTCACCCGCTCTCGCCGGCCGCGACTCCAGGTTGGTGAGTGCGGCATTGACTGCGTCGTTCACGTAGCTTTCGATCATCGCGTCTTGAAAGTAGCCGTAGCCGAAGCGACCACCACCACCGCCGCTGCCGGTCTCGCGGCGCACTTCGCCGTTGATCGTCTGCTCCGCAATGACCGTGACGCTCAAGCGCACCAGCGGGCGCACGTCGGCAGCACGGGTGCCGTCGGCACGCGCGACCAGCACCACGTCGTACTCGCCCGCGATGCTCGCCATCACCTGCTTGATGCGGGGATCCTTGGCACGGGCAAGCTTCTCCACGCGCTCCAGCAAGGCCACTTTCTGCGTGCTGTCGAGCGAGGCGATCGGATCCATCGGCGCGTACAGCACGCGGCTGCCTGCCACCTTGCGCGCCGTATCGACCTTCACGCGCCGGCTCTGGCCCGCCGCGGCGATGGTGCGCACCGTCTGCGCGGCATCCATCAATGCGGCTTCGGAGATGTCGTCCGAGTAGGCGAACGCCGTCTTTTCGCCGGCCACTGCACGCACGCCAACCCCCTGATCGATGCCGAAGCTGCCACTCTTGACGATGCCTTCCTCCAGGCTCCAACCCTCGCTGCGCGTGTACTGGAAGTAAAGGTCGGCATCGTCGATGCGATGCGTGGCGATGGCCTGCAGGGCGCGAGTCAGCGACGCTTCTGACAGACCGAAGGGCTCGATCAGCAACGCCTGGGCGATGCCCAAGCGTTCGATGGTGGGTTCGCGCGAAATCATCGGTGGTCTTTCAAAGCTCGAAACGATTGTAGAAGTGGGCCTGCACAAGCACTTTCAAGGGACAAACAGCCACGCCCCCCGATCCATACGCGAACCGGACCCGCCGTGTGCATCAATCGACGGCGCTGCCCTTGAGCTCCAGGGCCCGCGCATAAAGCGCATTGCGTGGTGCTCCGCTGAGTGCGGCGGCCAGCGACACGGCCTGCTTGAGCGGTAGCTCGGCCAGCAGCGTCTGCAATACAACGTCGTGGCGGGCTGCGTCGTCGTCCGACTCGCCGGGCGCCACGGCGTGCAAGACCAGCACGAATTCGCCGCGCAACCGGTTCGGGTCGCACGCCAACCACCCGGGAAGCGCCGATGCCGACAGCGTCGCCACAGTCTCGAACTGCTTGGTCAGCTCGCGGCACAGTGTCACCGCGCGCGCACCGCATGCTTCGGCCAGGCCCACCGCAAGCGCCTCGATGCGATGCGGCGCCTCGAACAGCACCTGGGTCTCACCGGCAGTGGCCAGCGCCTTCAGCGCGAGCACGCGCTCGTTGCCCTTGGACGGCAGGAAGCCGATGAAGCGAAAACCGCTGCCGACCGTGTCGCCCGCGACGCTGACTGCCGTGACCGCGCTGCTGGCGCCGGGCACCGCCACGACAGGACGCCCCGAGGCCGCGACCGCCGCCACCAGCGCCGCACCCGGATCACTGACAGCCGGCGTGCCTGCATCGCTGACGTAGGCCACCCGCTCGCCGCGGGCCAACCGCGCAATGACATCGCTGGACGACGCCTGCTCGTTGTGCTGATGCACCGCGAGCAACGGCTTGTCCAGGCCGAGGTGGCGCAGCAGCGGCGCAGTGTGCCGCGTGTCCTCGCAAGCCACCGCATCGACGAGCGACAGCACATGGATCGCGCGCAACGTCAGATCGGCAAGGTTGCCGATCGGTGTCGCCACCACATACAAGGCGCCAGCGGGATACTGCTGGTTGCCAGCGGCGGCAGCAGCAGCCTGGAGCAACAAGGGGGCGATGAGTGTGGTCACGACGAAGGCGGTGGGAGATGGAGGCGAGGCCCGCGCACTGGCGCATCTGCTGGCCCACGGGCTCACGCTCGTGCAACGCAATTATCGCGTCGCGGCCGGGCCGCACGCCCGCGGCGGCGAAATCGACCTGATCCTGCGCGACCGTGAAGGCACGCTGGTTTTCGTCGAAGTGAAGACCCGCAAGACCGCTGGCCACGGCGGGGCCGCGGCCAGCGTCGGTGCGACCAAGCAGCGCAGCCTGGTCTTCGCGGCGCAGTGCTTTCTGCGCGCCTGGGCGTCCCCGCCAGCTTGCCGGTTCGACGTGGTGACCATCGAGGGCGATCGCATCGAGTGGCTGCGCGGGGCGTTTGACGCCGGGTGATCCAGGGCATGCCGTTCACGCCCCGTGACGATTTGCACGGAACCTGCGCTTCATGTGGCCGTCTTATGATCAATATCCATGATTGAACAGCGCATCCAGCAACAATTTTTCGACAGTGCCGACCTCAAGTACGCAGCGGCTGAAGTGCTCAGCAAGCCGATTGCCGATGCGGTCGAAGCGGTCGTGGGCTGCATCACGGCAGGCGGCAAGGTGCTGGTGTGCGGCAACGGCGGCTCCGCCAGTGACGCCCAGCATTTCGCCGCCGAGTTCGTCGGCCGTTTCGAACGTGAGCGTCCGGGCCTGGCGGCACTGGCGTTGACGACGGACACCTCCATCCTCACCGCGATCGGCAACGACTACGACTTCAACTCGATCTACTCGAAGCAGGTGCAGGCGCTAGGCAGCCCGGGCGATGTCCTCATCGCCATCAGCACCAGCGGCAACTCGGGCAACGTGCTGGCCGCGGTGGTCGCTGCACACGCCAAGGACATGACCGTCGTGGCGCTGACCGGTCGAGCCGGCGGCAAGCTCGGCGCGTTGCTGACAGACACAGACGTGCACATCTGCGTGCCCCACGATCGCACCGCACGCATCCAGGAAGTCCATGGCCTTGCCCTGCACTGCCTGTGCGATGCGGTGGACCAACAGTTACTCGGAGAACAAGAATGAATCGAATGTCCAAATTGGCCCTGTCGCTGCTGGCCGCTGTCACCGTGTCGACCACGTTGACGGGCTGCTTCCCGCTGGTGCTCGGCGGCGCGATGGTCGGCGGCACGGCGGTCTACACCGACCGGCGCACCTCCGGCACCCAGCTCGAGGACGAGGCGATCGAGCTCAAGTCCCTGAGCCGCAATTCCGAAGCGATCGGGACGCGCGGTCGGGTCAGCGTGACCAGCTACAACCGCATGGTGCTGATCACCGGCGAGGTGACCAGCGATGCCGATCGGGCGTTGATCGAAAAGACGGTCTCGCGCGTCGAGAACGTGCGTTCGATCGTCAACGAACTGGCCGTCGTGAAGGAGCTGCCTTCGTCGAACGCCGGTACCGACGCCGTCGTGACCGGTAAGGTCAAGGCATCGCTTGTCGACTCGAAGGATGTGTTCGCACAGGCCGTGAAGGTCGTCACCGAGCGCGGCACGGTCTACCTGATGGGTCGCGTCACCGATCGCGAGGCCGCGCGGGCCGCCGAGATCGCACGCGGTGTTGGAGGCGTGCTGAAGGTCGTGCGGGTGTTCGAGATCATCAGCGAGGCCGAGCTGGCCAACCTGAACGCCACCCCACCCGCCTCGAAATGACGTCGAGCCCGCGCAAGCGGGCGATCAACGCAGGCGCGTGATCAGGCTCGAGGTGTCCCAGCGCTGCCCACCAGCGGCCTGGACATCGGCATAGAACTGGTCGACCAGCGCGGTGACTGGCAACCGGGCGCCATTGCGCCCGGCTTCGTCCAGCACCAGGCCCAGATCCTTGCGCATCCAGTCGACCGCGAACCCGAAGTCGAACTTTCCATCGACCATCGTCGAGCCGCGGTTGTCCATCTGCCAGCTCTGCGCGGCACCCTTGCCGATGACACCGAGCACGGCCTTCATGTCGAGCCCCGCTTGTTCGCCGAAGGCGATGGCTTCGGCCAGGCCCTGGACCAGGCCAGCGATCGCGATCTGGTTGACCATCTTCGCCAGCTGGCCCGCGCCGCTGTCGCCGAGAAGCGTGACAGCTTTCGAGTAGGCCAGTGCCACCGGCTGCATGCGTGCAAAGGCGGCGGCATCGCCACCGCACATCACCGTCAACGCGCCGTTGATCGCACCGACGTTGCCCCCCGACACCGGCGCGTCGATGAAGCGCAGGCCGAGCGGCAGCGCGGCAACGCTGAGTTCTCGCGCGACGGCGGCCGAGGCCGTGGTGTGGTCGATGAACACCGCACCAGGCGCCATGCCGGCGAACGCGCCGTGCTCTCCGAGCACCACCGATCGCAAATCGTCGTCGTTGCCAACACAGGCGAACACCAGCGTCGCGCCGCTCACCGCCTCACGCGGCGCCGAGGCGGCCGCCGCGCTGAAGGCGCCATGCTCGGCGACCCACGCGTCGGCCTTCGAACGGGTGCGGTTGTAGACGGTGACGTGGTGCCCAGCACGGGCCAGATGACCGGCCATCGGATGACCCATCACGCCCAGGCCAAGGAAGGCAACGCGCTGCGGGGAAATCGGGTCGTAGGTTCGATTGCTCATCTCCGAATGCTACAGACGCACGCCGAAACAAGCACCGCCGCCATCAAGCAACCCAGAAGTTCAGGTCTCGGGCCAAAGGGGGCGCCTCTTGGGGGCCCACCGCGGCCTGCAAGGCGGCAGCGGATCGACTGGGGGGCTAAACGATGGTCAGGTGTTCGGTGCCGGCCGCCAGATCGGTGTTGCGCGCACGCTGGCTGTTCAGCTTGATCTGCAGCCGCAGGTCATTGACCGAGTCGGCGTTTCGGATCGCGTCCTCGTACGTGACCTCGCGGCTCTCGTAAAGGTCGAACAGCGCCTGGTCGAAGGTCTGCATGCCGTGTTCGCGCGAGCGCTTCATGATCTCCTTGATCTCGGCCACCTCGCCCTTGAAGATCAGGTCGGCGATCAACGGCGAATTCAACATGATCTCCACCGCGGCGACACGGCCCTTGCCTTCCTGGCGTGGCAGCAGGCGCTGGGACACGAGTCCCTTGAGGTTCAGCGACAAGTCCATCAGCAACTGCGCGCGGCGCTCTTCGGGAAAGAAATTGATGATCCGGTCCAGCGCCTGGTTGGCGCTGTTGGCGTGCAGCGTGGCCATGCACAGGTGACCGGTTTCGGCAAAGGCCACCGCGTGCTCCATCGTCTCGCGGTCGCGGATCTCGCCCATCAGGATCACGTCCGGCGCCTGGCGCAGGGTGTTCTTCAGCGCCTGCTCCCAGCCGTCGGTGTCGAGGCCGACCTCGCGCTGCGTGACGATGCAGTTCTTGTGCGGGTGCACGAATTCGACCGGATCTTCGATGGTGATGATGTGGCCGAACGAGTTCTCGTTGCGGAAGTCGACCATCGCGGCCAGCGACGTGCTCTTGCCGGAGCCGGTGGCACCGACGAAGATGACCAGCCCGCGCTTGGTCATCGCCACGTCCTTCAGCACCCTGGGCAGGTTCAGTGCGTCGATGGTCGGCAGCGTCTGCGGAATGGTCCGCATCACCAGCCCGATGTGACCCTGCTGCACGAAGGCGTTGACACGGAATCGCCCGATGCCCTGCGGCGAGATCGCGAAATTGCACTCCTTGGTGCGCTCGAACTCGCCGGCCTGCTTGTCGTTCATCACCGCCCGCGCCAGCGCAACCGTGTGCTGTCCCGTCAGGGGCTGCGGCGACACCTTCGTGACCTTGCCATCGACCTTGATGGCCGGCGGAAAGTCGGCGGTCAGGAACAGGTCGGAGCCGTTGCGCGAAACCATCAGTCGCAGCAGATCGTTGACGAATTTCGAGGCCTGGTCGCGTTCCATGAGATTTCCTTCGAGTCCTTAGAACCAAGAAGAGCACAAGCGCAGCGAGGTGCTCCCCATCCAGCAACGCCCAAGGCACGGATTTCCCGGGCCCATGGGCGGCGCCTCTCGGGGGCAGGAGCGCGGCGACTGGGGGGCCAACATCTATCCGGGGAAGTTTTCCGGGAACTTCGCCTTGGCGCGGGCTTCGTGCGGCGCCACCACATTGCGCCGAACCAGGTCGGCCAGGTTCTGGTCGAGCGTCTGCATGCCGACGCTGTTGCCGGTCTGGATCGCCGAGTACATCTGCGCGATCTTGCTTTCGCGGATCAGGTTGCGAATGGCGGCCGTGCCCAGCATGATCTCGTGTGCGGCCACGCGCCCGGTGCCATCCTTCGTCTTGCACAGCGTCTGCGAGATCACGCCGATCAGCGATTCGGAGAGCATCGCACGGACCATTTCCTTCTCGGCCGCCGGGAACACGTCCACGACGCGATCGATGGTCTTGGCGGCGCTCGACGTGTGCAGCGTGCCGAACACGAGGTGCCCCGTTTCAGCCGCCGTCAACGCCAGGCGGATCGTCTCGAGGTCGCGCATTTCACCCACCAGGATCGCGTCCGGATCTTCGCGCAGGGCCGAGCGCAGCGCATTGTTGAAGCTCAGCGTGTGCGGCCCGACCTCGCGCTGGTTGATCAGGCACTTCTTCGATTCGTGCACGAACTCGATCGGATCCTCGACGGTCAGCACGTGGCCGTATTCGTTTTCGTTCAGGTGGTTGACCATCGCGGCCAGCGTGGTCGACTTGCCAGACCCGGTCGGCCCGGTCACCAGCACCATGCCGCGTGGCTTGAGCGCCAGCTCGGCGAAGATCTTGGGGGCGGCCAGCTGCTCCAGCGTCAGGATCTTCGACGGAATGGTCCGGAACACCGCACCGGCGCCGCGGTTGTGGTTGAAGGCATTGACGCGGAACCGGGCCAGCCCCTGGATCTCGAACGAGAAATCGCACTCCAGGACCTCCTCGTAGGCCTTGCGCTGCGAGTCGTTCATGATGTCGTAGATCATCGAGTGCACATCCTTGTGCTCGAGCGGATCCACGTTGATTCGGCGCACGTCGCCGTTGACACGGATCATCGGCGGCAGGCCGGATGACAGGTGCAGGTCCGAGGCCTTGTTCTTGACCGAAAACGCCAGCAGTTGGGTGATGTCCATGGGGCTCGCTAGAAGGCGGGGTCGACGGGCGGGGGCGGCAGCTTCGCACGCACTGCAGTGCCGCTGTTATCGGCAGATACTGCCGAAGATTATGGCGACGATCGATCAGAACATACAGGAAGTGCGCCGACGCATGGCCCGGGCATGCGCATCGGCCGATCGGCCCGTGCAAAGCGTCACGCTGCTCGTCGTCAGCAAGACCCGGCAGGCCAAGACCGTGCGGGCAGCCTTCGACGCCGGCGAGCGCTGCTTCGGCGAGAACTACGTGCAGGAAGGCGTCGACAAGATCGCCGCGCTGGGCGACCTGCGCGACCAGATCCAGTGGCACCTGATCGGCCCGCTGCAGAGCAACAAGACCCGCGTCGTTGCCGAAGCGTTCGACTGGGTGCACACGATCGACCGGCTGAAGATCGCGCAGCGACTGAGCGAACAGCGCCCGCCGCATCTGCCGTCATTGCAACTGTGCCTGCAGGTCAACATCAGCGGCGAGGCGAGCAAGAGCGGGCTCGCGGTTGACGAAGTGCCCGGCATCGCCCGCGCCGTCGCGGCGCTGCCGCGGGTCCGGCTGCGAGGTCTGATGGCGATTCCCGAGCCCGCAGTCGACCCGGCAGCCCAGCGTGCGCCGCACCGGCGCCTGCATGAGCTGCTGACAGGCCTGCAGCGCGAGGGCCTGGATCTCGACACCTTGTCGATGGGAATGACCGCCGACCTGGAAGCAGCCATCGCGGAAGGCGCCTCACTGGTGCGCGTCGGGACGGCGATCTTCGGCGCGCGCTGACGAAGAACATCGATCCGCCAGGGAGGCCACCGTGTCGACACCCGGTTTCATATCGGACCCTGTCATTGGCGATCGCGCCCGGTTGCCCCACCCGATCCGCCCGGAGCTGGAGGTCCTGGGTCGCCTTGCCCCGCCGCTGCGGGCGGCGCTGGATTGGAGCGAGGTGGTCCGTCAGGCACGCCCGTGGGTGCAGGCGGTACGCGACCAGCCGGCACCGTTCTGGGCCCCGGAGTCGCTGTTGCGCGAGTACCCGATCTCCAGCGCCGAAGGCCTCGCGCTGATGCGGCTGGCGGAGTCGCTGCTGCGCGTGCCCGACATCGAAACCGCCATCGCACTGACCGCAGATCAACTGGGCCAAGCATCGTTCGGCGATCGCCACGGAGGCCCGCACGCGCTGTTGGCCGGGCTCTCGGCGCAGGCCATCGCACTGTCGAAGCAGTTCCTGCCAAATGCCGACAGCCCTGCTGGGCTGCTCCAGCGCCTCGGCGCGCAGACGGTGGTCGCCGCCGCCGTGCGGGCCATCCAGTTGCTGGGGCGCCAGTTCGTGCTGGGGCGCCACATCGACGAGGCGATCATGGAGGCGAAGGCGGCGCGACTGACCCACGCGGCCGAAGGTCGGTTGCCGGTCGGAAGCCATTCCCTGAGATACAGCTACGACATGCTGGGCGAAGGTGCGCGCACCGAATCCGATGCACTGCGCTATCTGGCGGCGTACCTGAACGCCATCCGGCACATCGCGGTGGGCGTGGTGCTGGAAAGCCCCGAGGGGGCGGACGGCATCTCGATCAAGCTCAGCGCGCTGTTCTCGCGTTACGAGGAGGCGCAGCGCGACCGGGTCTTCGCCGTGTTGCTGCCGCGAGCCTGGCAACTCGTCGAGGCAGCCGCCCGCGCGAACATCAACCTCACCATCGACGCCGAGGAAAGCGACCGTCTGGAGCTGTCGCTCGACTTGTTCGAAGCGCTGGCGGCGCTCATCGCGACGCAGTTCCCGCGATGGCGAGGCTTCGGGTTGGCGATCCAGGCCTACCAGACACGGGCGCTGGAGGTCGTCGACAACGTGGCGGGCATCGCAAGGCAGCAAGGTTTGCGATTCATGGTGCGCCTGGTCAAGGGCGCTTACTGGGACAGCGAGATCAAGCGCGCCCAGGAACTGGGGCTGACCGGCTATCCGGTATGCACCCATAAGCACCACACCGACCTGTCATACCTTGCATGTGCTCGCGCGCTGATGCGCCACGCCGACAAGATCTACCCTCAGTTCGCCACCCACAACGCTGGAACCGTGGCGGCCATCCTGCAGATGGGACAAGGGCAAGGCGTGCAATTCGAGCTGCAGCGCCTGCACGGCATGGGCGAAGGCGTGTACCGCGAGATCGCAAAGCACGCGAACGTGCCGGTACGTGTCTATGCACCTGTCGGCGAACACCGCGATCTGCTCGCCTACCTGGTGCGCCGGTTGCTGGAGAACGGAGCCAATTCCTCGTTCGTGCATCAGCTTGCCGACGATTCGATGGACCTCGACAGCGTTCTCGCGTCACCGCTGACCCCGGCCATCGCGCCCGGGCTGGCTGCGCCGGTCTCGATGTTCGGATGGGTGGCGGACGCACCCAGCGCATCGGCCACGGGTCGCAGAAACTCGGCCGGTTTCGACCTGGCCTGCCTGGCGGACCGGGCACCGCTGCAGCGGGCTGTCGCCGCGACATCCGTCGACGCGGTGCCCCGGGCCACCTCGCTCGACATCAGCGCCGCGATGACACGGCTGCACGGCGCCCAGGACGCCTGGCGCGCGACACCGCTGTGCGAGCGCGCCGAGGTGTTGCGGCGTGCCGGCGACTCGCTCGAAGCGAGGTTGCCCGAGTTCTGCGGCCTGCTGGTGAAAGAGGCCTGCAAGACCCTCGGAGACAGCGTGGCCGAGGTGCGTGAGGCGGTCGACTTCCTGCGCTACTACGCCGATCAGGCCGACATCAGCCTGCGCACGCAGACGCTGCCGGGCCCGACCGGCGAGCGCAACGAGCTGCGAATGCGCGGGCGCGGGGTGTTCGTGTGCATCAGCCCGTGGAACTTTCCGCTGGCGATCTTCACCGGTCAGGTCGCCGCCGCGCTGGTCACCGGCAACACCGTGGCCGCCAAGCCGGCCGAGCAGACGCCGGCGGTGGCGCAGCGCATGGTCACGCTGCTGCACGGCGCAGGCGTGCCTGCCGATGCCTTGGTGTTGCTGCATGGGCCTGGCGAGACGGTCGGGGCCGCGCTGGTGGCCGACGCACGAACCGCGGGCGTCTGTTTCACCGGCTCGATGGCAGTCGCCCATCTCGTGAACCGCGCGCTCGCGGCCAAGGACGGTCCGATCGTGCCGCTGATCGCCGAGACCGGCGGCATCAACGCGATGGTGGTCGACAGCACCGCACTGCCGGAGCAGGTCGTCGACGCCGTGGTGCAGAGCGCCTTCCGCAGTGCCGGCCAGCGATGCTCCGCGCTGCGGTTGCTGTGCGTGCACGACGCCGTGGCTGACAGCGTGATCGGGATGATTCGCGGTGCGCTGCAGGAACTGAGGGCGGGCGATCCCGCGCTGTTGTCCACCGATCTCGGGCCGGTGATCGACGACGCAGCGTTCGACAACATCCAGCGCCACATCGCACGACTGCGGCGCGAGGCGACGCTGATCGGCGAAGCGCCGCTGGACACACCTGCCGTGCCACGCCTCATCGCACCGATCGCCTTCGAGCTGACCCGCATCGCCGATGTGCGCGAGGAAGTCTTCGGCCCGGTGCTGCACGTCGTGCGCTGGGCCGGCGATGTCGCGTCGGTGATGGCCCGGATCAACGCGCTGGGCTGCGGACTGACCCTGGGCTTGCAGACCCGCATCGACAGCCGTGGGAAGCGCGCAGCCGACATGGCACGCGTCGGCAACGTGTACATCAACCGGAACATGATCGGCGCGGTGGTCGGCGTGCAGCCGTTCGGCGGCGAGGGGCTGAGCGGCACCGGCCCGAAGGCCGGTGGGCCGCACTACCTGCTGCGCTTCTGCACCGAGCAAACCATCACGGTCAACACCGCCGCCGCCGGCGGCAACGTCGAGTTGCTGTCGCAGCGTGACGTTCTGCACACCGTGCACCGGGCACCTCCACCGGCAGAGGGAGGCCTTTTGCAATGAGCTGCGGTTACAGTTCTTTTCGGTTGTCCGTCTCACCGCTCCACCCAGGAAAGATCATGCAAAGCTCACCTCGCCACAGCGCGGCCGTCGTCCGCAAGACCATCTCCAGCCTGGCGATAGGCGCCGCCCTTCTCGCGTTCGGTGGTTGCGTGTCCACGGCGCCGGTCGTCGGCGGTGGCGAGAAGGGTCCGGTCAGCGGCTCGGCGGGTGGTGCGACCACGGCCAACGCCAACAGCACGCTCGAACACTGCGATGCGTCGCTGGGCACCCTCGGCGTGGTCGAAGACCAGGCCGCGACCTGGTACCAGGAACTGCGCAACCACAAGCTGGGCTCGACCGTACCGGTCATCCGCATGATGATCCAGCAGTCCAACTGCTTCGTCGTCGTCGAACGCGGCAACGCGATGCAGAACATGAACACCGAGCGCGCGCTGCAACAAAGCGGGGAGGCTCGCGGAGGCAGCAATTTCGGCAAGGGCCAGATGGTCGCGGCCGACTACACGATGAGCCCGAGCATCCAGTTCAGCCAGAACACCGGTGGCATGGGGGGTGCGCTGGGCGGCTTCAGCGGCGCCCTGGGCGTGGCCGGCGCGATCGCCGGCGGCATCAAGTCCAACGAGGCATCAACCACGCTGATCATGATCGACAACCGCTCTGGCGTTCAGCTGGCGGCCGCCGAAGGCAGCGCCAAGAACATGGACTACAACGTGATGGGGGGACTGTTCGGCGGTGCCGTCGGCGGCGGAGCCGGTGGCTACTCGAACTCCCCCGAGGGCAAGCTGATCATGGCGGCCTTCGCAGACTCGTACAACCAGCTCATCCGCGCGGTTCGCAATTACAAGGCCCAGACCGTCAAGGGCGGGCTGGGCACGGGAGGTGCGCTGGGCGTTTCGGGTGGCTCCACGGCTGCCTCGAAGGCCGGCGACGCGGCAGCAGCACCGGCTGCCGCAGCAGCCAAGCCAGCGGCGGCAACCGCCAAGCCGGCGGCAGCAACCACGAAGAAGCCGGCGGCCAAGACCACCACCACGCCGGCCAAGCCGGCCCAGTGACGACACCCCGCCCCCCATGACGCTGTCGTCCATCGCCTTCGTCGGCGGCGGCAACATGGCCGGCGCGCTGATCGGCGGGCTGCTGCGCAGCGGCTGGGCGGCGTCAGCCATCGATGTCGTCGAGCCGGATGCGGCGCAACGCGAGACCCTGGCGTCGCGCTTCGGCGTGCGTGCGCTCGCCGAAGCGGATGCCACGCTCGATCGGGCCGACTGCGTCGTCTGGGCTGTCAAGCCTCAGTTGTTCAAGGCCGCGGCCGCCCCCTGCTGCGCGCTCGTCAGCGGCGCGTTGCAGCTGAGCGTCATGGCGGGCATTCGCAGCGATGCCATTGCCCGGGCAACCGGCAGCGATCGCGTGGTGCGCGCGATGCCCAACACGCCGGCGCTGATCGGCGAGGGCATGTCGGGGCTGTATGCAAGGGCAGCGGTGACTGCGGAAGAGCGCGGACAAGTCGAGAAGCTCCTTGCGCCCACCGGCCAGACGCTGTGGGTTGATCGCGAGGAGCAGCTCGACGCCGTGACCGCAATGTCTGGCTCGGGCCCGGCCTATGTGTTCTATCTGCTGGAAGCGTGGATCGAAGCCGGCATGGGCATGGGCCTGAGTGCAGCTCAGGCCAGGCAGCTGGCGATGGCCACGCTGGCCGGTGCGACCTCGCTGGCGCGCGACTCCGACGAGACGCCCGCCGTGCTGCGCGAGCGCGTCACCTCCAAGGGCGGCACGACGCACGCCGCGATCACCTCGCTCGATGCCGACGGCGTGCGGGCGGCCTTTGTCCGCGCGATCCGGGCAGCCGAACACCGGGCCGGCGAACTGGGCGACGAATTCGGTCGCTGATCGGGGAATCGCTCGGCGGGCGGTCACCCGCAGCTCTGGCTTCGCCCGCGCGACAGGCCTACAGTCCGTGCACACCTCGGAGACTGCGCAATGAGCGACCTCTCGTACCTCAATCCCACCGCCACGAGCCCGTGGCAGACGTACCTCTCGCAGGTCGACCGGGTGATCCCGCACCTCGGGCACCTCGCTCGCTGGGCCGATACGCTCAAGCGGCCGAAACGCGCGCTGATCGTCGATGTGCCGATCGAGATGGACGACGGCTCGGTGCGGCACTTCGAGGGCTTCCGCGTGCAGCACAACCTGTCGCGCGGGCCCGGCAAGGGCGGCGTGCGATACCACCCCGACGTGACGCTGGAAGAGGTGATGGCGCTGGCCGCCTGGATGACCGTCAAGTGCGCTGGCGTCGGGCTGCCGTTCGGCGGCGCCAAGGGCGGCATCCGCGTCGATCCGAAGCAGCTGTCGCTGAAGGAGCTCGAGCGCATGACGCGCCGCTACACCAGCGAAATCGGCATCATCATCGGGCCCCAGCGAGACATCCCGGCGCCCGATGTCAACACCAACGCACAGATCATGGCGTGGATGATGGACACCTACTCGGTGAACACCGGCGCCACCGCCACCGGCGTGGTCACCGGCAAGCCGATCCACCTCGGCGGTTCGCTGGGGCGCGTCAAGGCCACCGGCCGCGGCGTGTTCGTCACCGGTCGCGAAGCCGCCCGGCGCCTCGGCCTGAACCTCGATGGTGCACGGGTCGCGGTCCAGGGCATGGGCAACGTGGGGAGCGCCGCCGCCGAGCTGTTCGTGCAGGCCGGTGCCACGCTCGTCGCCGTGCAGGACCATACCGGCACGCTCGTCAACCCGAAGGGGTTCGACATGGCCGACACCGCCGCGGTGCTCAAGCGCGACCACGGCATCGGCAACTACGCGGATGCGGGTCGCATCGAGAACGAGGACTTCTGGGACGTCGACTGCGACATCCTGATCCCCGCCGCGCTCGAAGGCCAGATCACCCCGGAGCGCGCGCAGCGCATCAAGGCAAGCCTGGTGCTCGAGGGCGCCAACGGTCCGACGCTGCCCGCAGCCGACGACGTACTGCGGGACCGCGGCGTCCTGGTCGTGCCCGACGTGATCTGCAACGCCGGCGGCGTGACCGTCAGCTACTTCGAATGGGTGCAGGATTTCAGCAGCTTCTTCTGGAGCGAGGACGAGATCAACGTGCGGCTCGACAAGATCATGGTCGATGCACTCAAGCACATCTGGGACACTGCCGATCGCCTCCGGATCTCGCTGCGCACCGCCACTTTCGCGGTGGCCTGCGAACGCATCCTGACCGCTCGCGAAGAACGCGGGCTCTACCCCTGAAGCCTCCCGGACAGTCACCGCACCGTTCACAGGACCGGCAGACCCCGGCCTCAAGTTGATCGCCCCGGAACCGACAATCCGAGGGCGTGAGGCACGCAACTCCACTAAAGCGAGACATCTAGCGTGAACCACCCCTCCCATCGCCGCACCGTGATTCGCTGCCTGGCTTCTGCCGCAGCGTGGAGCGCGTGGCCGGCCTGGCCCCAGGCTGCACCGGAGCGCAGTTCGTACAGCCTTTCCGTGGTGCCGCAGTTTCCGGCCTCGGAAATCCACCGGGACTGGACCCCGTTGATCGAGCGCCTGGGCAAGGACACCGGGATCGCGTTGACGCTCGGTCTCTCGGCAAACATTCCCCGCTTCGAGAGCGATCTGCTCGAGGGCCACCCCGACTTCGCGTTCATGAACCCTTACCACCAGGTGATGGCAGCCAAGGCCCAGGGCTACATCCCGCTGGTGCGTAGCAGCAAGCCACTGAGCGGCATCCTGGTGGTCCGCAAGGACAGCCCGATTGCCAGCGTGCGCGAACTCGACGGCAGGGAAGTCGCCTTTCCCGCACCCAACTCGTTCGGTGCTTCTCTGTGGATGCGTGCGCTGCTCGCCGAGCGCGAGCACATCACCATCAAGCCCGTCTACGTGCAGACGCACAGCAACGTGTATCGGCACGTGATCCGCGGCAAGGCCGCAGCTGGCGGCGGCATCAACAGCACGCTGTTGCAGGAGCAGCCGGAAGTCCAGGCCGACCTCCGTGTGCTGCTCGAAACGCCCGGGGCGGCACCGCACCCGCTGTCGGCCCACCCGCGCGTCCCGGCGCGTGTCCAGCAACAGGTGGCCGCGGCGCTGCTCGCATTGACGGCCGATGCTGCCGGCCAGGCGCTGCTGAAGGAAGTCTTCGGCGCCGCACCGGTCCGCGCCGACTACGCGCGCGACTACCGACCACTCGAGCAGTTCAAGCTCGAGAAGTACGTCGTCACCGACACACCGGGCTGATCGACGTCCATGCACGGATGGCGAGCCCTCGTGGCCCGGCTGTTGCCTCAGCGGCTCGGACGCAGGCTTCAGCTGATCGTGTCGCTGGGCCTCGGCCTGTCAGTCTCTCTATTCGGCGCGTGGACAATCCATGAGCAGTCCGCGCTGGCCCTGGGCAGCATCGAGACGGAAGCGGCTGCGCTGGCTCGCAACATCGCGCTGTCCAGCGAGAACCCGATCCTGACGGATCAGCTCGACGTCATCGAAACCCTGCTGATGCGCGCGGCCGACTTCCCGCAGCTGCTGGAGGTCCGCATCACCGACGCGCAGGGCGAGAGCCTGGGCCACGTCGTGCGAAGCCTCGGAGGGACGCCTCGCGTCGTGTTCGACCCGCCGGGCATCCGGATCGGGCTCCCGCCACAGGCCAGCCCCCGGTCAACCCACGAAGCCAGCGGGAACCGCGTTGTCGCCTGGCACCCGATCGTCGCCGGCACCTTGCTCGGCTGGGTGCGGCTGGAGCGCAGCACCGAAGCGCTGGGCGCCATGCGCCAGCGCATCTGGCTCGGGACCATCATCGCCGGACTGCTTGCCGCCGCCAGCAGCGCTGCACTGCTGGGGTGGTTGTTGCGCTCGCCGGTTCGATCCATCGGCCGATCGAAGGATTTCGCCGTCGGGCTCGCCCGCATCGACGGCCAGCAGATCGACAGCCTGGAAGGGTCGGTTGAAACTCGCGAACTGGGCGTCGCGCTGAATCAGGCCTCGACGCGGCTGTTCGAGCAACGCCAGGCCATCGACGCAGGCATGGCGACACTGCAGCAGCAGGAGGCTGTCCTCGCCGATGCCAACGAGCAGCTGAGCACGATCTTCGCGCTCAGCCCGGACGCGCTCCTGTCGTTCGACGCGGCCGGCCGCGTCCGGTTCGCCAACGAGGCGTTCTTCCGGATCAGCGGGATGACTGCGCACAACGTCATCGACCAACCCGCGGCGGTGATCGATGCCGAGTTTCAACGGCGCTGCGCCGACCCGGAGACCTACCCGGGGCTCGACAGCTTCTTCTCGCCGGCCGAAGCGGCCGACACGACAGCCCGGGACCGCCCGCTGCGCCCACGATTGACGCTTGCCCGACCCCGGTTGCAGGTCCTCGAGATCGTCGGCCTGCACAGCCACTCGCCATCGGTCAGCCGATTGCTCTACGTGCGCGATGTGACACACGAAAGCGAGGTGGACCGCATGAAGAGCGAGTTCCTCACCACCGCCGCACACGAACTGCGCACGCCGATGACCACCATCAGCGGATGCGTCGAACTTCTGCTGTCACGCGAGTTCGACAGCACACGACGGCAGGAACTTCTGGGCATGGCGCATCGGCAGAGCCACGTGATGGTCACCATCATCGACCAGCTGCTCGACTTCGCGCGCATCGAGGCGCAGCGGGGCGCCGACTTCGAGTTCGAGAGAATCCAGCTCGGCGATCTGCTCCTGCAGGCGCTGGGCGACTTTGCCGTGCCCGCCGAACGGCTCGCGCCTGAACTGCTCGGCTCGCCCGAGCCGGTCTGGGTGCGCGTCGATCGCGGCAAGACGATGCAGGTGGTCCGCAACCTGTTGTCCAACGCGTACAAGTACTCCACGTCCGGAGCAGTTCAGGTCCACCTGCTCGCTCAGCAGCCCGGCCCTGCCGGCGGGCGTGTCGGCTTCCAGGTCAGCGACCACGGCATCGGCATGACGCCGGAACAGCTCGCGCGCGTCTGCGAGCGCTTCTACCGCGCCGATGCCTCCGGCCACGTGCCGGGCACCGGCCTGGGCATGAGCATCGTGCAGGAAATCGTCACGCTGATGGGCGGCACGCTCGAACTGGAAAGCGTGCCGGATCAGGGAACCACCGTCACGGTGCGGCTGCCCTGCGCACCGTCGGCTTTGCAGCTGGACTCAGCGGCGCCAGGCGTGATCGAGCAGCACGCCGGCGAACACCGCGAAACCCACCCAGTGGTTTAGGCGAAACGCGCGGAAGCAGCCGTCGCGTGAGCGGTCGCGGATCAACGCGAAGTGCCACGCGGCCATGCCCGCCGCCGTCGCCAGACCCGCGAAGTAGAAGCCGCCCAGGCCCTGCCGCACACCGAGTACGGCCCAGACCGCCAGATACAGCACATAGCACCCCATCACGGCGGCGACATCGAATCGGCCGAGCGTGATTGCGGAAGTGCGTATGCCGATCCTCAGGTCGTCGTCGCGGTCGACCATCGCGTACTCGGTGTCGTAGGCCAGCACCCAGCACAGGTTGCCCAGCAGCAGCCCCCAGGCCAGCGCCGGCACCTCGCCGCGCACGGCCGAAAACGCCATCGGGATCCCGAAGCTGAACGCCACGCCCAGCACCGCCTGCGGCATCGCGAAGAAGCGCTTGGTGTACGGATAGAACACGGCCACGGCGAGCGCGGCAAAGCTCCACAGAATGGTCGGCCGGTTGGTGGTCAGCACCAGCGCGAACGCCGCCATGGCCAGTGCCGCGCCGAACAGCAGCGCCTCCCGCGCCGAGATCGCACCGCGGGTCACCGGCCGCAGCGCGGTGCGCTTGACGTGGCGATCGAATTCGCGGTCGGCCACGTCATTGACGGTGCAGCCGGCGCTGCGCATCAGCACCGTGCCGAGCGTGAACACCACGAGCAGGTGCCAGCCGGGAAACCCGCCTGCGGCGATCCACAACGCGGACAGCGTCGGCCACAACAGCAGGTAGCTGCCGGCCGGGCGGTTCCAGCGGATCAGGTCCAGGTACAGCGACAAGCGCGAGGGAGAGTGGGAATGGCCAGTCACGGGGTCGGTACGGCAAGCGGAAGGGACGCCCGACATTGTCACCATGGCGCCTCGGTGTTCACCCGGGGCGGACCTCGACTGCACCTCGGCGCGACGACAATCCCACACGCCGGACACGGCGACAAACCCGGCCTGGTCTGGCGATTGCCAGTCACGCCCCTCCTGTTTCATAGCTGAGCACTTTCATGCGCCCTCGTGTCACACACCCCCTGAGCGCCGGGCTGCACCGGGTGGGTCGGGCGCTCAGGCTGCTCGCACTGTTCGCCCTGGCAGCCCTGGTGGCCCAGTCGGCTTCGGCCGGCACGCTCACCAAGGAGCGGTTGAGCGCACTCTTTCCCTTGCCGCTGACGGTCGGCGACCGCGACGCCGCGCTGCCGGTGTGGCCGCTGTTCAAGAACGACCTGACCAGCACCGTGCTGGTCGGCTACGTGTTCGAGTCGGTCGACTTCGCCCCGGTGCCCGGCTATTCCGGCACACCGGTGAACCTGCTGATCGCGCTGGATGCGAAGGGGGTGTTCCTGGACGTGCGCGTGCTGTCCCATCACGAGCCGGTTTTCCTCGAGGGCCTGGGCCCGGCGCCGCTGTTCCGTTTCGTCGAGCAGTACAAGGGCCTGGCGCTGCAGCAGAGCATCAAGATCGGCTCCAACCAGAACCGGGGCGGCCGCGTCGGCAGCGCCAACGTCTACATCGATGGCGTGTCGAAGGCGACAGCCTCGGTGCGCATCATCAACCAGAGCCTGCTGTCGGCCTCGCTGGCCATAGCACGGGCCAAACTGGGCTTTGCCGCCGGGCGCGATCCCGACCTGATCGGCCGCATCAAGCCCGAGCTGTTCGAGGCGATGGACTTCGCGGCGCTGGAGCGCAACGGCCTGGTCACGCACCGGGCCTGGCGCAACCGGGACATCGAGGCGGCTTTCAAGGGCACCGTGGGAGAGGGCCAGGACCCGGACGCGCTGCAGTCACCCGACGCGTTGTTCAGCGAGATGCTGGTGGCTCACCTCAACGTGCCGAGCGTGGGTCGCAACCTGCTGGTGCCGAAAGCATGGGACTTCCTCACCGGCTGGCTCGAACCCGGCGACCACGCGTTCCTGGTGGTCACGCGCGGGCGCTACAGCTTCATGGGCGACGACTACGCCATCGGCGCGGTGCCCGACCGGCTGACGCTCGCGCAAGGCGGCCTGCCGCTGGAGATCCGCGACTTCAACGTCGAAGGCAGGCCGCGCCTGCCCGATGCCTGGCTCGGCCCAGATGCCCGCTGGCGCATCTTCAAGGTCATCAACCAGGCCAGCCTCGACCCGTCGCAGCCGCTCGACTTCTCGCTGAGCGTCACGCGCGCGAAAGGGCAGATCCTGCCCGAGCGCGAACGCAAGGATTTCACGCTGCGCGCACAACTGCCCTCCGCCTATGCCGAGCAGCCCCGCAGCAACGAGAAGACCTGGCATTCGATCTGGACGGGCCGCGCCTGGGAGCTCGGGCTCCTGGTGGTGGCGCTCGCCGGCCTGAGCCTGGTGCTGGCGCGGCCAGCCTGGCTGGTGCGATCGACGAAGCGGCTGGAGCGGGTGCGGCTGGCGTGGCTGATGTTCACGCTGGTGTTCATCGGCTGGTATGCGCAGGGGCAGTTGTCGATCGTCAACATCACCGCGTTGATCCACGCGCTGATGGCCGGGCGCAGCCTCGACTTCTTCCTGTACGACCCGATGACGGTGATGCTGTGGGCCTTCGTCGCGATCAGCCTGGTGGCCTGGGGACGGGGCACCTTCTGCGGCTGGCTGTGCCCGTTCGGCGCGCTGCAGGAGTTCATCGCCAGGGTCGCCCGATGGGCTCGCGTGCCGCAACTCAAGCTGCACACCCGCATCGATGCGCGGTTGAAGAAGCTCAAGTACGTCGTGCTGGCGGCCATCGTGGTGACCGCCTTCGTCAGCCCCGTGTGGACCGACCGGCTGGTGGAAGTGGAGCCGTTCAAGACCTCGATCACGCTGATGTTCGATCGCTCGTGGCCCTACCTGCTATGGGCCGTCGGGCTGCTGGCGCTCAACGCCGTCGTCTACAAGGCCTACTGCCGCTACTTGTGCCCGCTGGGCGCAGGGCTGGCGGTGCTGGGCCGCATCCGGTTGCTGAACTGGCTGCCGCGCCGCGCAGAATGCGGCCAGCCCTGCCAGACCTGCCGCCACAAGTGCGAGTACCAGGCCATCGAGCCCGTCGGCAAGATCGACTACGCCGAGTGCTTCCAGTGCATGGACTGCGTCGCCATCCACGACAGTGACCAGCTCTGCGCGCCGCGCATCATGGCCACGCGCAAGGGCCGCGTGATCCCGGTGCACGCGCTGCCGCCAGGCCCGGCCCATCCACCTGCCATGCACGTCTCGCCATGACCAAGGAAACCTCGATGAAGCGACGCACCCTGCTGATCGCCAGCCTCGGTCTGGGCAGCGCCCTGCTGACACGTGCAGCCAGCGCGACCCGGCCCGACCTGCAATGGCGCACCCGGCCGCTGCTGGCGCTGGGCACCACCGTGCGGCTGCGCGCTGCGCACGCCGACGCGGCCCAGGCCGACCGCGCGCTCGACGCCGCGGCCGCCACGCTGCAGGCGGTCGAGGCGTCGATGAGCCTCTACCGCGACGACAGCGAGCTGTGCCGACTGAACCGCACCGGCCTGCTGGCCGCGCCAAGTACGCACCTGCTGGCCGTGCTGCGCGAAGCCCGGCGAGTGTACGAACGCAGCGGAGGTGCCTTCGACGTGACCGTGCAGCCGCTGTGGTCCGCCTACGACCGCGCCCGCCAGGCCGGCCGCCTGCCGACAGACGCCGAGCGCATCGAGGCGCAGGCACGCACCGGTTGGCAGCAGGTGCAGCTCGGCCGCGACCGCGTGCGTTTCCTGCGCTCGGGCATGGCCGTCACCCTCAACGGCATCGCCCAGGGCTACGCGGCTGATGCGGTGCGCGCCACGCTGCAGGCCCAAGGTGTCGAGCACGCGCTGATCGACACCGGCGAGTTCAGCGCCATCGGCCACAACGACCGGGGCCAGCCGTGGACCGTGGGCGTCGAGGATCCGCACGACGCCGCCCGGCTGCTCACCGCGCTGAGCCTCGATGGCCGGGCGATGGCCACCTCGGCCGACAACCGAAGCATCTTCAGCGCCGACCGCCGGCACCATCACATCATCGATCCGGCCACCGGCGATTCGCCCCCCACGTTGAGCAGCGTGACGGTGGTGGCCGACACCGCGATGCGCGCCGATGCACTGACCAAGGTGATGTTCATGGCCGGGCCCGCGCGCATCGAGGCGCTGGCAACGCAGTGGAACGTGGGCGTCGTGTGGGTCGACAAGCAGGGACGGTGGGGAGCGACTCCCGGCCTGCTTCCCGCTTGACCCGAGAGGCCGCTGACCGTCTTTACATCAGCTTTACGTCGCACCCGGCGTTCGCGGTCAACAGCGAGGTGAACCGCACGTTGGTGTCTCAGGTGACTCTGCATGTCACCAAGGAGATCGTCGTGAAGCTCATTCGCCTTCTTGCCAGACTCGGTGTTGCCGTGATCGTGGGCGTGTCCCTGACCGGATGTGTCATTCGACCTTTGTGGTGGGGCGATCACGACGGCGGTCACCGGCGCGGCGACCACCGTGACTACGGTTCCGACCGCGACCGCGGCGGGCCGGGCGACGGCCGCTGGAGAGACGACTCCCGGCGAGGACGCTAGCCACGCCAGCACGCGCTGCGATCAGAATTCGAAGATGACCCACGCGCAGCCCCGCGATCTGTACCGATTCGACACCACCCAGGCCGCAGACCGCTGGCGCGCCATCGACGACCGCGTGATGGGCGGTGTCTCCCGCAGTCGGCTGCGCCACGACGCTGCGGGCCACGCCACGTTCGAAGGCGAGGTGTCGTTGGAGCAGAACGGCGGGTTCGCGAGCGTTCGCTCTGCCCCCGGTTCGTTCGGGGTGCCGGGGGCTGTCGACTGTGTGATCGAGGCGCGCGGCGACGGCCATCGATACAAGCTGTGCCTGTTCACGGTCGACGCCTTCGATGCGCTGAGCTACCAGGCCGATTTCAGCCCACCTGCGCACGCCTGGGACGTCATCCGCTTGCCGATCCCCGCGTTCAAGGCCACCATCCGCGGGCGGCAAGTGCCCGATGCGCCCGCGCTGGATCCGGCGCACATCCGCCAGATCGGGCTGATGATCGCGGGCCGTCAGGCGGGTCGTTTCGCACTCGACATTCGCGCCATCATGCTCGAATGACCACCCCGTCGAAGAATCCGCTCAGCCCGAAGAAATTGCTGCTGACCAAGTGGACGGCCGTGGCGCCGCGACACAAGGAAAAGCACTTCGTCGTGATCCGCGTGATCGAGCCCGAGCCGCCCGAGGTGCGCATCGATCAGGTCGAGCTGGAGGCGGTGCACTCGAAGCGCGCCTTCTTGCTGCACTGGCGCGAGCTGACCGACGCCAGCCAGTGGCGCCAGGGTTGGGTGTGACGCTGGCGCAGCGCCCGAGGCGGCCCGCGCGCCGCGCTGCCAAGCACCGCCACCATGTGTATGTCGTCGAACTCGACGACCGCGTGTGGAACGAGCCCCGCTTCCGCAAGGCCAACCCCGATCACCAGTTGGGCAAGCCGTTCGTCTACGTCGGCATGACCGGCCTCGACCCCGACCTGCGCTTCGACAAGCACAAGGCCGGCATCCAGGCGAACCGCTACGTCTTCGAGTACGGCCTGCACCTGCTGCCGGCGCTGTACGCGGTCTACAACCCGATGCCGTACGAGGCGGCGCGCGAGATGGAAGTGGAGCTGGCGATCGGGTTGCGGGAGGCGGGGTATGGGGTGTGGCAGGCGTGAGGAGCGCGGGCGTGCTGGGTCACTGGCAACAGCACGGCAAGCCCATTTTCAGCACGCAACAAGTAGGCACAGGTGCGCAAGCCCACGTTGTTGCTGCAGAACCTACACGGTCTACACGTCGATATTCGCCGCCCTCAACGCATTCGTCTCGATGAACTCGCGGCGCGGTTCGACTTCGTCGCCCATCAGCATCGTGAACACACGGTCGGCTTCGATCGCGTCGTCGATCTGCACGCGCAGCAGGCGGCGCACGGTCGGGTCCATCGTGGT
>JBJXEJ010000156.1:0-7915 GCA_046154125.1 Rhizobacter sp. | reverse complement strand
CATCACGAACTTGCTCTTGTTCTCGCTGCCACCGCCCTTGGCCGCGACCTGCACGTCCACCGTGTTGCCCGGCACCACCGTCATGTGGACGACCGCCGGCGTGTTGTCCTTGGTGTTCTTGCGCTCGAACTGCGGGTCGGCCACGATGCTGGCGCGCAGCGTGTTGTCGGCGTTCAGGTAGCCGCGGCGCACGCCTTCGTTGATGGCGTCCTCGAGGCTGCCCTTGAAGCCCTCGAAGCGCACGTCCATGCCGATCTTCAGGAACACGTTGACGATGCCGGTGTCCTGGCAGATCGGGCGCCGGCCCTCGGCGCACATCTTCGAGTTGGTCAGGATCTGCGCGATCGCGTCCTTGGCCGCCGGACTCTGCTCGCTGGCGTAGGCGCGGGCCAGGTGGGCGATGTAGTCGGCCGGGTGGTAGTAGCTGATGTACTGCAACGCGGCGGCGATGGATTCGACGAGGTCGTCGTGGCGGATGGTGGTCATGGCTGGAATCTCGGGCGCAGGAGAAATGAACTGGATGAGGTGCGGTCCCCGGCCAGTGAGGCGGGCCCCGGGGCGGTCAGTGATCCTTGGATGGCGCTGCATGCGCCATCAGGCGATCGGTCGCCGCGATCGCGATGGCCGCCAGCAGGAAGGTGATGTGGATCAGCGTTTGCCACATCAGCACCTTCTCCGAATAATTGGCGGCGCTGATGAAGGTCTTCAGCAGGTGGATCGAGCTGATGCCGATGATCGCCGTGGCAAGCTTGACCTTCAGCACAGACGCGTTGACGTGGCTCAGCCACTCGGGCTGGTCGGGGTGCTCCTCGAGTCCCATGCGGGAGACAAATGTCTCGTAGCCGCCGACGATGACCATGATCAGCAGGTTGGAAATCATCACCACGTCGATCAGCGCCAGCACGACGAGCATGATCACCGTCTCGTTGAGCTTCGGTGCCTCGTACCCGATCACCAGTCCGGCCGTGTCCTTGATCGGCGGGAGCTGGTAGCCGATGCTCTGGACCAGCGCGGTGAGTGCCTTCTCGCTTCCGAATACCGCTTCGATCAGATGCAGCAACTCGACCCAGAAATGGAAGACATAGACACCCTGTGCCAGTATCAACCCGAGGTAGAGCGGCAGTTGCAACCAGCGGCTGGCAAAAATCAGAGCGGGCAGCGGGCGAAGCTTTTGCGACGAGGACTGCGGAGTCGGTAGGCTCATGGGGTGGGCTCGGCGGTCTGGGAAATCGGCGGCCCGGGGTCGAAATGACGTGGCTGCCAGCCGACTCGCGCCGCATTGTAGTGTTCGTGTCCTGGCCCTCGTGCCCGCGCCGGGCGCAGAGTAAGCGGTTCGTAAGAGGGTGTCGCTATGGTCGTGGCCCGGTGATTGCAGCCCCACTGCTTGATGTGTAGCAGGCGACAAGAACTGCTCCAGAACAGATCAAAACAGGAGACAACGATGAGTGATTCCACTTCCGTGAAACAGTACCTTCCGCCAGCTGATCTGGCACGGGACGCCCATGTGTCCGGCATGGACGGCTACCGGGCGCTGTGCGCCGAAGCCGAGGCCGATTACGCCGGCTACTGGGCCCGGCTGGCGCGCGAGATGGTCGCCTGGAAGACGCCATTCACTCGCTCGCTGGACGAAAGCAACGCACCTTTCTTCAAATGGTTCGAGGACGGCACGCTGAATGCCTCGTACAACTGTCTCGACCGCCAGGTCGAAGCCGGTCTGGGCGACAAGGTGGCGATCATCTTCGAAGCCGATGGCGGCGAGGTCACCAAGGTCACCTACAGCGAACTGCTGGCCCGCACCTGCCAGCTCGCCAACGCGCTGAAGGCCCGTGGCATCAAGAAGGGCGACCGCGTCGTCATCTACATGTCGATGAGCGTTGAAGGCGTCGTCGCAATGCAGGCTTGCGCCCGCATCGGCGCGACACACTCGGTGGTGTTCGGCGGCTTCTCGGCGCAAAGTCTGCAGGACCGCATCAAGGACACTGGCGCGGTATTGGTCATCACCGCCGACGAGCAGTTGCGTGGCGGCAAGGCGCTTCCGCTGAAATCCATCGTCGATGACGCGCTGGCTTCGGGGCAGTGCGATACGGTCAAGGACGTGATCGTCTACCGCCGTACCGGCGGAAAGGTCGCCTGGAACCCTCGTGATCTGTGGCTGCACGAGATCACGGCGGCCCAGCCGACGATCTGCGAACCCGAGTGGGTCGGCGCGGAACACCCGCTGTTCCTGCTTTACACCTCGGGTTCGACCGGCAAGCCCAAGGGCGTGCAGCACTCTACGGGCGGCTATCTGCTTCACGCGATGCTGACGACCAAGTGGACCTTCGACCTGAAGCCTGATGACATCTTCTGGTGCACCGCCGATATCGGCTGGGTCACCGGCCACACCTACATCGCCTATGGTCCTTTGGCTCTTGGCGGTACCGAGATCGTGTTCGAGGGCGTGCCGACCTATCCGGACGCTGGCCGCTTCTGGAAGATGATCCAGGACCACAAGGTCAGCATCTTCTACACGGCGCCGACCGCGATTCGCTCGCTGATCAAGGCCGCCGAATCGAACGAGGTGGTGCATCCGCGCAAGTACGACCTGACCAGCCTGCGCATCCTGGGCTCGGTGGGCGAGCCCATCAACCCTGCAGCGTGGGAGTGGTACCACGAGCATATCGGCGGCGGTCGCTGTCCGATTGTCGACACCTTCTGGCAGACCGAGACCGGTGGTCACATGATCACGCCACTGCCTGGCGCGACACCGCTGGTGCCCGGTTCCTGCACCCTGCCATTCCCCGGCATCATGGCTGCGATCGTCGACGAGACCGGCAAGGACGTGCCGAACGGCCAGGGCGGCATCTTGGTGGTCAAGAAGCCATGGCCGAGCATGATCCGCACGATCTACGGCGATCCCGAGCGCTTCAAGAAGAGCTACTACCCAGAAGACTTCCAGGGCAAGTACTACCTCGCGGGCGATGGTGCGATCCGCGACGCGGTCACCGGCTATTTCACGATCACCGGCCGCATCGACGACGTGCTGAACGTATCGGGCCACCGCATGGGCACGATGGAGATCGAGTCGGCGCTGGTCAGCTGCACCGAACTGGTGGCCGAGGCGGCGGTGGTCGGCCGGCCTGACGACACCACCGGCGAGGCAATCTGCGCCTTCGTCGTGCTGAAGCGTCCCCGCCCCACCGGCGACGAGGCCAAGGCCATCGCCAAGCAGTTGCGCGACTGGGTGGGCAAGGAGATCGGCCCGATCGCCAAGCCGAAGGACATTCGTTTCGGCGACAACCTGCCCAAGACCCGTTCCGGCAAGATCATGCGTCGCCTGCTGCGCTCGGTGGCCAAGGGTGAGGCGGTGACGCAGGACACCAGCACGCTCGAGAACCCGGCGATCCTGGATCAGCTGGGTCAGGCCTACTGAGGTGTCGCGTTGCGCAGCGGCCAGGAGGGCTGCTGTGTGCCAGAAAAAAAGCACCGCTCGCGGTGCTTTTTTGTTTTGCCGAAAGCGTGCCTCAACGCTGCGAGATCAGCGGATCATTTGAGCGAGAGGATCCACTGCACCAGAACCTTGGCCTCGGCCTCGGTCACCTGCGGGTTGGCCGGCATCGGGATGGCTCCCCACACGCCGCCGCCGCCCTTTACCACCTTGCTGGACAGAGTCGCCAGCGCGTCCTTGTTGTCGGCATACTTGGCCGCCACGTCCTTGTATGCCGGGCCGATGCGCTTGGCGTCGACTGCGTGACAGGACAGGCAGTTCTTCTTCTGTGCCAAATCGGCGCTCGCGAAAGCAGGGCCGGCGATGCCGGTGAAGAGCGCAAACATCAGGGCGACGGGCTTCATTGCATGCTTTCAAGGTTGCGTGCCGAGCGCCGAAGCTGATCGCGCACTGGGCTACATTCGGTTCCAGAAATTGTAGGTGTTGGCGTCGTGCAGGCGCGGGATGCCGTTGATCCAAGATGGAGGAAATCCCATGTATCTTGTCGTGCTGGGCTTGGCGCTTCTGGCCATGAAGCTGGCCGAGTTCGGTCCGGTAGGCCAGTGGTCTTACTGGGCAGTTCTGTGGCCATTTGCCGGCGCCGTCGCCTGGTGGACTTTTGCCGACCGTTCCGGCTGGACCAAGCGCCGCGAGATGGACAAGATGGAAGAGCGCAAGCGGCAGCGCCGCCAGACCAATCTCGAAGCGCTCGGCATGGATGAAAAGGGGCGTCGCCAGCGGCGCTGAGCGACGCCCTCGGCCGTTATTCGAACTTGTCCAGCACGGCGCCCGAACTGGCGCTTGAGGCGTTCTTGGCGAACTTGGCCAGCACGCCTCGGGTGTAGCGAGGTGCAGGAGCCTTCCAGACTGCGCGGCGCCTTGCGATTTCAGCATCGTTGACGTGTAGGTTCAGGCTCAGGGTGTGGGCGTCGATCGTGATCGTGTCGCCTTCGTGCACCAGCGCGATCAGGCCACCCGCATATGCTTCCGGTGCGACATGGCCGACCACCATGCCCCAGGTGCCTCCCGAGAAGCGCCCGTCGGTGATCAGCCCGACCGATTCGCCCAGCCCCTGACCGATCAGGGCGCCGGTCGGAGCCAGCATCTCGGGCATTCCGGGGGCTCCTTTCGGTCCGAGGTAGCGCAGCACCATCACGTCGCCAGCCACGATCTTCTTGCCCATGATCGCGGCCAGTGCCGACTGCTCGTCGTCGAATACGCGCGCCGGCCCGGTGATCACCGGATTCTTCAGGCCGGTGATCTTGGCGACGCAGCCTTCGGGAGACAGGTTGCCCTTCAGGATCGCCAGATGCCCTTCGGCGTACATCGGATTGCCGATCGGCCGGATGACATCCTGGTCAGCGCGCGGCACGTCAGGAATGTCTTTCAGGTTTTCGGCGACCGTCTTGCCGGTGATGGTCATGCAGTCGCCGTGCAGCAGGCCCGCAGCCAGCAAGGTTCTCATCACTTGCGGAATTCCGCCGGCGCGGTGCAGATCGATCGCCAGGTATCGACCGCTGGGCTTGAGGTCGCACAGGACCGGCACCTTGCGGCGCACCCGCTCGAAGTCGTCGATCGACCATTCCACTTCGGCCGCATGCGCAATCGCCAGAAAGTGCAGCACGGCGTTTGTCGAACCGCCCGTCGCCATGATCACTGCGACTGCGTTCTCTATCGATTTGCGCGTGACGATGTCGCGTGGTTTCAGGTCCTTCTTCACCGCCTCGACCAACACCCGTGCCGCCTCGGCCGTCGTCGCGACGATCTCGCCCTCCACATTGGCCATCGTCGACGAAAACGGCAGGCTCATGCCGAGCGCTTCGAACGACGAACTCATCGTGTTGGCGGTGTACATCCCTCCGCAAGAACCGCTGCCAGGAATCGCGTGTCGTTCGATCTGGCAGAAGTCTTCCTGGCTCATGTTGCCGGCGCTGAACTGGCCAACTGCTTCGAACACGCTGACGATGTTCAGGTCCTGGCCCTTGTATCGGCCGGGCAAAATGGTGCCTCCGTAGACATAGATGGCGGGGACGTTGGCGCGCAGCATTCCCATCATGCCGCCGGGCATGTTCTTGTCGCAGCCACCGACCACCAGCACGCCGTCCATCCATTGACCACCGACACAGGTCTCGATGCAGTCGGCAATCACCTCGCGCGACACCAGGCTGTACTTCATGCCTTCGGTGCCCATCGCCATGCCGTCGCTGATCGTTGGCGTGCCGAAGATCTGCGCATTGCCGCCCGCGGCTTCGATGCCGGCGACAGCGGCGTCGGCCAGCTTCTGGAGACCGGAGTTGCACGGCGTGATCGTCGAGTGCCCGTTGGCGACGCCGATCATCGGTTTCTTGAAGTCGCCTTCCTCGTATCCGAGGGCGTAGTACATCGAACGGTTCGGCGCGCGGGCGACGCCTTCGGTGATGTTCTTGGAGCGGCGGTTGATGCTCATCGGAGTCTCGATCGATCGAATTTTCGGGGTGAATGGAACCGGGCCTTGACGGGGTCACGCTCGGTGGCGCCGGAGCGGTTTTCGATCATAGCCCGCCGCTTATCATGGTCCGTTGTTCTGGCCGGAAGCGATCGACGACATGCTTGTGCACCCACAGTTCGACCCCATCGCGGTGCAAATCGGGCCGATCGCGATTCACTGGTACGGGCTCACCTACCTGGTCGCATTCGGCCTGTTCCTGTGGCTCGCGACGCTGCGCACGGGCCAACCGCAATTCGCATGCGTCGGCTGGACGCGTCGCGATGTCGAAGATCTGCTGTTCTACGGCGTGCTGGGAGTCGTGATCGGCGGGCGGCTGGGCTATGTGGTCTTCTACAAGCCGGGGTATTACGCAGTCCACCCCCTCGAAGTGTTCGCGGTGTGGAAGGGTGGGATGGCCTTCCATGGCGGGTTGCTTGGCGTGCTGGGCGCGATGTGGCTGTTCGCGCGCTCGCGTGGCATGCACTTCCTCGAGGTCACGGACCTGATCGCGCCGTGCGTGCCAACCGGTTTGGCATCGGGTCGCGTGGGCAACTTCATCAATGGCGAACTCTGGGGTCGCGAGGCCGACCCCGGCCTGCCCTGGGCGATGGTGTTCCCGCAGTCGGGCGTGAACGTTCCGAGGCACCCTTCGCAGCTGTATCAGTTCATGCTCGAAGGCTTGCTGCTGTTCGCGATGCTGTGGATCTTTTCGCGAAAGCCACGCAATCTCGGGGTCGTTTCGGGCGCCTTCCTGATCGGGTACGGTGCGTTTCGCTTCGTCGTCGAGTACTTCCGCGAACCGGACAGTTTCCTGGGCCTGCTGGCTTTCGACATGAGCATGGGCCAGTGGCTCTGCGTGCCGATGGTCGCGACCGGGATTCTCTTGGTCTGGCTGGGCTGGCAGCAACGATTCGTCGCACCGGCTCGAAAGTCGGCTGCAGCTTGACCCTGCATAACAACCTACGCGAGCGAAGACGATGAGGCTTGTTTTCCTGGACACCGAGACCACCGGCCTCAGCCCCGCATCGGGCGACCGGATCATCGAGATCGGCTGCGTAGAACTGGTCGATCGGCGCCTCACTGGCCGCAACCTGCATCTGTATCTGAATCCACAGCGGTCCAGCCATCCCGATGCGCTGCGAATCCACGGACTCACCGACGATTTCTTGAGCGATAAGCCCTTGTTCGAAACGGTGGTAAGTCAACTGCTTGACTTCGTCGATGGTGCTGAGGTGGTCATCCACAACGCCGGCTTCGACCTCAGCTTCCTCGATCACGAACTTGCAAGACTGGACCGGCGGAAATTCGCGACGCACGTCGACAAGATCACTGACAGCCTGACGATGGCCAGGGAGTTGTTCCCCGGCAAGGCGAACTCGCTGGACGCACTGTGCAAGCGGCTGGAAGTCGACAACAGCAACCGGTCACTGCACGGCGCCTTGCTTGACGCAGGCTTGCTCGCCGAGGTCTACGTGCGCATGACGCGGGGGCAGAAGCCGCTTGTTGTCGAAGTGGAAGATGCCCCGGTCGTGGTTGAAGTCGTTGAAGCGACGGATCTCAGCCAGTTTTCGCTGCCCGTGCTCCTCGCCCAGGAGCAAGAGTCAGTCGACCACCAGGCCATGATCGATCTTCTGCAGAAGGCTTCCAAGTCCGGAGCACTGTGGTCTCAGACTGTGGAATAATCTTTGGCTGCGCTAGAGACGCACAGCAGGGTCGTTGTTGACCGGCGTCGCTCTGAAGGCAGCATGAAGATCTACCGGGCGGTTAACTCAGCGGTAGAGTGCCACCTTCACACGGTGGAAGTCGCAGGTTCGAACCCTGCACCGCCCACCAGTTTTAACGCATGACTCAAAGTTGTGCTACAGTCGAGGGCTTCGCTGCTAGCGGTTGATTGCAGGCAGCGAGGTGAGGTTCAAGAGGTGGTGGAGGGTTATTTCTCTTTCACTGGATTGACATCAGATAAGAAAGCGATGTATAGTCGC
>JBJXEJ010000155.1:0-6565 GCA_046154125.1 Rhizobacter sp. | reverse complement strand
AGAAAAAGCCCTCCGCTAGGGAGGGCTCGGTCTTGCAGGCGGTGGGCACAGTCAAGAGCGAACCCGTCTCAGCGCGGCGCCTGTTAACAGGGAAATTTACAGGGAATTTGCGCGGAAATCGCCCTCGACCCACGGCAGAAGCTCACTTTCTGCCTGTCAGATCAATGGGTTACGGACGATTTCCTGTTTCAGCCGAATCACGGAACAGGGAATTAACAGGGATAAGTCGGAATGCCTCAAAGCGCCCCTGGATTTCACTCCTCAAGCCCCAGGAGGCTCCACCAGTCGCTTGACGCATGCAGCACCCGCACGATCGACACGCAGTCGGGGCGCGGCTGGTAGAAGACGAGGTGATTGTCAAAATCCTTGATGCGCCACTTGCGCATGCCCGCCAGTTCGGGATGTGAAAGCGCGAGGGGAGCACCGATCAGCGGTTGTCGGGCAAGGTCAGAAAAGCTCGCTTCTGCACAGGTCAGAAATCGCTCGGCAACGTCCAGCCCGGCGTTCTCTGCCAGGTACACAAAGTGCTCGACCAGATCACGCCTGGCCGCTTCGCGGTGCCGCAGCGGGAGCATCAGCGCCGCTGCTTGCGCGCCTGAACCTTGGCCAAGGCCTCCGTTCTGATCGCACTCCAATCGGCAGCGGTGAGCCCGCTCTCGGCGCCATTCAGTCCTTCCAGGAGCTTGGCTTCGAGTTGTTCTGCGGCCTTGCGCTTTTCGTCAGCGCGAATGAGCTCACGAACGTACTCGCTGGCACTGCTGTAGCGCCCGGTCGAGATCTGCCCGTCCACGAACTGCTTGAGGGGATCCGGCAGCGATATGTTCATGCTTTGCACAAGAACCTCCTTGGGTGCGAGGGCACCAGTCATGTCAACAAATGGCAATATATGCCATTTCTCTCGACGATTTTCACCTCACCACGAAAGACGAGAGGCTGTTGAGAAACGCGTCAAAGCTGGCTCATGAGGCCTTGGGGTCGAGGCGACCGCCCCGCGTGCAGGAACAATCCTGATCCGTTGCAACCACCCAGCGCGTCGACACATGGAGACCTTTTCACGCCGCGAGCTTTACGAACTGGTCTGGGCCGAGTCCCGGCTGAGTCTGGCCAAGAAGCTGGGCGTCTCCGACGTCTGGATCCGCAAGGCCTGCGTGCGGGCCAATATCCCGGTTCCCCCGCCAGGTTACTGGGCTCGCGCGGCCGCCGGAAAAGGCTCGGTGCGCCCTGCACTTCCGCCTCGCGGCTTCGGTCAGAACGACGAGGTGACTCTGGGATCGGACCCACGACGGTACTGGCACGGATCGGGTGCGGATCCGATCGAGATACCGCCGGTGCCCGTGTTCCTGGAGACGTCAGAGGTCGTGCGAGCGCGGGCGTTGCTCGCACTGGGCAGGTGTTCGGTTCCGCGCGGCTTCGATCGGATGGCCCCGGATATCGAGAAGCTGCGGGCCGATGAGGAGCTGAGGCGAGCGGAAGTCGCAAGAACTCCCTATGCCTGGAAGAAGCCGCTGTTCGTCAGCCCGGCCGCACAACGACGTCTGAAAATCATCAACGCCTTGCTGCTGATCATGGACAGGGTGGGTTGCTCGGGCCGCGTGAACAGGGAAGATCTGAGCACCACCCTCACCGTGGCTGACACGCACGTTTGCATCACGCTGTCCGGGAAGGGCGCTGCGGTCCCGCGACGCCATGAAGCCACCTTGAATCTGGCCGACCCACATCGAGAAACCCTGATCCTGGACGCTGCCGGCGGGTCTGACCTTCCTGACTCGATTTGCCGGTGGTCGGACTCGAGCGACAGCACGCTCGAGCAGCAGTTGCCACAGATTGCGGTTGACCTCCTGGTGCTGGCCGAGATGCGCTATCGCGCCGGGCAACTGCGGCATCGAGACTGGCTCATCGAGCAAAGGCAGCGGCAGGAAGCGGAAGCGCTTCGGCTCCAGCGGGAGGCCGAACGCAAGAAGGCCGAGGAGTTGGCGCGGATCGAGAAGGCCAGACTCGATCACTTGCTGGGACTGGCCGATCGACTGCGCAAGTCGGACGAGATTCGCGTCCTCGTCGCGGCGATGGGCGGGGACGAAAAGGTGAGCCCGGGCCTGGACACATGGCGGGCTTGGGCGCTCGGCGTGGCAGACAGGCTGGATCCGAGGCTGCTGACGGTCGCGGAAATCACTCGGGCAGCGCCGGGGATGGAACTGGAGATCGATGAAGGATCCAGCCAGAACGCGTCGGCCGAGGATTTCAGCTCAAATCGTTTTGGGGGAATGGAAGTCCGCTGAAGCGGACTCTGCAGATTGACCCACTCAAGACGAGCGCCGGCTCCGCACGCCAAAGCGATCGGCATGCGCCGGCACTCACTCCAGCCATCGCGGATCGAATTCCCACCTCCCCGTATGCCAGCGCACAGACCCGGATTTGGATCGGTTGCACCGTCCTTCTTGATCAAAATCTTGCGTCGCGAGATGGCGAATCAGGTTGACTCAACGCCCAAGGATCGCGCGATGCAAGCCCTCATTTACAAAGGCCCCGGCCAGAAGAATCTGGAAGACCGGCCCAAACCCACCATCCAGGCGCCAACCGACGCGGTGGTAAGAATCACAAAGACAACCATTTGCGGTACGGACCTGCACATCCTCCAAGGCAATGTGCCCACTTGCAAGCCGGGCACGGTCCTGGGTCACGAAGGTATCGGCATCATCGAAGCCGTGGGTGCGGCGGTCACGACCTTCCAGCCCGGAGACCGGGTGCTGATCTCCTGCATCAGCGCCTGTGGCCGCTGCGAGTACTGCCGCAAGGGCATGTATTCGCACTGCACAACGGGCGGGTGGATCTTGGGCAACCTCATCGACGGCACTCAGGCCGAATTCGTTCGCATCCCTCATGCGGACACCAGCCTGTATCCGATACCTGTCGGTGCAGACGAAGAAGCGCTGGTGATGCTCAGCGACATCCTGCCCACTGGGTTCGAGTGCGGTGTCCTCAACGGCAAAGTGCAGGTGGGAGGCAGCGTCGCCATCGTGGGTTCCGGGCCGATCGGTCTGGCAGCACTGTTGACGGCGCAGTTCTACTCTCCGTCGCAGATCATCATGATCGACCTTGACGACAACCGCTTGTCGGTGAGCCAGCGCTTCGGAGCGACCGAGATCGTCAACAGCAGCGATGGCATGGCCGCCAAGCAGGTGATGAAGCTGACCGGCGGGCGCGGCGTGGACACCGCCATCGAAGCGGTGGGCATCCCGGCCACCTTCGAGTTATGCCAGGACATCATCGGGCCCGGCGGCACCATCGCCAACGTGGGTGTGCATGGCGTGAAGGTCGACCTTCACCTGGAGCGGCTGTGGTCACGCAACGTGACGATCACCACGCGCCTGGTCGACACAGTGACGATTCCGATGTTGCTCAAGACTGTGCAGTCCAAGCGCATCGATGCCGGCAAGCTGATCACACATCGCTTCAAGCTTGACCAGATCCTGCAGGCCTACGAGACTTTCGGCAATGCGGCCGACACCAAGGCACTGAAGGTCATCATCGAGGCGTGACGAGAGCAATCGGCGGCATGACGCGAACGTCAACAGGTACACGTCAAGGCGATGTGCCCCCGCCAGACACCAGCAAGGGTTTCCCCTCAAAATAGTGACAGCCGGACACCAAGAATTCATACTTCAACGGCTCCCCCAAATCACTAGAGCGCATCCATGCCGAACCGCATCACGTCCACATCAACCGTGACTGCCACCGTCGAGGGTGTGTTGCCCGGGCTCGGTCTGGCTTATCTTGTCGGCGACGACCAACGCGAATGGACCGTCACACGGAGTACGCGCGGCGTGGGCTTGGAGTCGTTGAAAGCCGGTCAGCGCGTCAACCTGACGATCGAGCAGCACAGGCGCTTTGCGTTGGTTCACGACTACGCCGTGGCGCCCTAGTTCAGCCACCTCAGCGGCTTTGCGCTCTCCCAGCTGTTCGGTAGCAACACACCGTCGGCCGCCACGGCGGTCGAGGACGACGGCAGGTCCACGGCCTTCGCAAATTTCGCCCGGACGCACGCAATCAACGACGGCGCGCTTGGTGAAGTCAGAAGCACGCGGTACGGGTGCAAATTTGGGCGCCGCGCGCCTCTGAATCGGACTGCATTCTGGGTACTCCTTAAGGAGCAGCGCTTCGATCGCAGCCGAAGACGACCGGACAAGTTCGTGCAATTGACGGGATCGGTCACGAGCAGCAGCCGAGCGAGGTTGCAGAACAGCAGGCTGTGACCTCGACTGCGCATATCAACCAGCCACGACCGCGGGTGGTTCGATCGCCGAGCCAGGCGAATACAAACGAGACTCACGCGGCATGTTTCAAGCCAGGCGGTAGGCCCATTCCACACGGCGACGACCCCCGGGGGCATGCGCCGGCTCCTGCTTCCGTCGCTCGTGATGGCGACAGCGTCCATGCCGTGGTCAGCAGCATGAAAGCTCTGCACTTCATGACGCAGGGCGGTCTGTACGCCAGCGTACTTTGCGATCGATTCGAGGTTCGATGTGCTCCTGGCCTTGATCCAAATCAAGCGCGCGTGCAGAGCTCGCGTTTGCCACGAAATGGTCATGCGCACTGCCCAGACTCAATCGCATCTCCAAACCGAGTACATCTCAGATGCAGAAGTCCGACGCCGTCGCCGCCATGGGACCGAGCACACTGTTGCTCCCCGCCTGGATCAAGGCCGCGCTGGCCGCCAACGACCGCCTGAAGCTGTACCTGACAGTCCTGCAGGCTGCGGCAGCACACGCTGCTCACCCTGAGGCCGAGCCGCTGGATCTGGGACAAGAGACGTCTGTGGTCGGCGCGGAGCGGCGCTGGTTGCGCGATCTGCCAGCCGCATGCTCGCGGGTCGACGACGCCTTGCTGGTTCCTGATTTGCCGCGGCTGGCGCAGCGGCTGGCGGAGGACCTGGGCGTGATGGCACGGCCGCTGCTTGAAGTGCCTCCCAAGGGCGATGATCCGAGCGCCCGAGTGAGACATTGGCTCGACTGGCTCACGACGATTGGCAGCAAGCGTGCCGGCGGCGAGACACTCACCAGCGATCAGCTTCGGTCGCTGACGGAAGGCAAGCGCGGGCACGATCGCGATCGACCGAACTTCGAAGGAGACAGCTTTCACTTGCTGGTGATGGACCTGCACAAGCAGCTCAATCGCCTGGCGAGCAGCTTGACGAACGAAGAAATTGGCGGCGCGCATGTCTGGCAACTGCAACCGGCCGATCGCCCCCGCGTGGAAGCATTCATGCGAGGCCTGAACCGCACCGCGCCGCTCAAGTTCGACCACCCCGGGCTCGACACTGCCGCCACCCGCGATGGCAGGCGACTTCTGCTGCAAAACGACATTGGAACCAACGATGCGCATGTGCTCGTCGTGCAGATCGAAGGCAAATCGATCACGCTGAACTATTCGGATCTGCACCGCCGACGCTTCGAATTCTTCCAGACCTTGCTCGCACCGTTCGGTGCGAAGTGGGCTGACACGCAATCCAGGGTCGACACCGCACTGAACGACGGCCATGCCTACACGTTCGGCACTGCGCATTTCTCGTTTGCCAACGACGCGGCGCTCGACAAGGCGCTCGAAGGAATCGCGTCGCGAATCGTGTTCCTGATCGACTGGAACCGCGCGCGCAAACGCTTGCTGCCATTCGTCGGTAAAGCCGAAGCCATTGAGGTGCTGCGCGAAGTGGCTCGGCTCGACGCCGGTCACATGGCCTGGCTCAAGGCGGGTGGGGATCTGGTCATCTTCGCAGCCATGCAGTCGGCAGGAGAAGGCGCGTTCCGCATCGGCGACCGGCTGGACACGGTTCTGGGCATGGAAGACGCCCGAGCTTTCCTGATAGAGGTGCTGTGCCTCGCAAGCAAGGCGCTGCTGGCTGACCAACCCGCAGCGCTGGTCGCCGATGAGATCCGGATGCTGCTAGACAGGCGCATGCGACAGCGCAGCAGCGAGTTCGACCTCATCGACGAGCACGCGGCCTACTGCCACGCACTGGCACAGGCGGTCAGCGACGGCCTCGCTCACGACGTGACTGCGGCTGGCGGCAAGGGTGACCTCAAGGCCTCCGGCAAGTCTGCACGCGCGCTGGCGGCGCGCGCCAAGGTCTGGGAGCGCCGAGCCGATCACCTGGTGATGCGTGCCCGGGACCGCGCCCAGCGTCAACGACGCTGGCAACCCTTCGCGCGGCTGCTCGAGCTCTCGGACGACGTTGTCGATGCGCTCGAGGAGGCAGCGTTCCTGATGAGCTTGATCGCCGAGGACCACCGCCAAGGCTGGAATGCCGACGTGCATCACATCCTGTCCCGGCTGGCGCAATCGGTGCTATCGGCGACGCAGGAACACATCAAGGCTCTGGCCATCGCGCGCCGCTTCGGGGCCGGCAGCGATGCCACCGACAGCGATGCTTTCCTCGCCGCATCATGGAACGTGCTGCGGTCCGAACGTGAGTGCGATGAACTGCTGCGCAGCGCGCGACGGACGATCCTGGCCTCGATCCGCGACTCTGCGGCACTGATGCTCGCCAACGACCTGGCGGTGGCGCTCGAGC
>JBJXEJ010000154.1:0-9004 GCA_046154125.1 Rhizobacter sp. | reverse complement strand
GATGGGCGACGACGAGGACGGCGAAACGGTGATCGAAGAGGCGCCGCTGCGTCCCAACCCGGTCACCCAAGACGAGATGGACGCTGGCTCCGTCGAGTTGTTCTGACACCCAAACCTTTCAAGTTTTCCGGAATTTGTCCGAAAAACAACCTGTTTCCCGGAGAAAACGATGCACTCAATCCTTGCCGTCGATGATTCAGCCTCGATGCGCCAGATGGTTTCGTTCACCTTGAAGAACGCCGGTTTCAACGTTGTCGAGGCCGTCGATGGCCAGGACGCCTGGGAGAAGGCGGGCCAGCGCGACTTCAGCCTGGTGTTGACCGACCAGAACATGCCTCGCATGGACGGCCTCGGCCTGACCCGCAAGCTGCGCGCCATCCCCAAGTTCAAGAGCACGCCGATCCTGATCCTCACCACCGAGTCTAGCGACGAAATGAAGCAGGCCGGCCGCGGTGCCGGCGCCACGGGCTGGCTGGTCAAGCCGTTCGACCCGGTCAAGCTGATCGAAGTCATCAGGAAAGTGGTGCGCTAGTTTGCTCGCCCGCTGCCCGCACCCGTAACGAAAAGCGACCATGTCCAATTCCCACTCCGAGGGCGCTGCGGGCGATGCCGGCATCGACCTGAGCCAGTTCTACCAGGTGTTCTTCGAAGAGGCCGAAGAAAACCTGGCACGCATGGAGCAGCAGCTGCTGGGCATCGATATCGCGGCCGCCGACGACGAAGAACTGAATTCGATCTTTCGATGCGCACATTCGGTGAAGGGGGGCGCGGCGACTTTCGGCTTCAAGGATGTCGCCGAGCTCACACACCAGATGGAGTCGTTGCTCGACAAGCTGCGCCGCCATGAACTGATGCCCAGTGCACCGATGGTGGATGTGTTGTTGCAGGCGGGCGACGCGTTGCGCGAAATGCTTTCTGCGCACCAGCATGGTCGGCGCGCCGGCGAGGTCGACACGACCGAATTGCGCATCCACATTCGGGCCATGGCCGACGGCAGGCCAGCGGGGGCGGACGGGACCACGGCACCGGTCGCGCGCGCGGAGGGTCCTGCCGTGTCGGCCCGCGTTCCCTTGCCAACCGCTGCTTCCCCGATGGCAGCGCCGGCGGCAGGCGCGGCGCCAGCGTCGAACGAGCGTGTTCTCGAACTGCGCGTCGGCCCGCTGACCGACCCGAAACAGGCCAACAGCCTGGTCGAACTTTTCAGCGAAGTCATTGACCTGGGCCGGATCGAACCCATCGACGGCGGCCAGGCGGCCGATTCGATGCGGCGCTTCAAGGTCACCACCACCAGCAGTGACGATGACCTGCTGGACTTGTTCACGTTCCATGTGGCACGCGAACAGGTGCAGCTGTTGCCGTTCGGCCCTGGCTATGGTTGGCATGCTGGTGCGCCGGGCGCGCCGCTCGACGCAGCACCCGAGCCTTCCGACGTCGGATTCGGGTTTTTCGACAATGCGCCAGGGGCTCCCGCGATTGCGCCGGCCGCTTCGGCCGCCGCGCCGGTCATGGCCGAGCCGGCCTCGGCCCGGCCCAAGGCCGTGAAGGCCGACAGCACCGCAGCGAGCGCAGAAGCGACGACCCTGCGCGTGTCGGTCGACAAGGTCGACCAGCTCATCAACCTGGTGGGTGAGCTCGTGATCACGCAGGCCATGCTCGCGCAGACCGGTGCCAAGGTGGATGCGGGCCTGTACCAGCAGCTCGCCAAGGGCCTGGCCGACCTGGACCGCAATACGCGCGACCTGCAAGAGTGCGTGATGGCCATCCGCATGATCCCGATGTCGACAGTGTTCAGCCGGTTCCCGCGCATGCTGCGCGACCTGGCCGCCAAGCTGGGCAAGAAGGTCGACTTCGTGACCAAGGGCGAGTCGACCGAACTCGACAAGGGCATGGTCGAGAAGATCACCGACCCGCTGACCCACCTGGTGCGCAACAGCTGCGACCATGGCATCGAGTCGCCGTCCGAGCGGCTTGCGAAGGGCAAATCGGAACACGGCACCATCACGCTCAGCGCCTCGCACCAGGGCGGCTCGATCGTGATCGAGGTTCGCGACGACGGCAAGGGCCTGTCGCGCGAAAAACTCCTGAAGAAGGCGCGCGAAAAAGGCATCGACGCGCCCGATTCGATGACCGACAACGAAGTCTGGAACCTGGTCTTCGCCGCCGGCTTTTCCACCGCGGAGGTGGTCACCGATGTGTCGGGGCGCGGTGTGGGCATGGACGTCGTGATCAAGAACATCACCTCGTTGGGCGGTACCGTCGAGATCGATTCGGCCGAAGGCTGCGGCATGAGTGTCAAGGTGCGGCTGCCGCTTACTCTGGCCATCATGGACGGCATGAGCGTAGGGGTGGGCGACGAGGTCTACATCCTGCCGCTCGCTTCGGTGGTGGAGTCGTTCCAGGTGCGCCCCGACGTCGTCAAGACGGTGGGCGGCAGCGGCCGTGTCGTGATGGTGCGCGACGAATACATGCCGGTGCTGGAATTGGAAAAGGTCTTCAGCGTGCCGCGCGTCGATCCTGACGCCGCCGGCGGCATCATGGTCGTGGTGGAGGCCGAGGGCGGGCGTGTTGCGCTGCTCGTCGACGACCTGCTCGGCCAGCAGCAGGTCGTGGTAAAGAACCTCGAATCCAACTACCGACGCGTCACCGACGTGTCGGGCGCGACCATCATGGGCGACGGACGGGTCGCCCTGATTCTCGATATCGGCTCGCTGGTTCGGCGGTCCCGTCACTGAATGCCGGCTTCCGGCGCAACGCTACTCAACCCAGAAGGAACACCATGCTTTCCAAACGAATGATCCTGAATCTCCTGGCCGCGGCGAGTGCCGCCGTGTTTGTGTCGGGCGTGGCTGCGGAAGCCGGCGGCGCCACCGCAGCCGAAGCCACCGCAATGGTGAAGAAGGGTACGGCCTTCATCAAGGCGAACGGCAAGGACAAGGGCTACGCCACCATCAGCAACAAGGCGGGTCAATTCAATGATCGCGACCTCTACCTCGTGGTCTATGGCCTCGACGGTGTGGTGCTCGCGCACGGCGCGAATGAAAAGATGATCGGCCGCAACCTGATTGAACTCAAGGATGTGGACGGCAAGGCCTTCGTCAAGGAACGGGTCGAGCTGGCCCAAAGCAAGGGCACGTTCTGGCAGGACTACAAGTTCACCAACCCGACCAACAAGAAAATCGAGCCCAAGAGCATGTACTGCGAGAAGCTCGATGACTCGGTGGTTTGCGGCGGCATCTACAAATAGCCACGGCCCCGCTGCGACTCGCCACCGATCGGGAACCTCATGAAGCTTGGCACCAAATTGCTTGCCGCGCCGCTGCTCACGGCGCTGGTCGTCTTTGCTGCGGGCCAGGCCAACACCCTGATGATGGGCCGTGAAGCGGCGACCAATCAGGTCATCTTCAAGGGCAACCTGGAGCAGTTCCGCGCCATCACGTCGGTGCAGGAGCAGCTGGGGCAGGTGCATGCCGGCGTGTACCGCACCGTCACCTTGATCGGTTCGCTCGACGAGGCGAAGGTCAAGGCCGCGCGCGCGGACCTGGCGCGCCAGGCCGGTGCCGTGAAGCGCGCCATCGCGGCTGCCGTGCCCGATAGCGACGTCGACACCGAACTCCGCGAATCGATGGCCCGCAGCGACAAGCAGGTCGACAAGTACCTGGCGCAGGCCGATGCGGCGATCGATCTGTCTTCGGTCGACCCCAACACCGGCATTGCGGCGATGCAGGGCGCGGATGCGAGTTTCAATGAACTGGCGCGCACCTTGGCTGCCATGTCGGCCCGCATCGAAGCGCATTCCGACAACGCTGTCGCGGCGTCGAACACGCGCCGCGACCGACTCGCCGCTGCGCTGACGCTGGCCGCCGTGCTGGCCGCGGCACTGGCAGTCGCGCTCACCTGGTGGTCGCAGCGCAAGCTGGTGGCCGACCTGAAGCGCGCCGCGCGCATCGCTGATGCGGTGGCGGCAGGGCGGCTCACGGTGGACGCTGCAACGAGCCGCCGCGACGAATTGGGTGATGTGCTGACAGCGCTGGGCGCGATGGCGCAGCAGCTGCAGCGCTCAATCCAGTCGGTGCGCGTTGCGGCCGATTCGATTCGCCATTCGAGTTCTGAAATCGCCAGTGGCAACCACGACCTGAGCCAGCGCACCGAACAGACCGCAGCGAACCTGCAGCAGTCGGTCGCGGCCATGCAGCAACTGGCCGGCGCCGTGACCCAGAGCTCCGAGGCGTCCAGCATCGCGCACCGCCTCGCCGACGGGGCGGCCAGCGTGGCCGAACGCGGCGGCGCCGCCGTGGCGCAGGTGGTGTCGACCATGGACGTGATCAACACCAGCTCGCAGCGCATTGTCGACATCGTCGGCGTGATCGACGGCATCGCGTTCCAGACCAACATTCTGGCGCTCAACGCTGCGGTGGAAGCGGCGCGCGCCGGTGAGCAGGGACGTGGATTCGCCGTCGTGGCCAGCGAAGTGCGCTCGCTCGCGCAACGCAGCGCCAAAGCCGCCAAGGAAATCGCCAGTCTGATCGGTGCCTCGGTGGAAAAGGTCGAGTCGGGCTCGCGCCAGGTCGAGGCCGCGGGTCTGACCATGCAGGAGATCGTCAGCGCCGTGCACGATGTGTCGCAGAAGATCGCTCAGATCAGCTCGACTGCGGCGGAACAGTCCGATGGCGTGCATCGCATCAGCGTCGCGGTCGAAGAACTCGACCGCATGACGCAGCAGAATGCGGCGCTCGTCGAGCAGAGTGCCGCCGCGGCGCAAAGCCTTCGGCTGCAGTCCGACCAATTGGCGGGTGCGGTGGCCGTCTTCACGTTCGATGGCATGACCCTCGATGCGCCCGCCTCGGTTGGGGCAGCGCCTTTGACCCGGACGGCCGCCGCAACCCAGGCCACGACCGCGGTCGAGCGACGCGGCCCGAACCGTGCCGCCAACGTCACGCGGTTGAACCCTGCCAGGACGGGCGCCGCTGGCGTGAAGCGCAGCGACACGACGCCGCTCGCCAAGACCGGAACCGACGACGCCTGGGCTTCGTTTTGAAGGCATCGCCCGTCGAACCCAGTGTGCAGCGCACGCGAACGAATCAAAGGAAACCTCAGCCATGAACACCACCCCTTCCACATCGTTCTCAGGAACTGCCAATGCGGGGACCGGCGCGCGCGCCCTGGCCCCCACGGTGCTGCGCGAGTTCCTCGCCTTCAAGCTCGGGCCAGAGGAATACGGCATCGACATCCTGCGCGTGCAGGAGATCAGAAGCTACGAGGAACCCACCCGCATCGCGAATGCGCCGCCGTTCATCAAGGGTGTGGTGAACCTGCGCGGTGTGATCGTGCCGATCGTCGACATGCGCTTGAAGTTCAACCTCGACAAGGCCAGCTACGACAGCTTCACCGTCGTCATCGTGATCAACATCGGCGCCCGCGTGATGGGCATCGTGGTCGACGCGGTGTCCGATGTGATCGCACTGACCCCGGAACAGCTGCGCGCGGTGCCCGAGTTCAGCTCGGCGATCCAGAGCGATCATCTGCTGGCGATCGGCGCGGTCGGAGACCGCATGCTGATCCTGATCGATATCGAAAAACTGATGTCCAACCCCGAGATGGGGCTGGTCGAGCAGACCCTTCAGTGAACCCAGCTGCGCGGAACCCCAACAAGGCTGTCGGACATTCCAAATGAAATCATTCCTTGCCAACCTGAAACTGGCGCACAAGTTCCTGCTCATCGGCCTGATCGTGGCGGTGATGATTTCGGTGAAGCTGACCATGACGGTCAGCAGTAACCTGGCCGATCTGCGGTTTGCGCAGTCCGAGCTGCTCGGGGTCAAACCCGCCGAAGACACGCTCAAGCTCATCCAGCTCACGCAGCACCACCGCGGCCAGTCGGCTGTCTTGCTGGGCGGCAATGAATCGCTGGCCGGGCCGCGCCAATCCAAACAGGCCGAAGTGGAGCGAGCTCTGGCCAAAGCCCAGGGGTCGGCTGCGACGCTGGGCGACCCGAAACTGGTGGCGCTGGTCGAGCGCATTGCCACCGAATGGCAGTCGCTGGCCGCCAGCGTTGCCAACAAGAGCCTCGCCGTCCCACAGAGCTACGCCCGCCACACCGCATTGATCGCCGAGCAGTTGTCGATGCTCGAGGACATCGCCATTGTCTCCGGCATCGTGCTTCACCCCGAAGCCAGCCTCTACTTCCTGCAAAACGGCGTCCTGACGCACCTGCCCAGGCTGACCGAAGCGCTCGGCCAGCTGCGCGCACGCGGCGCGCCGCTGCTGGCCAAGGGCGAGGCCACACCCGAGGACAAGACCCGGCTCGCGGCGCTGGTGAGTCAGGCTCGGACAAACTACCGCGATGCAAACAAGGCGCTCGAACTGGCGATCCAGAGCGACCCGGCGATCCGCGTTGCGATTGCTGCCCCGCTGGCTGCGGCGCAGGCCGCGGTCGAGGAGGGCTTGACCCTGGTGGACGAGAAGATCGTGCGTACCGACAAGTTGGCCTTCTCCGCGGTGGAGTACCTGACCTTGACGACGCGCGTCATCGACGCGCAGTTCGCGTTGGTCGACACCGCAGTCACCGCGCTGGGCACGCAGTTGCAGCAAACCGTCGAGGCGGCACGCTTCGGACTCATCGCGCTGTTGGTCGGCGCCGCCGTGTTGTCGGCATTGACGCTGTGGATCATGTGGACGATCGCGCGCACGACGACGGCCTCCGTCAAGGCGGCCCTGCGACTGGCCGAGTCGGTCGCCGCAGGCGACCTCAGCTCGAAGGTGCAGGTCACTGGCCGCGACGAGATCGGGCAGCTGCTGCGCGCGCTCGGCACGATGAACGACAACCTCGGGCACGTCGTCTCCGACGTGCGACAGAACGCCGAGGGCGTGGCCACCGCATCGGCACAGATCGCCCAGGGCAACAACGACCTGTCCGCCCGCACCGAAGAGCAGGCATCGGCCCTTGAAGAGACAGCGGCGTCGATGGAGCAGCTCAGCTCCACCGTCAGGCAAAACGCCGACAACGCCAGGCAGGCCAACCAGTTGGCGCTGGGCGCCTCGACCGTGGCCGTCAAAGGCGGCGAAGTCGTCAGCCAGGTCGTGACGACGATGAAAGGCATCAACGAGAGCAGCAAGAAGATTGCCGACATCATCAGCGTGATCGACGGCATCGCGTTCCAGACCAACATCCTGGCGCTCAATGCCGCGGTCGAGGCCGCGCGTGCCGGTGAGCAGGGCCGCGGTTTCGCGGTCGTCGCGTCCGAAGTGCGCAGCCTGGCGGGGCGCAGTGCCGACGCAGCCAAGGAGATCAAGGGCCTGATCAGCGCCAGCGTCGAGCGCGTCGAACAAGGCACGGCGCTGGTTGGCCAGGCCGGCGAGACCATGACCGAGGTGGTCAGCTCGATCAAGCGCCTGACCGACATCATGGGCGAGATCAGCGCCGCTTCCACCGAGCAGAGCGCCGGCGTGGCGCAGGTCGGCGAAGCGGTGACGCAGTTGGACCAGGCCACGCAGCAGAACGCGGCACTGGTGGAACAGAGTGCTGCCGCCGCGGAAAGCCTGAAGGGCCAGGCCCAGCAACTGGTGCAGGCGGTGGCGGTGTTCAAGCTGGGCCAGGGCAGCCGGATCCGCCCGGCGGATGCCGTCGTGGCGGTTGCCGCTGCGCCCGCCAGCCCCGCGATCGCCGAGCGGCGCGGCCCGAACCGTGCGAAGAACGTGATGCGGCCGGTTTTCGGCGCGCCTGCCAAGGCCAAGGCAGCAGCACAGACAACCGCGGCTGCCCCGGCCAAGACCGGCACCGATGGCGATTGGGCGACCTTCTAGGCCAGCCCATCGCTTCCGCCGGAAAGGCCTCGCTGTGGCGGGGCCTTCTCTTTGGCGCGCCGGTTTCGGTGCCGTGGATCCGCTGAAGCCGCACGCCCAGCGTCGAGATCTCCCTACAGACGTTCGGCGCACCGAATTGCAAAGTCCGGGTTCGCTTTCTCGCCGCGCAAATGAATGCAAATGACTTTGAGGCCGTCCAGCGGCAGCACGATTCGTTGCTGCCGAGCCGCACCTGCATCCTCGACGGCGATGTCCACTACAGCCAGGAGCTCGGTGCCTGCCTTGACGGGAAAGGCATCGAGGTGCGCACCTTCTCCGACAGCGGTGCCTTCCTCACATCGGTGGACGCCTTCGACCACGACTTCTATTTGATCGATCTCGATCTGCCCGGCGTCGACGGCCTGGAGGTGGTCCGTCTCCTGCGTCGGCGCAGCGAAGCCGGCATCGTGGTGGTGTCCAGCCGGCCGGGCGATGCGGTGCTCGACGACGCGTTGAAGGCCGGGGCCGACATGGTCCTGGCCAAACCGGTACCGTTCGAACGAACGCTGCTGGCCATCCAGGCGGTGGCTCGGCGCTGCCTGGCGATCCGACCGTCGCTGACCTGGTGCCTGAACCGCGGCACCCGCACCTTGAAAACACCACAGGGTGTGAACGTTGCGCTGCTCGAAGTGGATGTTCGCATGCTCGAGTGTTTCGTCGACACCGATGGCGCGCCCGTGCAGCGCGATGTCATCTGCGCCCGCCTGGGGCGAGACGCCGACGTTGCGAACCAGAACGGCCTGCACGCGGCGATCTACCGCCTGCGCCGGCGCATCGAGCAGGCCACCGAGGAAGTGGTGCCGTTGCAATCCAAGCCGCGCGTCGGCTACCACTTCCGCGGCCGGCTCGTCACGGCCTGATTCCGAACCGGCCTGGCTTGCCCGGGCTCACTGATCGAGGGTCGTCACCTGGCGCCGAATGCCGGTTGCCGAGGCGACATGCAGCGGCAGCTCGAGAGTGAAGACGCTGCCCTGTCCCGGCACGCTTTCGGCCCGCACATCGCCGCCGACCGCCATCGCCAGCAGGCGCGCAATCACCAGGCCGAGGCCGAAGTGCTCGCCTGCCAACGGGCCGCCGGAATCGTGTTGGTTCAGCGGATCGAAGAGCCGCCGCAGCTGGCCCGCGTCCAGGCCCGGGCCCTGGTCGGCGACCGAAATGCAGGCGT
>JBJXEJ010000153.1:0-6198 GCA_046154125.1 Rhizobacter sp. | reverse complement strand
CCAACCTGCAGCTCGATCCAAGGCTGGGGCTCTTCGCAGGTCGGCAACACCCGCAGCAGGGCAGTGAAACCTTCGGCGTCTTCGCCGACGCGAGCCCGGATCGTTGGGGAAGACTTCTCATGCGACGCCGTCTTGAGCGTGCACAAAGGGCCGGGACCACAGCCGCGTCTGTACGACTTGTCGAGTCTGACTATCTGCTCGGCGTGCATGACGCGTTCCGCGTCGGCGCGCTGAGGTTTCGGCTCGATGATGCCGGTGATTTTCTCGACAACCAGCACGACCTTGCTGCGCCGCCGTTTGTTCAACTGCGCGAACTCGAGGCCGCCAGCCTGGCGCTGGAGCGCGACGAGGACAACACCGCTGCACAGGGCGATCAGTGGCTGCGCATGCTGATCGCACCGGGTGGGTCGTTGGGTGGCGCGCGGCCCAAGGCCAGCGTCGTCGACCCCGATGGCCACCTGTGGATCGCCAAGTTCCCCAGCGTGCGCGACGAGCATGACGTGGGTGCCTGGGAAATGGTGGTGCACACGCTGGCGCGTGGCTGCGGGCTGCAAGTTCCCGACAGTCTGGCGCGCCGGTTCGCCAACCCGCACAACACTTTTTTGGTGAAGCGATTTGATCGCACGGGGTCCGGGCGGCGGCTTCACTTCGCGTCGGCGATGACACTCACCGGACGCCAGGACGGCGACGACGCTTCGACAGGCGCAAGCTACCTTGAGATCGCGCGAGTCCTGATCGATCACGGCGCGCAGACCGACATCGATCTTGGGGAACTCTGGACGCGGATCGTTTTCAACCTGATGGTTTCCAACACCGACGACCACCTGAGAAACCACGGCTTCATCCTGGTGCCCGGCAAGGGGTGGCGCCTCTCGCCGGCCTTCGACATGAACCCGGTGCCGCACGCCCAAGGGCTGAAGCTGAACATCAGTCAGGCCGACAACGCGCTGGACCTCGATCTTGCCCGCGCCGTGGCACCGTACTTTCGTGTATCCGTTCGTGATGCAGACTGGATCATCGGCCGCTGCCTGACGGTCGTGCGGCAGTGGCGAACGATTGCGGCACACGTTGGCGTGCGGGCCCGAGAGCAGGATGCCATGGCTGCGGCGTTTCGGTTGGCGCCTGCCTAAAGGGGTTTGCAAACGCGTCGTCGATGGGTAGCCTATCGAACGGGAGTGGCTGGCACATGCGAAAGGCCGTGTTACTGATATTCGTCGTCGCAGGCGCTGGTGCGGGGTTGATCGCGGCCATGGATGGTGACTGGGGGCTCAGAGTTGTGATGATGACCATCGGGGCCGTCGTCGGCGCTGCGATCGGTGGGGCAGTGACCCGCCTAGGCAAGCGTTCAACGCCTCTGCGACCCGTTGGCTTGGACGAGTCCTACGGACAGGGCACGTCAGCGGAAGATCGTGACCGAAACTTCTGGAGAGACAAGGGCCACCCGCCATTCATGAAGCCGCCACCCGGGGAGCCCGATCGACACTTGTTCGATCCAGATCGCCTCGAATGACTGACTACTTCTTTTGTTTGAGCAGGTCTTTGGCCACGCCCTTGGCTGCATCGATTGACTCGGTCGTGTCGCTTGCAACCTGCCGGCCGGATTGCATCAGCAAGGACTTTTTCGTCGCGAGGGTGCCGTCGGGTGATCGAACGATCTGCGCATTTGCATCGAAGCCGCCCTGCGAGGATTCGGTGCTTTGACGGATCGCCGCTCCCTTCTTTTCGACTTCACTGCGAATAGCTGAGGGCTGCGGCGCTTCTTCGATCTTCGGCGTGGAGCGTCCGAACCTTGACACTTGGCGTGAATTGTCGCGATCGCTGGACGTGAGGTCGGGATTGACGGGTGAAGAACTGCGGTCCCGGTCGTGCCGACGGCGCAACTCGTCAAAAGATTCGGGCAGTGCTGCACCGTCCGACAGTACTCTGTTCGGTCGCAAGCCCTGGCGCGCGAGCTCAGAATCGAGCATCGCGAACGCTGCCGCACTGCTACCTCCGTAGCGCTCGGCGTAACGCATGAACATCTCCAGGTTGTGTGGGTCCTGGGCGAGATCGATGGAGATGGTCTCGCCCTGCTCGCGCGCGGACGAAAGGCGCTCCGCGAGCGTATTCCGTTCCGCGAAACTGGCCTCTGCGCGTTGAGCGCGGGAAGTCGTCGTTGACAGCCTCGACGCCAGTTCCCGCGCTTCCCGGGAGTCATCGGCAACGGCCGTAATAAAACTGGCGTCGCGCGAGACACGATCACCAAACTGCTTGAACTCGGCAATCTGCTCATTGGTCATGGTGCCCAGGACCTTGCGCTGCTCCTCCGAAAGGCCAGACTGGTAGCTCTTGCCCGCGTTGCCCTGAATCGAGGCCCCGGCCACCGGCGAACTTAACCCAAGATGTGCCGATGCCCCAAACGCGATGCTCGCCACTTGAGATTGAGACAAGCCCGTACTGTCTGCGACGCTTCTGGTCACTTGGTCCAAACGATTCATCGTCTCCCCAAGTTGCTCGAAGCTACTGGAGGAAGAACCCGACGAACTCCGAGCAGAGCGCAGCTTGGTCAAGCCACGCGTGAACGCTTCCGTTAGGACCGAAGATCGATCCTGAGTAGCTGAAACCGCCTCACTGCGCGCCGCATCCGCCTGCCGGCTGGCCTCTGTCACGTCCTGCTCGCTCACTCGCATTGAGACGACCCGCGACGCGAACCCCTGGTTGCGCAGCAGACTCATCGCCGTGCGCCCCGTCAATGCACTTGATGTGGCCGTGTTGCCCGTCAGATCGTTTTGCCAGGAACTCATGAACGCCGACGTGCGGTTCGGGGCCAATTGCAACTGGTCCATCGCCACGTTGCCCATGTTTACATTGCCGACCGCTGCTGAGCCTGTGCTGCCCGACAGCATGCCCTGCAACCCAGACAGGCCGCCGACCAGTGCCGTGCCGAAGTTCTCCATCCGCTTGAGCGCCGCCCACGCGATGAACGGGATGCTGATCGCGAGGTAGCCCACCACAGCTTCGCCTGAAATCGCCCGCGAGTAGATGGTCGACGCGGTTTGCAGCGACAGCGCCTTGGCGCCGGTCCCGAGATCGGCCGCTGCGGCCAGGTCGTAGGCGGCATAGATCGATGCCATGTAGTTCAGCACCGCATACAAGGGCGGCCACAGCTGGATCCAGATCAGGATGGCCGCGTAGCCCTTGAAGGCCACCATCGTCTCGCGCCCACTGGTCAGCAGGAGCAGCAGGACGAACAGCGGGAAGAGGGCGTAGGTGATGGCCTCAATGACATTGCGGAACACCGGCAGCGCCTGCTCGGCGACCTTGCCGTAGTTGAGCCAGGTCGCGTTCTGCTGGGCCACGGCCTGGGCCCGCCCGACGGCCAGCACCATCGATGCCGGGTCGTTGATCTTCTGCCCGATGATGTTGCTGCTGTCGTTGATCGTGTTGAGCACCGCGTTCTGGCGGATCAGGTCCGCCGCGGTCGCTGCGGCGGTGGCGATGCTGTTCTTCAGGTAGGCCTGCTGAATCTGGCCGGCGATGGCTGCTGCGGCAGCCGCACTCGGCAAGGTTGGGTTCAGCTGGAAGGCCAGCTTGCCCTGGATGCGGGTGAGCTGCGCTGGCAGGCGCCCGTTGAGGTTCGAGTAGACGTTCGGGCAGGTGTCCACCGTGACAGCGCCACCCGCGCCGGTGAGGGTGCTGAAACGCGCCGGGTTGGGCGTGCCCATCAGCGCCCATACGTCGTCCGAGCTGGAGAAGGTCCCCGGATCGACCGTCCCGTCGATCAGGTCGTACATCGTGCAGTTGTGGATGTAGTTGATCAGGTCGGTGCGGAAGTTCGGATCCTGGAACACCACGTTGCCGGTGTCGCGGATCAGCCGGTTGCCGAACATCAAGCCATTTCTCTCGTAGGTTAGCTCGCTGGGCAGCGCGCCGACCCCAGGGACGACCTGGAACGCCGTCTCGAACAGGCCCGTGAGGGTGTGGCCGATCGTGCTGGTGACGCTGCCCAGCACCGCGATGCCGAAGGGCACGTTGGCCACCACCTTGACCGCTGATCCGCCCGTCTTGTCCACGATGCCCACGGTGACGCGCGGCACGATCAGGATTGAGAACACCAGCAACACGGTGGCGAGCCACTTCCAGCCCTGCAACTTGTCCGGCGCGAACGCATAGGCGATCAGCGCGGCGACGAAACCGCAAAAGGCCACCGCCGCAACGGCCGACATGTAGTCGCTCGAGGCATGGATGGCGGCGGCAGCATTGAAGATGCCGAACAGGCTGTCGGAGTTCTGGTAGGCGTAGATCTCCCACATGGCTGGCTCACCCCCGGCCGTCTACCGCGAGAGGTAGGCGGCCTGCTGGCCGAGCATGTCCATCACATGCTGCGGCATGCTGGAGCGAAGCTGCCGCTCGAGTTGCTCCAGGTGGCTGGAGACCGCGCGAAATGAGCCGACCTTCTGGTACAGCAGGTTCTTCTCCTGGGCCAGTTGCAGCAGCATCGCCTGGGCACGCTGGCGGATGTGAGTGGCCAGGTCGCGCTGGCTCTGCTGCAGCGTGTAGTCCTTGTCGAGTGCCGCCATACCCAGGCGCAGATTGCGTTCGAGGAACACGTAGGCGTAGTCGGCGGCGATGACGTCGCGGTACTGGCCGATCAAGCTGTCTGCCAGGCCCGAGCCGGGGATGGTTGCGCCGATCGAGAGCATCTTGTAGACGGGCTCGGTGGTCTGGTTGACAAAGCCGACCTCGGCCGAGTTGTTGGGGATCGCGGCGCGGGTTGCGATCTTGTCGGCGATCGACCGCATCATGGTTTCGACGCGCGCGGTGAACGGGGTATGTGTGTAGGCTGTGTTCAGCGTCACCACATCGCAGTTCGTGTAATCGTTGCAGCGCAGCAGGTGCTGCGTCACGTTGGTGCCCGTTGCGGCGGCCTGGCCATAGAGCAACTGGCTGATCGAGGTGATGATCGGTGCGATCGGTTCCGGGTCGCGCGCGGCATCCTCGGGATAGAAGATCACCGTGCCGACGATGCTCATGATCAACTCGCGCTCCTGATCGTCAAGGTAGGTGCCGGTGCGCTGCAGTGCCTTCCAGGTCAGGTTGCCGACGAAGGGCGCCTTGTTGCGCACATTGGCATCGCCGGACGTGCGTGCCGAGGCCAGGATGCTGGTGCGATCCGTTGCGCAGCGTCGGCGCGCCGCGTCGCGGTCGCTCTCCAGCCCCATCTCGATGGCCAGGTCGGAGCACGCTTCTTGCGAGCTATAGCCAGCCGCCTCAGCCGCCGTGCTGACGATGGCCTTGGCCGTCTCGCAGGAGTTGATGCGGGCGTTGTTGATCCAGGTCTCCAGGCCCTTGGCCCACTTGGTCAGCCCGCCGAGCAGGGGCGAGACCGATTCGAGCGCGAGCTGGAACGCGATACCCGGCAGCGCCGCCGTGATGTTGCGCAGCATGTTCTTGAACTCGGCCGCCGAGATATGCGAGAACGATCCGCCGAACACGTCGATGCCGCCACAGCCGGCCTTCGCGCTGGGGAACTGGATGGCGGCGAGCTGGTAGACCTTGTTCGGCGCGCGCATGAACAGGCTGCCACCGGTGTAGGTGTTGAAGGTCTGCCCGCGGAACGCGCCGGGCGCGGTGTAGTTTCCGATCGTGCCGAGGCTGTTGAACATGTTGTTCACTTCGGCATTCAGGTCGCCAGCATGCAGCGTGACCGGCGACACGACGAGAACACCGGCCATGGCCGTTGCGACTGTGCGATGGATGAAGCGGGGCTGGTTCAATGTGTTCACGGGCGCTCCTGCACGGGTTACTGAAGAACCGCCTGTCGGCTGGCGTGCGGCGGCACGGCCTCGGAAGGCTGAGCCGACACGATCGCGATCCGTTCCAGCAACTGGGCTTCCGACAGCACGCCGAAACCGATGGGTGTGATCTTTCCGGTGAAGGGTTGGGCGAGGTAGACGGCCGGGACCTGGCTCACCTTCAGCGTGGTGGCGATGCCGTTGTCGCGGCGCGCATCCGGGAAGCCGGGCATCGCGCCGCCGTCGATACTGATCGCCACCACCTTGATGCCGTAGCGAGCCTCGAAGGCCCCCAATGTCGGCGCGAAGGCGTGGCAGTACGGGCAGTCGCCTCGAAAGAAGAAGAACAGCACATGGTCGCGCCCCAGCGTTCCGATGTTCTCCGTGCGCTGCGACATCTGCTGCTGCTCGAACACCTCCAGCG
>JBJXEJ010000152.1:0-24500 GCA_046154125.1 Rhizobacter sp. | reverse complement strand
TGCCAGTCATCGGATGCGAGCGCGACCGCGCCGTGCTGCCGGGCGTAGTCGCGCCACACGCCGCGCACGTACACACTCGCCCGCTGCCCGTTGGGCCGCGGCAGCAGCAACCGCGTGCCGGGTGAGGCGCCGTACAGCGTGACCATCGCCTCGCGGACATTGGCCGCTGTTTCACCCGCAGGCAGTGGAACCAGTTCGCCGATCAGTGGCAGCGATCGCGCCGGGTCGGCCAGCGGCCGCGCGATCAGCGCCACCGCCGGCTGCGCCGGATCGATCTGCACCGACGACACGCGCAGCGTCTCGACGCGGGCCACGCCATCGACGCCGGCGGCATCGCGCACCCAGCCGGGTGCCAGCGTGATCACGTCGCTGCCGCCGGTCGACGCGCCAGCCCGCGCATACAGATCGGCCGGCAGCACGGTGTCGAGCCAGGTCGTGATCGAGTCGCGGAAGCTCGCGACCATCACCGTCAGTGCGACCGACAGCGCCAGACTGGCGACCACGCCGGCCACCGCGACGGTGGCGGTGCGACGCTGGTGACGCGCGCGCTCGACGGCCAGCAGCGCCAGCGCCTGCTGCGGCGGCGCGATCGCGCGCAGCAGCAGCCCGACAGCGCCTGGCACGCAGACGATGCCTCCGAGCAGCAGCAGCGCCACCGACAGGTAGGCGGCGAGCGGCAAGTCGAAGATCGGTGGCACCAGCAGCAGTGCCAATGCCACTGCGATCAGCACCGGGCCGAACCAGGCCGCAGCGTCGAGCGGGCTGGCGTCGCCGAGCCCCTTCAACGCCTGCGCCGGCGCCAGCCGCTGGGCCTCGCGCGCCGGCAACCAGCCGCCGACGAGCGCCGCGATCACGCCGAGTGCGCCGTACACCAGCGCCGCCGTCACGCTGAAGTGCAGCGTTGGCGTCACGCCCGGGAAGTAGCCCCCGCCCAGATCGCCGGACAGCAGCCTCAACGCCGCTGCCGCCAGCGCGGTGCCGAGCGCCAGCCCGAGAGCACTGCCCACGACGCCGATCAGCGCCGACTCGGCCAGCACCAGCCGCAGCCGCTGGCCTGCAGACAGGCCCAGCACGCCGAGCAGCGCGAACTGCGGCTGCCGCTGCGCGACCGACAGCGACAGGATCGAGAACACCAGGAACGCGCCGGTGAACAGCGCCACCAGCGCCAGGACCGTCAGGTTGACGCGGTAGGCGCGCGACACGTTCGAGATGCGCTGCGAAGACTCCTCGGGCGACGCGGCGCGCACGCCCTGCGCGGCAAAGTCCTGCAGCGCCAGTGAAGCCACGACCTTCTGGCGATCGGCGCCCGGCTTCAGGCGCACATCGATGCGGCTGAGCCGACCCAGCATGGCGAATTGCGCCTGCGCGCCGGCAATGTCCATCACCGCGAGCGGCGGTCCGCCAGCCGCAACACTGCCGTGCACGTGCAGCGCCACGATGCCCGTCGGCGTTTGCACGCGCAGCGTGTCGACCGCGCCGAGCTGTTGCCGCGCGGCCGCGTTCAACGACACCGCAGCCGGGTCGAACAGGCCGAGACGATCGGGCTCGTCGTCGCTGCCGACGGGCGCCGACAGCTTCGGCAGCAGCGCCGGCGACAGCGGCGCCGCAACCAGCGCGTCGATGCCGAGCACGCGCAGGGGCACGCGTTTCGCTCTGGTGTTGCCATCGCCCTTCGCATCGATCGTCAGCGCCTGCGTCTCGATCTCGACGACCGGGCTGGCCAGTGCGATGTCGGGGTGCCGTGCGACCCGCTCGTACAGGCTCTCATCGAAACCACCGCGCTGGCCACGCAGCTCGAAGTCGGGCTGGCCGTTGATCGAGCGCACCGCGGCGCTGAACTCGCCAAGCGCCGACTGGTTGATCAACTGCACCGAGAACGCCAGCGCCACGCCGAGCATCACCGCCAGCAGCGCCGCCGCCTGGCGCCACGGGTGGTGCCGCCACTCGGGCCAGGTCAGGTGCATCAGCAGCGCGAGCATCGGGTCAGCCCGATGGAGAGCCGTCGATGCCCACCATGCCGTCGCTCGTCAACGTCAGCACCCGATCGGCCCGTGCTGCCGCGGCGCGCGAATGCGTGACCAGCACGCAGGCGGCGCCGTGGCGGCGCACCTGCATCGACAGCAGGTCCATCACCTTGTCGGCGGTGGCCGGGTCGAGATTGCCGGTCGGCTCGTCGGCCAGGATCAGCTGGGGCCGGTGCACCAGCGCCCGCGCGATCGCCACCCGCTGCAACTGGCCGCCCGACAAGGTCTGCGGCAGCCGGTCGGCCAGCGCGTCCAGGCCGACCGCCTGCAGCACCTCGTGCACGCGAGCCGCATCGGGCTGCCGTTGCAGCAGCAGGGGCAGCCCGACGTTGTGCGCGACGCTCAGGTGCGGCAGCACGTGGAAGGCCTGGAACACGAAGCCCAGGTTTGCGCGGCGGAACAGCGCCTGTGCCGGTTCGGCCAGTGCGCCGATGTCGGTGCCCGCGATCTGCACCGAGCCGGCCTGCACCGTGTCGAGGCCGGCGATGCAGTTCAGCAGCGTCGACTTGCCGACGCCCGACTCACCGAGGATCGCGACGAACTCGCCGCGCGCGACCTGCAGATCGACGCTCGAGAACACCGGCTCGGTGCCGTAGCGCTTGGACAGGGAGCGGACGTCGAGCAGCGGCATGCGCGGGCGAGGGTTGGGGCGAGTCTGGGCGGAGGGGATGCCTGCGACACGGGCAGGCGGCGCGATTGTCGACGCAGCCACCGCGCCCGGCGTCGTCGCGTGGCAATGGCCCTGCGGTGACGCCTTGTAGCGATCTGGAGGCCGGTCCGGCGACGAGCCAAGCTACAGTGAAACGCATGAATCGCGATTCGTTGCCGCCGCGGCTGGTGGCCCTGCTTGTCGGTGTCGCCCTGATGCTGGGCGCGTGCGGCACCTCGCCCACCGCGACCGCGCCTGCAAAAGGCACGGCCGCACCCCGGCCGACGCTGTCGCAGGAGCGACAACGCCTCGCCGACCTGTTCCAGGGCACGCCGGTCACGCTGGCGATCGATGGCGACGGGAGCCTGCGCGCCGAGGTGCCGTTGAAGTTCAGCTTCGATGCCGGCCGCGCAGTCGTCAAGCCGCCGCTTGGCGCGCTGCTCGACCGGCTGGCCGGCAGCCCGGCGACGCGCGGCGGCAGCTGGGTCGTCGCGGCGCCCGGCGATCCGAAGAACAAGGGCAACACGCTCGCGCTGGAACGCGCCGCGAGCGCGCGCGATTACCTGGTCAGTCGAGGTGCCGATCCATTGCGGTTCTCGGTCTCGGCGCTGGCCGGAGGTGGTGATGCCGCGGTGATCCGCGTCATCGTGAAGGCGCTGCCGTCGGCGCCCGCTGCGGCGCGTTGACGCAGGTCCGCAGCGTTTCCGATCAGCCGGACGTCGACGGCGCGGAGAGCGTCTCGGCCAGCTGCAAAGCCAGCGCCACCACCCGGGCTTGTGCGGCATCTGCGTCACACGCCACCACGTGGCGCTGCGGCATGCTGCGCAGCCAGGTCAGCTGGCGCTTCGCGAGTTGGCGGGTCGCAGCGATACCACGCTCGGGCAGGTCGCTCAGGTCGCCGGCCTCGAGCGCATCCCAGGTCTGCCGGTAGCCGACGCAGCGCATCGAGGGCAGGTCGGCATGCAGATCGCCGCGCTGCATCAGCGCCTGCACCTCGTCGACCAGGCCCGCGTCGAGCATCTGCGCGAAGCGCTCCTCGATGCGCTGGTGCAGCCAGGCCCGGTCGGCCGGCTCGAGCGAGATCAGCGGCGGCGTCTCGACCGCGGCCTTCTGCTGGTGGAACGACGACAGCGGCAGGCCGCTGACCCGCTGCACCTCGAGCGCGCGCTGGATGCGCTGCCGGTCGCCCGGTGCCAGCCGCGCCGCGGTGACGGGGTCGACGCGCTGCAGTTCGCGGTACAGCGCATGCAGGCCTTCGCGCTCGCATTGCGCGTCGAGCGCCGCGCGCACCGAGCGGTCGGCTGCCGGCATCGCGTCCAGCCCCTCGAACAGCGCCTTGAAGTACAGCATCGTTCCGCCGACCAGCAGCGGAAGGTTCCCGCGCGCGCGGACTTCAACGATCAGCCGCTGCGCGTCACCGACGAAACGCGCCGCCGAGTACGACTCGGACGGGTCGATCAGGTCGATCAGATGATGCGGCACCGCAGCCTGCTCGGCCGCGGTGGGCTTTGCGGTGCCGATGTCCATGCCGCGGTAGACCAGCGCCGAGTCGACGCTGATGATCTCGACGGGGAGCGGCGGCTGCCGATCGGCAAACGCCTGCGCGATCGCGAGCGCACAGGCAGTCTTGCCGGACGCGGTGGGTCCGGCTAGGCAGAGCAGCGAGCCCGCCGTCAGCAGGTTCGGCGTGCAGGGGAAGGCCGCCACGTCAGGCGAAGCTCTCGTCTGCCCGCAGATACCGCCACTGCCCGACCGGCAGGTCGCCCAGCATCACGCGGCCGATGCGCACGCGCTTCAGGCCGATCACCTTCAGGCCGACGGCTTCGCACATGCGGCGGATCTGGCGCTTCTTGCCTTCCTGCAGCACGAAGCGCAGCTGGTCGTCGTTGAGCCATTCGACGACGGCCGGCTTCAGCGCCTCGCCGTCGAGTTCAAGGCCGTGGCGCAGCCGTTCCAGGTCGTCGGCCGACAACTCGCTCGATGCCGGACCTTCGCCCAGCGGCCCGGCCACGCGCACCAGGTATTCCTTCTCGATCGCGCTGTCCTCGCCGATCAATTGCTTGGCGATGCGGCCGTCCTGCGTCAGCACCAGCAGCCCGATCGAGTCGATGTCGAGTCGGCCGGCGGGCACCAGGCTGCGCAGGTGCTCGCGCAGGAAGCGCGTGCCGGACTGGTCTTCGCTCCACTGGTTCTCGGGCTTCACCAGCACCACCGCCGGTTCGTAGCCGTCTTCGGCCTGGCCGCTGACGTAGCCGATCGGCTTGTTGATGATGACCGTCACCTTCTGCGCCTGCTGGAACTTGGCGCGCGCATCGATCGTGATGCGCTGCTCGGGCAGCACGCGCGAGCCGAGTTCCTTGACGATGTCGCCGTCGACGCGGACCCAGCCCTTCTCGATCCATTCGTCGGCTTCGCGGCGCGACGCGAGGCCGAGCTCGCTCATGCGTTTGGACAGCCGCAGGCTGCCGGGCGCGGCTTCGGGCGTCTGGTGGAACGGGCCGCGATCGTCGTCGTCGTCATCGCGAACCGGGCGCGCGACGTGGCGGCGCTTGGCCTCGGGTGGACGCTGCGGCGGCCGCTCGAAAGGTCGCTCGAAAGGTCGCTCCAGCGGGCGTTCCGGTGGCCGCGCGGGCGGGCTGACCGGGAAGCGCGGCTGGGCAATGATGGGCGGACGGTCCGCCTGGCGATCGCCGGAGCGGGGCTGCTGCTGTTCGGGCCCACGGGGCGGCTCCGAGCGGCGCGGGGGGCGCTCCTGCGGCGGACGGCCCCGTGGCGAGTCGGCAGCGCGCTTGCGGTCTGCCGAGGCCTCGCGGTCGCGCGTGCTGGGCCGAGGTGGCGGGCCCTCTCTTCGCTCCTGGCGCGGCTCACCACTTCGCTGCTCGTTGCGCGGATCTCGGCGAGGTTCGGCCGACCGCTCGGCTGGTCTCGGTGTTCTCGGAGCGCGCGGCGCATTTCGGGGATCGGAACCCGGACGGGCATCCGATCGAAACGGCGCGCGGGTCGGCGGCGTGCGGTCCGGCCGATCCATCGGCGGTTGCGCGTCGCGTCGCGCCCGATCGGCCTGCGCCTCGGCCAGCGTCGGCCGTCGGCGCACGCCCATGCCGCTTCCGCGCACCGGGGCGCGCTCGCTGCGCGTCGCCGGGTCGGCGGGGTTCTTGGGTTTGATCTTCAGCGTGGCCATGCGGGTCCAGTCGGTGTGCGGGGAAAGGGCGCCTCTCGGCGTTGATCGGAGCTTCAGCGCCCGCGCCAGAACAGCGCGTCGAGCTCGCGCCGCGTGATCTGTCGCCAGGTCGGTCGGCCGTGGTTGCACTGGTCGGCGCGCTCGGTGCGCTCCATGTCGCGCAGCAACGCGTTCATCTCGTCCAGCGTCAACTGGCGGTTCGCGCGCACCGCGCCGTGGCAGGCCATCGTCGACAGGATCTCGTGCTGGGCGCGCTGCACCACGCTGCTGGCGTCGTGCTCGGCCAGTTCGGCCAGCACGCTGCGCGCCAGCTCGACCACATCGCCGCCGCTGAGCGCGGCGGGCTGCGATCTCACCGCCAGCATGGTCGGCGACAATGGCGAGATGTCGAGGCCCAGCGTGCGCAGCGTGTCGCCGTGAGCTTCGGCCGTCGCGATCTCGGCGGCGGTGGCGGCGAAGCTGGCCGGGATCAGCAGCGGCTGCGCGTCGATGCGCGACGCCGCCAGACTCGCCTTCAATCTCTCGTAGACCACACGCTCGTGCGCGGCATGCATGTCGACGATGACCAGCCCCTGCGCGTTCTCGGCCAGCACGTAGATGCCGGCGATCTGCGCGACGGCCTGACCGAGCGGTCGCAAGCAGGCGTCTTGATGGTCTGCGGCGGTCGAACCTGCGATCGACGGGTCGACACGGGCAGCGTTGCCACTGAGGACGCCGGAAGCCCAGCGTGCCGCCGGTTCCTGCGCAAACAGCACCGTGGCCTGATGCAGGCTCAGCGCAACCTGCGCGCTGGTCGGTGTGCTGCCGTAGCGATCGTTGCGGGCGTCGGTGCGTCCCCATGCGATGTTGCCCGCCGGGTCAGGGGCCGAAGCCAGCCGCTCGAGTGCACCTTGCGGCTCGCCGACCGCGTCCGTGTGCATGGCTTCTGCCGCGCCGGCAACGGACTCGGCCAGCGACGCCTCGACCGCGCGCCGAACAGCCTGGTGCACTTCGCGCGATTCCCGGAAGCGCACCTCGATCTTGGTCGGGTGCACGTTGACGTCTACGCGATCCGGCGCGATGTGGATGAAGAGTACGTAGGCCGGTTGTCGTCCGCCGTGCAGAACGTCGTCGTAGGCACTGCGCACGCCGTGCGCGATCAGCTTGTCGCGCACGAAGCGGCCGTTGACGTACACGTACTGCTGGTCGGCGCGGCTGCGCGCGGAGGCCGGCGTGCCGGCGCGTCCGGTGACGCGCAGCACGCCGAGGTCGAGCGACACCGCACGGCTGTCGGCGACGAATTCGGCACCCAGCACGTCGCGCAAGCGGGCATCGGCCTCGGCACGCCGCCACTGCTGCACCAGCTTGCCTTCGTGCCATACCGCGAACGACACGTCAGGGCGCGTCAGCGCATGCCGACGCACTGCCTCGACGCAATGCGCGAGCTCGGTCGACTCGGTCTTCAGGAACTTGCGGCGTGCCGGCGTGCTGAAGAACAGTTCGCGCACCTCGACGCTGGTGCCGACGCCGCGGGCCGCCGGGGTGATTTCGCCCGAGCGTGCGTCGAGCCGCCTGGCTTGGCGCTCGTCGGCGCAGCGGCTCGCGATCGACACCTCGGCCACCGACGCGATCGCCGCCAGCGCCTCGCCGCGAAATCCCATCGTGGCGACGCTCTCCAGGTCGCTCAGCGATTCGATCTTGCTGGTCGCGTGGCGGCGCAGCGCCAGCGGCAGTTCGGCCGCCGGCAGGCCCTGGCCGTCGTCCTCGACCAGCACGGCGCGGATGCCGCCGCCGACCAGCTTGACGGTGATCTCGCCCGCGCCCGCGTCGAGTGCGTTGTCGACCAGTTCGCGCACCACCGACGCAGGCCGCTCGACCACCTCGCCGGCGGCGATCTGGCTGATCAGTTCATCGGGCAGTTCCCGGATCGGGCGGCGAGGTGTGTGGGGCCCACGGGCGTTCATCGCCGCATTGTAGAAACCGGCTGCCGGCGCGTATGAGTCGCCCGTCAGCGCCGCATGGGAACGGTCGCCGGGGCCCCTCCATAATTTGTGTCATGGAAATCGTCTCGGCGCTGATCGACTTCATCCTGCACGTCGACGTGCATCTCGCGAACTTCGTGCAGGACCATGGCACCTGGGTCTATGCGCTGCTGTTCGTGATCATCTTCGTCGAGACCGGCGTCGTGGTCATGCCCGTCCTGCCGGGCGACTCGCTGCTGTTCGTGGTCGGCGCGCTCAGCGGCGCGGGGTTGATGAGCCTGCCGCTGGCGATGGCGCTGCTGATCGCTGCGGCCATTCTCGGAAACCAGAGCAACTACGCATTCGGCCGGTATTTCGGGCCGAAGGTGTTCCAGTGGGAGAACTCGCGCTTCTTCAACAAGCGCGCATTCGAGCAGGCGCATGCGTTCTACGAGAAGTACGGCGGCATCACGATCGTCGCGGCGCGCTTCATGCCGTTCGTGCGCACCTTCGCCCCTTTTGTCGCCGGGGTGGCGCAGATGTCGCGCGCCAGGTTCACGTTCTACGACGTGACCGGCGCGCTGCTGTGGGTCGGCGGCGTCACCACCGCTGGCTACCTGTTCGGCAACATCCCGTGGGTCAAGGAGCACCTGGACAAGATCATCTGGGGGGCGATCCTGATTCCGGGGTTGCTGGTGATGTTCGGCGCTTACCGGGCGCGGGTGAAGGCAGCTGCTGCCTGAGTCTTTGCTCTGCGATGCCGCGCGTCGGGTTTCGCTCCGGCTTTGGTGTTTGCCTTGCTGGCAGCCCGCCGGGTTTCGGCCCGGCTGCCGAGTCACTTTCTTCTGCTGCCCCAGAACAAAGTAACCAAAGAAGAGGGGCTGAACACCAGCGATTTGAGTCGCTCGCTTCGGACGTAAGCCTCCTTTGACGGCTCTGGCCCGAGAACACCCACCGAGCTACTTCAAGAGTTCCCTCGCTCACATTCAGCCGACTTGGTATCGACACGGCTCGACCCTTGCAGGTCTTCGCAGCGATGACCCGCAAGGGTCTAGCCGAAGCGAGAACAAGTGCTTGGAAGTTAGCGAGGTGCTTGTGGCCGTAGTACGTTGACTGTTCTCGTGCCAGAACCTTTGCCGTCAGCCTTCTGGCCGCAGCGTGATCACCAAATCGCTGGTGTTCGAGGCCCTTTGCTTTGGTGACTTTCATTTGGGCCCGCAAATGAAAGTCACTCGGCAGCCGGGCCGAAACCCGGCGGGCTGCCACGCAAGGCAAACAACACATCCACCGCGAACCCCGCCGTCGCAAAGTGACTTCAAGTCCCCCGACTCCGCGCCAACGGCGGATTCTTCGCGAAGTACCGCCTGATCCCGGTGGTCAGCGCCTCGACCAGCTGCGACTGGTAGCGCAAGTCGCGCAGCTTCGCTTCCTCTTCCGGATTCGAGATGAACGCCGTCTCGACCAGTATCGACGGGATGTCCGGGGCCTTCAGCACCGCGAAGCCGGCCTGCTCGACACTGGCCTTGTGCAGGCGCCCGACACGACCGATCTGGCCCAGCACCTCGCCGCCGAGGCGCAGGCTGTCCTTGATCTGCGCGGTCGTGCTCATGTCGAGCAGGGCATGCATCACCGTCGTGTCCTTCGACTTGACATTGATGCCTCCCACCGCGTCGGCCAGGTTCTCGCGGTTGGCCATCCAGCGCGCTGCTGCGCTGGTGGCGCCGCCCTGGCTGAGCGCGAACACCGAGGCACCGCGCGCCTCGGGCGTGAAGAACGCGTCGGCATGGATCGATACGAACAGGTCGGCCTGCACGCGACGCGCCTTGCGCACGCGGTCCTGCAGCGGCACGAAGAAGTCGGCGTCGCGCGTCAGCATCGCTCGCATGCCGGGCAGGGCGTTCAGGCGGTCGCGCAACTGCAGCGCTACCGACAGCACGACGTCCTTCTCGCGCAGACCGCTCGGGCCCACGGCCCCCGGATCTTCGCCGCCATGACCTGGGTCGAGCGCGACGATCACGAGGCGGCTGATGCGGCTGGCGGCCGAGGCCGGTGATTCGGGCGGCCGCATGCTCGGCCCGTCCGGTGGGTTTGCCGGTGTCACGCCCAGGGGCTTGCCGGGCACACTCGGCGCACCTTTCGGCGGCGTGCTGGCGCTGTCTCCCGGGATCCCCGCGCCGAGCGGCTTGTCGACCTGTCCGATGAACTCGCCGAGCGCATCGCGCACCGATCGCGCGGCCTGCTCCTCGGCCTGTTCCTTCTCCTGGATCAGTGCCAGCAGCGGATCGCGCTCCTGCACCGGATACAGGTCGAAGACCAGCCGATGCTTGTAGGCGGCCACCGGGGTGAGTGCGAAGAGCTGCGGCTTGATCGCCTGCTTCAGGTCGATCACCAGCCGCACGACCCGCGGCTGGTACTGCCCGACACGCACGCCGGCGATGAACGGATCGTCGGCGCGCACCTGCCCGACCAGATCGCGCAACTGCGGGCTCAGGTCGAGCCCATCGACATCGATGACGAGGCGGGTCGGGTTCTCGGCCAGGAAATGCCGCGCTGCCAGCGCGGTGTCCGACTCGATCGTGACCCGCGTGTAGTCGGCCGCCGGCCACACGCGCACCGCGACGATCGCGGCTGCACGCGCCGCAGAAACGCCGATCCATGTCAGCGAGAGTGCGCCCATGCGTGTCAGCGCGCGTCGTCTCGCCCGTGAGGGCAAAGGGTTGCAGGCGCTGGCGTGCCCTGTCATGACTGGAGCGAGCAACCGAGCGGCGTGCGCGCCTGGAAGGTGACCCGGCGGCGCGTGTCGTCCCCGGCAGGGTCATCCGCATCGACATCGACCATCTCGATGTCGATGCGCAGGTCGCAAGGCGGCAGCAGGCCAGCGGCGCGCTCGGGCCATTCGACCAGTTTCAGTCCGGGACCTGCGAACACATCGCGAAAGCCCGCATCCTCGAATTCCTGCGGATCTTCGAAGCGATAGAAGTCGAAATGCCAGATGTCGAGCCCGGGCAAGGTGTACGGCTCCACCACGGCGTAGGTCGGGCTCTTGACGTGGCCGGTCACGCCGAATGCGCGCAGCAGGTGCCTCACGAAGGTGGTCTTGCCGGCGCCCAGCGTGCCATGCAGCTCGATGACGGCGTCGCGCACGCCGGCTCGGGCCGCCAGCACGCGTGCAGAGGAGGCGCACGCGGCCTCGTCAGCCCACAGCTCGGTGCGGGCTTCTAAGATCGGCATGCCGGCAGAAGGAGTCGCTGCGGTGGATCGGGAAGGTGGAGGTGCATGGTCGCTGGTCACGGTTTGGATGAATCGCTGCTGTGGCCTCGCGTGCAGGCATGGGCGGGTGAGCTTGGATTTTCCCAGATCGGTGTTTCCGATGTGGACCTGAGCCGCGCCGAGCCCGGCCTGCAGGCTTGGTTGGCAGATGGATTCCATGGTTCCATGGATTACATGCAGCGACACGGGCTGAAGCGCGCCCGGCCGGCCGAGCTGGTGCCCGGCACGCTGCGCGTGCTGACCGCGCGGATGGATTACCGGCCCGCCGGGTCCGATCCGCCCGGTTCGACCGGAGATTGGCAGGCCATCGAATGGAAGCGTCTGCGCGAGCCCGATCGGGCCACCGTGTCGATTTATGCGCGGGGCCGCGACTATCACAAGGTGTTGCGAAATCGCCTGCAGGCGCTGGCCGATCGCATCGCGGCAGCGGCCGGCCCGTTCGGCCACCGCGTGTTCACCGATTCGGCCCCGGTGCTCGAAGTCGAGCTGGCCACGCGCAGCGCCCTGGGCTGGCGAGGCAAGCACACGCTGGCGCTGAGTCGCGATGCGGGGTCGATGTACTTCCTCGGTGAGATCTACCTCGACATGCCGTTGCCCGTGACCGACCCGGTCACCGCGCATTGCGGCAGTTGCACCGCCTGCCTCGACGTGTGTCCGACGCAGGCGATCGTGGCGCCGTACCGGCTCGATGCACGGCGTTGCATCAGTTACCTGACGATCGAGCACGCTGGGCCGATCCCGGTCGAGTTCCGCGAGGCGATGGGCAACCGGATCTACGGCTGCGACGATTGCCAGCTGGTGTGCCCGTGGAACAAGTACGCACAGCGCAGCACGCTGCCCGATTTCGACGTGCGCCCGCTGTTGGCCGATCCGACGCTGCTTGAGCTGTGGCGATGGAGCGAGGCCGATTTCCTGCGTCACACCGAAGGCAGCGCGATCCGCCGCATCGGTCACGAGCGCTGGCGCCGCAATCTCGCGGTATCGATGGGCAACGCGCTGCGTGCCTTGCCAGCATCGACATTGCGGTCGGCGTTGTGCGCAGCGCTGGTCGAGGCCGCACCCGCTGCCAGCGAACTGGTGCGCGAGCACATTGAATGGGCCTTGCGCCAGGCCGGTGCCTGCGCTACATCCGGGCCCCGATCGCCAGCCACAGCGGCACGCTGACCATGCCGAGCAGCGTCGACATCGTGACCAGCCCGGCCACGAACGGGCCGTGGCCACCCATGCGCGTCGCCAGCACGTAGGCACTCGACGCGGTGGGCAGGGCGGCAAACGCCAGTGCCACGGCATGCTGTGCCGGCGGCAGGCCCAACCAGGTCGACAGGCCGAGCGCGATCAGCGGCAGGGCCAGATGGCGGATGGCCAGGAACGCTGCCGCGAGCGCCGGTGCGGCCTGCAGGCCGCCCAGCTTCAAGCCGGCACCGACGGACATCAGCCCGAGCGGGATGGCCGCCAGACCCAGGCGGTGCAAGGTGGTGCCGACGGCCTCGGGAAGGTGCAGCCCGGCCAGGTTGAACAACAAGCCGGCCACGGTGCCCAGGATCAGCGGGTTGCGAGCCAGTTCGCGACCGTAGTGGTGCCCGCCGTGACGTGCCAGCGGCCACACCGCGGCAATGTTGCAGATCGGCACGCACAGCGCGATCAGCAGCGCCATCAAGGCCAGTGTCTCGGCGCCGCCCAGTCGTTCCGCGAGGGCCAGCGCGATGTAGGAGTTGAAGCGGAACGCGGTCTGCGCGCCCGACGCATGCAACCGGGCATCGACGCCCGGCCAACGCCCGACCGCGTACGCCAGCCCGATGCCGCACAACACCGTGCCGACGCCGACCGCCGCCAGACCGGCCGTCTGCGCCGGGTGCAACGGGCTCTTGACGATCGAGCTGAACAGCAGCACCGGAAACAGCAGGTGGTACGTCAGGCGCTCGACCGCATCCCAGACCGGCCGGTTCAGCTGGGTGTGACGACAAAGCAGAAAGCCGACCACGATCAACAGCAGGTCGGGCACCAACAGCAAGACATTCGACATGGCGGTCGAGTGTGCCAGCCACAATGACCTCATGAGTTCGCTTCTGGCCAGCACCGCCTCGATCGACCGCTTCATTGATGCGTTGTGGATCGAGGACGGCCTGTCGGCCAACACGCTGGCGGCGTACCGGCGCGACCTGACGCTGTATGCCCACTGGCTGGCGGCCGGGCCAGATGCGGCACTCGACGCCACGACCGAGACCCAGCTGCGTGATTACGCGGTGGCGCGCCACCACGGCAGCAAGGCCAGCAGCACGAATCGCCGGTTGACCGTGTTCAAGCGCTACTTCCGCTGGGCGCTGCGCGAGCGCCTGATCGACGCCGATCCGACGCTGAAGCTGCTGGCCGCGAAGCAGCCGCCGCGCCTGCCGAAGGTGTTGAGCGAACCGCAGGTCGAGGCCTTGCTGGGTGCTCCGGACGTGACCACGCCGCTGGGCCTGCGCGACCGCACGATGCTGGAGCTGATGTACGCGAGCGGCCTGCGTGTCAGCGAGCTGGTGACGTTGAAGACGGTGCATGTCGGACTCGTCGACGGCGCGCTGCGCATCACCGGCAAGGGGGCGAAGGAGCGCCTGGTGCCTTTCGGCGAGGAGGCGCGCGCCTGGCTGGATCGCTACCTGGCCGAGGCGCGTGCCGAGATCCTGAAGGAGCAGGTCAGCGACGCGCTCTTCGTCACCGCGCGTGGCGGGCCGATGACGCGGCAGATGTTCTGGCGGCTGATCAAGCAGCACGCGGTGCGCGGCGGGGTGCAGGTGCCGCTGTCGCCTCACACCCTGCGCCACGCCTTTGCCACCCACCTGCTGAACCACGGCGCCGATCTGCGCGCGGTGCAGATGTTGCTAGGACATTCGGACATCTCGACGACGACGATCTACACCCACGTGGCGCGCGAGCGACTGAAGACGCTGCATGCGGCGCACCATCCGCGGGGCTGATCGGGCTGGCAGCCGGCCCCGACGTCGCGAGACCCGCTCCTACAATCCGCCGCTACTCGAAAGGTCCTCCCCAGCATGAAAGTCACCGCGTCCAACTTCAAGGCCTACGACATTCGTGGCATCGTCGGCAAGACCATCAGCGAAGCGTTTGCCGAGCACCTCGGCCGGGCCTTCGGCAGCGAGGCGGTGAAGGCCGGCGAGCGCGCGGTGGCGGTCGGCCGCGACGGACGCAAATCGGGGCCGAAGCTCGCAGCGGCGTTGATCCGCGGGTTGATGTCCACGGGCCTCGATGTTGTCGATCTCGGCGCGGTCACGACACCGATGCTTTATTACGTAGCCGCCACACGCGGGCGGCGCGGCTGCCACAGCGGCATCATGGTCACCGGCAGCCACAACCCGAAGGACTACAACGGCTTCAAGATGGTGCTGGCCGGCCGCGCGATCTACGGCGAAGAGATCCAGGGCTTGCGCATGCGCATGCAGGCCGAGGACTACGTGTCGAAGGCTGGTCGCTCAGCCCCGATGGACATCGGCCCCGAGTACAGCGCGCGCATCACCGGCGACTGCAAGCTCAAGCGCCGCATGAAGATCGTCGTCGATTCGGGCAACGGCATCCCGGGTGCTTCGGCACCCGGCATCCTGCGCGCACTGGGCTGCGACGTGACCGAGCTGTACTCGAAGGTCGATGGCGACTTCCCGAATCACCATCCGGACCCGAGCAAGCCCGAGAACCTGGCCGACCTGATCCGCACCGTGCAGAGCACCGATGCCGAGATCGGCCTGGCGTTCGACGGTGACGGCGACCGGCTGGGCGTGGTCACCAAGGACGGCAACATCATCTATCCCGACCGCCAGCTGATGCTGTTCGCGAAGGATGTGCTGAGCCGCAACCCGGGTGGCACGGTGATCTTCGACGTCAAGTGCACGCAGCGCCTCGCGCCTGTGATCCGCAAGGCGGGTGGCAAGCCGCTGATGTGGAAGACCGGCCACTCGCTGGTCAAGGCCAAGATGAAGCAGGTCAAGGCGCCGATTGCCGGCGAGATGAGCGGCCACATCTTCTTCGGCGAGCGCTGGTACGGTTTCGACGATGCCACCTACACGGCGGCACGCCTGCTCGAGATCCTGAGCCGCAGCAAGGATCCGAGCAAGGTGCTCAATGCCTTGCCCACCAGTTTCAACACGCCCGAGCTGAACGTGCCGTGCGCCGAAGGCGAGCCGAAGCTGCTGGTGCAGAAGCTGCTGGAAACCGCGAAGTTCCCCGGCGCGCTGGAGATCATCACGATCGACGGCCTGCGCGCCGAGTACAGGGACGGCTTCGGGCTCATCCGCTCATCCAACACCACCCCGGTGCTGGTGATGCGCTTCGAAGGCCACACCGAGCGGGCGCTGCACCGCATCGAGGCGGCCTTCATGGATGCCTTGCGAGCGGTCAAACCCGATGCTCAGATCGCCACCGCGGCTCATTGAATTCGGTGCATCGAGCATGGTGATTCGCCGGCACCGCTGATCGTGCAGCGGCTGGCGCGCGCTGCGTATTCGACGCTGCTGTGGCTGGCGGTGCCGGCCTTCGTGCTGAAGCTGTGGTTTCGCGGGCGCGCCGAGCCACTGTATCGGTTTGCCATCGAAGAGCGCTTCGGGTGGTATCGCATCGATCGCCGAAGCGATCCGCCCTCGTCAGGCTGGGTCTGGGTGCATGCGGTGTCACTCGGCGAGACGCGGGCGGCCTCCGCGCTGGTGGCCGCCCTGCGGGAGCTGCGCCCCGGCATGCGTCTGCTGCTGACCCACGGCACCTCGACCGGCCGTGCGGCCGGTGCCGCATTGCTGCTGCCGGGCGATCGCCAGGCTTGGTTGCCGTTCGACACGCCGGGAGCGGTCGCGCGCTTCCTGGTGCACTTTCAGCCCACCATCGGCGTGCTGATGGAGACCGAGATCTGGCCGAACCTGCTGCACGCCGCGCAACGCCGAGGCATCCCGGTGGTGCTTGCGAATGCCCGCCTCAGCGAGCGCAGCGCACGCAAGGCGAAGCGCTTCGAGTCGCTGTTCCGCCCGGTGGCCGGGAGCGTGCCGCTGGTGCTCGCGCAGACGCAGGACGACGCCGAGCGTCTGCGTGCCGCCGGGGCACCTCACGTCGAGGTCAGCGGCAACCTGAAATTCGACATGACGCCGGACGCGGACCAGCGCGCGCTCGGCGCGGCCTGGAAAAGCGCCTGCGGGCGCCGCATCGTGCTGGCGGCCAGCACCCGTGAGGGCGAAGAAGCACCACTGCTTGCGGCATGGAAGCGGCTACCTGCACCGCGCCCGCTGCTGTTGATCGTGCCGCGCCATCCGCAGCGTTTCGACGAGGTGGCCGCGCTCGTGCAGGACAGTGGACTGTCGTGCTGGCGACGGAGTCGCTGGGCCGACGCACCGCCCGCGCAAGCCGAGGCCGCCGACGTCTGGCTCGGCGATTCGCTCGGCGAGATGGCGGTGTATTTCAGTTGTGCCCAGGTCGCATTGCTGGGAGGCAGTTTCGAGCCGCTCGGCGGACAGAACCTGATCGAGGCCGCGGCCTGCGGCTGCCCTGTGCTGATGGGGCCGCACACCTTCAATTTCGCCGAGGCGGCCGAACTGGCCCAACGCGAGGGCGCTGCGCAACGGGTGGCCGACATCGATTCGGCCGTGCGCGTCGCCGTCGATTTCGCATCGGCTCCGGAAGGCATTGCGGCCGGGGCAACGTTGGCACTCTCACCGGCTGCAGCCCTCAGCTCGCAACGCGCTTTCACGTTCGCTGCACGCCACCGGGGCGCAGCCGAGCGAATGGCAAGGCAGATCGACGCGCTGATCGCCTGAACGTCGGCGGTGCGACGCCCGCGGCTCACTGACCGAGAAGCCGGCTCACTGCTGTGACGTCTTCGGGCTTCAGCTGGCCTGCGGCCTGGCGCAGCCGCAATCCGCCGAGCAGCGTGTCGTAGCGGGCCTTGGACAGATCTCTGCGGGTGGTGAAGAGCTGTGTCTGTGCGTTCAGCACATCGATGTTGACCCGGACGCCGACGCGGTAGCCGAGCTGGGTCGCCTCGAGGGCCAGCGCGCTCGACGATTCGGCAGCCTCGAGCGCCAGCACCTGAGCCTGCAGCGACTGCACGCCGAAATAGGCCTGACGGGTGCCCTGCGATACCGCTCTCCGCGCCGCTTCGAGGTCGTTGCGTGACTTGTCCTCGAGCACCAGCGTTTCCTTGATGCGGTTCTGGACGGACAGGCCGGCGAACAGCGGCAGGTTGAGCTCCAGGCCGATGCTCGCGCTCTTGGTGGTGCCGCTGCGCGACAGCTGGCTGCTGCCGCTGCTGCCGCCTGAGTTGTAGGAATCGCTCAGGCTGCCCACCACATCGACCGTCGGCAGGTGGCCGGCCTGGGCCTTCTGCGTTTCGAGCTGGGCGACTTCCAGTGACAGTTGCGCCAGCCGGATCGACGGGTGCTGTGCATCCGCCTGGCTGGCCCACGCGTCGGCGTCTGCCGGCAGCACCGCAGGCAGCGTCACCGGTGGCTGGAGGCCCAGCGGCTCGACGTTGCTGCGACCGACCAGTTGATCGAGTGCGATGCGCTTGTTGCGAAGGTCGTTCTCGGCGGCGATCTCCTGCGCTGTGGCCAGGTCATAGCGCGCCTGCGCTTCCCGGGTGTCGGTGATGGTGGCTGTGCCGACCTCGAAATTGCGCTGGGCCGATGCCAGCTGCTCGTTGATCGCCACCTTGCTGGTGCGCGTGGTCGCCAGAGCATCCTTGGCGGCGAGCACGTCGAAGTACGCCTGCGAAATGCGCACGATCAGGTCCTGCTCGGCGGCTTCGAGCCGCAGGCTGGCCGACTCGAGCTCGCGCTGCGCCTGGTCGATGCTGGCAGTGTTGGTGCGGTTGAACAGCGGTTGCCGCCCGGCCACCTGCACGGCGCGATTGTTGAACGATCCGGTGCCCAGGGCGGTGTCCGCCCGGCCGATGTTCGTGTTCCCGCTCAGGCTCAGCTTCGGCCGCTGCAGCGCGTCGACCTGCGCTGCGCGGTACCGTGCAGATTCGGCGAGCGAACGCGCCGACAGGTAGGTGGCGTCGTAGTCGTGTGCGGCCTTGTACAGATCGTCCAGGCTTTGCGCCTGACCCGTACCGAGTCCGGCCGCCAACAGCAGTCCTGCGACGAGATGCTTCACGCGAAATCCGCCTGCGTCGTCGTGTCGGCCGTGGACGGCGATGGCCATGAGGAGTCCTTCGGAATGGCGGGGCAAATCATCAGTAGCGCGGCACCGACGCATCCACGGCTGTCGACCACGCATCGATGCCACCCGTGAAATTGGTGACCGATGCGAAGCCCTGGCGCTGCTCCAGGAAGGCCGCGACCTGGGCGCTGCGCACACCGTGGTGGCACAGACAGACGGTGGGACGCGCGGGATCGAGTTCGCCGATGCGCTGGACGATCTCGCTCATGGGCACGTTGAGGGTGGTCAGGCCGTCGGCGTGCAGTGCAGCGAGCTCGAACTCCCACGCTTCGCGCACATCCAGCAGCAGCGGGAGGTCGGTGGGCGATGCCTTTGCGAGCAGGGCCTCGAATTCGCGCGCACCGATGTGCTGCATCAGAAGTGGAACCGGCTTGGTTCCTCGAAACCCACCAGCCGGGGAGCCACGGTGTCGAACAGGTCGACACTGCCGACCGCACCGTCGGTGGGGCTGCCGGCGCTGCGCGTGTACAGCACGGCCCGCATGATCGGCAACTGTCCGACGATCGCCACCAGCCGCCCACCGGGCTTCAACTGATCGAACAGCGACGCCGGCACCTGGGGCACCGAGCCGGACAGCACGATGACGTCGAACGGGGCCTCGCCGGGACAGCCCTTCGAACCGTCTGCGTGGCGCACGGTCACGTTCGAGGTGCCGGCTCGACGCAGGTTGGCACTGGCAAATGCCGCCAGCTCGGCGTCGACTTCCAGACTCAGCACCTGCTGCGCCTGATGGCCGAGCAACGCCGCCATGAAGCCCGATCCGCCACCGACCTCGAGCACCCGCTCGTGCTTGCCGACGGTCAGCTCCTGGAGCAGGCGCGCTTCGACTCGGGGCGCCAGCATCGATTGCGCAGTGCCCTTGGTGGTGTGCAGCGGGATTTCGGTGTCGACGAAGGCCATGGAGCGGTAGGCCGCCGGCACGAAGTCTTCGCGGCGCACCGCAGCCAGCAGTGCGAGCACGTCGGCATCGAGGACATCCCACGGACGGATCTGTTGCTCGATCATGTTGAAACGGGCGAGTTCAATGTCCATGGGAATCGGGGCTTTCTTGAGTGAAGGGTTCATGCGGCGGGCGACGGACCGTGCGTCTTGCCATCGGGCATTTTATTTCCCCAGGATCAGGGGGGCGGTGGGTGCTGCGTTGCGCCTGCTGCGCTTGAACCGCCGCGCGGCCCACGCCGACAGATCGTCGAGGTAGCAGTAGATCACCGGCACGACCACCAGCGTCAGCAGCGACGAGGCGATCACGCCGCCGATCACCGCCTGGCCCATCGGTGCGCGCTGCTCCGATCCTTCGGACAGCGCGAAGGCGAGCGGCACCATGCCGAAGATCATCGCCAGCGTGGTCATCAGGATCGGGCGCAGCCTCACGCGGGCGGCGAGCAGCAGGGCCTCTTCGCGGCCGAGATGCCCCGATGCGGTCGCCGGTTCGCCCGGCACCGCGCCGTCGCGTGCACGGATCGCGAAGTCGATCAGCAGGATCGCGTTCTTGGTCACCAGACCCATCAGCATGACGATGCCGATGATGCTGAACATGTTGAGCGTCGAGCGGAACATCATCAGCGTCAGCACGACGCCGATCAGCGTCAGCGGCAGCGAGCTCATCAGCGCGATCGGCTGCAGGAAGCTTCGGAACTGGCTCGCCAGGATCATGTAGATGAACACCACGGCGAGTCCCAGTGCGCCGACTGCGTAGCTGAACGATTCGGTCATGTTCTTGGTGCTGCCGCCGAAGGTGTAGCGGTACCCCGGCGGCCACGCGATGCCGTCGAGGATTCGCCGGATGTCGGCCGACACATCGCCCGAACTGCGACCGTAGGCGTTGGCATCCATGTTGATCTCGCGGTTCAGGTCACGCCGGTTGATCTGGTTCGGCCCGGTCGACGCCGTGATGTCGGCGACCTGCGACAGCCGCACGATGCGCGGCATGCCGTCTGCGCCTGCCACGACCGGCACCGGCAGGCGCTGCAAGTCGGCCATCGAGTTGCGGCTCTCGGGTTTCAGCCGAACGATCACGTCGTAGTTCTCGCCATCGGGTGCGCGCCAGTTGCCCACCGTCGTTCCGGCAACCAGCGAGCGCAGCGAGGTCGCCAGCGAATTGACGTTGAGTCCCAGGTCCGAAGCCGCCTCGCGCTTGACGTTGATCGCCACCGTCGGCTTGTCGGGCTTCAACGTGCTGTCCAGGTCGACGAGTCCCTGCACCTGATGGAGCTGCGCGGTGATGACCTTCGACAGGCGCTCCAGTTCACCGAGGTCGCTGCCCTGGATCGAGAACTGCAGGCTCTTGCCGCCACCCAGGTCGGGCGTGCCGATGTTGGTCAGGGTGATGCCGGGAATTCGGGCGAGGCGCTCGCGCAGCGGCACTGTCATCTCGTCGAGCCCGCGCTGCCTCAGGTGGCGGTCGACCAGCCGCACGTAGGTGCTGCCGAAGATCTTGCCCGCCGCGTTGCCACTGTTGATCGTGGTCACGGTGTACCGGACTTCGGGCAGTTCACGCAATGCGAGATCGACCTGACGGGCGCGCGCCTCGGTGACCTCGAGCGACGATCCGACCGGGGTGTAGAAATTGACCGTCGTCTCGGAGAAGTCGGCCTTGGGCACGAACTCGGCGCCGAGCAGTGGAATCAGCATGAAGCTGCCGCCGAAGGTGGCCAGCGCGATCGCGAGCGTGGCCAGCCGGTGCCGCAGCGACCAGCGCAGGATCGCCTGATAGCCGTGTCCCAGTCGGACGGTGAAGCTCTCGAAGAGCCCGGTGACGCGGCCGAGCGTGCGGTCGTAGAGGCTGGTGGTGCCGCGCGGCGCTCCGGGCAGGTGGGACGCCTGCGGGTCGTGCCAGATGCTCGAGAGCATCGGGTCGAGCGTGAAGCTGACGAACATCGAGATCAGCACCGCCGCGACGATGGTCAGGCCGAACTCGTGGAAGAACTTGCCGACGATGCCGCCCATGAAGCCGATCGGCAGAAACACCGCGACGATCGACAGCGTGGTGGCCAGCACCGCGAGGCCGATCTCGGCGGTGCCGTCGAGCGCGGCCTGGTGCGCGCTTTTGCCCATCTGCACATGCCGCACGATGTTCTCGCGCACCACGATTGCATCGTCGATCAGGAGCCCGACGCACAGGCTCAGCGCCATCATCGTGATGCCATTGATCGTGAAGCCGAACAGGTACATGAAGAGGAAGGTGCCGATCAACGCGATCGGCAAGGTGAGGCCGGTGATGATGGTCGAGCGCCAGGAGTTCAGGAACAGGAAGACGATCAGCACCGTGAGCGCCGCGCCTTCGAACAGGGTGCGCTTGACGTTCGCGACCGAGACGCGGATGCCGCGTGAGTTGTCGCGATTGACTTCCACCTTCACACCCGGCGGCGTGAGCGCAGCGGCATCGGCCAGCGCCTTGTTCAGGCCATCGACCACCGCGATGGTGTTTTCGCCTTGCGATTTCTGCACCGAGAGCAGCACGGTGCGCTGGCCGTTGTAGAGCGCCAGGCTTTCCATTTCCTGCGGGCCGTCGACCACGTCGGCGACTTGCCAGAGTTTCACGGGCGCACCGTTGCGCTTGGCCACCACGATCTCGCGGAAGTCTTCCGGGCGCTTCAGGCGCGCATTGATCTGCACGACACGCTCCTGTTCGGAAGAGCGGATCGCGCCGAGCGGCAACTCCTGGTTCTCGCTCCTCACGGCGGCCACGACCTGATCGACACCGACACCGAAGGCTTCGAGCGCGGCCGGCTTCACGTACAGGTTCACCTGCCGCGCGATGCCGCCGACGACCGAGACCGCGCCGACCCCGCGCACGTTCTCGAGTTTCTTCTGCAACACCTGGGTGGCCCAGGTGGTCAGCTCCTGCGGGCTGCGTTTTCCATCGGCCGACAGCACCGCCACATTGAAGATCGGCAGGCTCGCGGGGTCGAAGCGGAAGACCCGCGGTTCGGTCACTTCATCACGCAGCAGCGGGCGGATCAGGGCGACCTTTTCGCGCACGTCTTCGGAGGCCTTGCGCCCATCGACATCGAGGTTGAACTCGATGATGACGACCGAAGTGCCTTCATACGAGCGTGAGGACAGCGCGCTGATGCCGGCGATGGTGTTGACGGCTTCCTCGACCTTCTTCGTCACCTCGCTCTCGACGATCTCGGGCGAGGCGCCAGGGTAATCGAGCTGCACCACGACGGTCGGGAAATCGATGTTCGGCAGTTGGTCGACCGAGAGGCGCTGGTAGCTGAACACACCGAGCACCACGAAGGCCAGCATGACCATCACGGCCATCACCGGGTTGGCGATCGAGACGCGGGTGAACCACATGGGTTGGTCGGCCTCAGCGGTCCGCCGCGGCGGCAGAAGCGGAGAGTTTCGGGGCGGGTGCGATCAGCGCCGCCACGCGCACCGCCGTGCCATCGCGCACGCTGCCGACGCTGCCGCCGAGCACTTGTGCGCCTTCGCTCAAGCCGGAGACGATCTCGACCCAGGCCTGGCCCGCCACCTCGCCGCGCATGCCGAGCTGCACGGGCTTTTGCACCGCCTTGTCGGCCAGCACCTGCATCACATAGGGCAGGGCCTGGTCGGTGCGCACGGCGGCGAGCGGCACGGCCAGCACCTGCTTGCGCGCGGTTTCGATGCTGCCCTTGGCGAACAGGCCCTGGCGCAAGGCCGGGTGGGCATCTACCGCCAGATAGGCCATGACCGAACGGCTGCCGGTCTGCGCGCTCGGGTTGATGCGCGCCACCCGCGCCGTCACCGGCTCGGCCAGGCCGTCGATGCGCAGCGTGGCCGGGCGGCCGATGGTGAGTGCGGCGATGTCTTCGGGCGCGATCGCGGCTTCCAGCTCGATGCGCGACAGGTCGACGATCTCCAGCAGCTTGGTGTCCATCGACACCTTCTCGCCGGGCTGCACCAGGCGCTGCGAAACGAGGCCCGAGATTGGCGCGGTCAGGATGGCGTCGCTGCGCGACTTGCGGGCGAGGCCGGTGGCCGCCTGCGCCGCCATGTAGTTGGCTTGCGCCGCGGCATCGTTTGACACCGCGGTTTCCAGACCCGTGGCCGAGATGAAACCTTGCGCCACGAGGGCACGGTTGTTCTCGAGCGCGCGCCGTGCGATGTCGCGCTGCGCGCTCGCCGACGAGGCCGTCTGCTCGGCCTGGCGCAGGCGCAGGTCCAGCTCAGCGGTGTCGAGCTGGCCGAGCACCTGGCCGCGCTTGACGCTGTCGCCTTCGCGCACGGAAAGCGATTTCACTTCCGCCGACACCTTCGCCTTCACGACCGCGCTGTTGACGGCCTTCAGACCGCCCGAGACTTCGAGCAAACGGCTCAACTCGACCTGGCGCGCGACGAGCACATCGCTCGGCGCGAGGTCCAGCACCATCGCGGCGGCCGGCTGGCTCAGCGCCGCCTGCTCGGCCTTGCGCGCCTGCAAGCTGCGCCACACGACACCACCGAGCAGCAGCAGCACGAGCAGCGGGATCAACCATTTCAGCGCGCGCTTCATGCCGCGCCCTTGGGCGATGCGCGGCGGCGAGCGGGCGCCGGGGCCTGCAAACCTCGCAAGACCAGTTCCGCGTGGTGCTGGATGAAGGCCTTCGGGTCGACCGCGAGTTCGAGCGGCGCGCAGGCGCCCAGCGAATGTTTGTGCAGGCACAGCATGATCATCGGCAGGATCAGGGACATCACGGTCGACGGCACATCGACCGGGCGGAACTCGCCGCGCGCGATGCCGCGTTCGAGCATGCGACCGACGAGTTGTTTGCCGGGCTCGGCAAACTCGCGTGTGTAGAACTCGGCGAGCTCGGGGAAGTTGCGCACCTCGGTGATGACGATCTTGAAGATCGCCGAGGTCGGGCTGTCGTAGACGTTCTGCCACCAGGCGGTGAGCACCTCGGTGAGCAGGGCAACTGTCGAGCCCTCGTACGCATCCACGAAGGCGGCCACGGCGGCGATCTCGACCGAGAGACGCTGGCTGATCACCGCCTTCAGCAACTCTTCCTTGCTCGGGTAGTAGAGGTAGAGCGTGCCCTTGGAGACGCCGGCACGTTCGGCCACGTCGTCGGTGCGCGTGGCCGCAAAACCCTTCTCGCCGAAGAGTTCGAGCGCGGCGTCCAGCAACTCCTGCGGCCGCGCTTCCTTGCGGCGCTGGCGCGGCGGCGCTTCGACGGTGGGGCTCGGACTGCGGCTCATGGGAAGATAATGACTGACGGGTCAGTAATGTAGCCCCGGCCCCAGGGCGGGTCAACCAGGGCGCGGGCCATTGTCGC
>JBJXEJ010000151.1:0-2579 GCA_046154125.1 Rhizobacter sp. | reverse complement strand
ACATGAATGCCGACGCCGCCGGTAATGCGTTCGCCGCGGGCAAGCTTGATGCGGCCGTGACCTGGGAGCCCGTCGTCACCCAGGGCCTGTCAAAAGGCGGACAGGTCCTGTACAGCTCGAGCGATGCCCCCGACACGATCATCAACGCAGTGGCCGTCAAACCCAAGACACTCGAGACGAAGCGCCCCGAGGTGATTGCTTTTCTCAAGGCGTACTTCCGCGGCGTCGATTGGGCTTTGCAAAATCCTGCTGCAGCGGCCGTCATCGTTGGCAAGGCGTTGCAGCAGAAGCCCGACGAGATGCGGGCGATGATGGCGAAGGACAAGCTTTACACCCAGGCTGAGTCAGTTACTCTGATCGGAACGGCTGCGGCTCCGGGCAAGGTCGTCGTCACCACGGGAGAGGTCGGCGACTTCATGCTGGCCAACAAGGTCATCAGCCGCAAGGCGAACGCGGCAGAGCTATTCGACGCCTCGCTGCTCGAGGAGCTTAAATAGCCTGCGGCGTGGTCCGCAAAATCAGCGGAGATCTGCCCGACCTTGCCATCACCGGGGGCGAGGTTGTCTTCATCGATCGCACTGCGGTCACCACGGTCCGAGCTTCGGTACTCATCCGCGAAGGCAGCATCGTTGGCATCACGCCTGAGCGAAGACCCAAAGCGCGAGAGATTGTCTCGGCTGATGGGATGCTCGTCATGCCGGGATTCGTCAATGCACATTGCCACAGCATCCATCTTCTTCTGCGCGGATGGACCGAGGGGAGGCGTTACCACGAGTGGCTGGAACAGGTCATGTACCGCGCCTTGCCACACTACCGCGCGGCGGACGCTCGCGTGGCAGCAGAGCTGTTCTGCGCCGAGGCGATCCGCAGTGGCATCACCACCACCGCAGACAGCACGGACTTCGGCAATCGGTCTGAGCTCGTCGCAGCAACGCTTGCGGGCATCCGGCAGGCAGGACTGCGCAGTATTTACTTCCGCACATTCTCCGATTCGCCACCGCCCGCGCTGCACGGCAATCACGAGTCAATTCAAGATGCAATTGCCAATGTTGAATCGCTCATTGCGAGATACGACCGCGACCCGCTGACGACCATCGGCCCCGGCATCAACGAACCACACTTCGTATCGCCGGATGGATTCCTCCGCGCGGTGCAACTCGCAGAGCGACATGGGATCCCGATCATGGCCCACGTCGCCGAGGTCAAGGCGGACGCAATGATCGATGACGAACCAGTCGTCGACTGGTTGATGCGTCACCGACTGCTTTCGCCGCGCCTCGTGCTCGCCCACTGCGTATGGCTGCAAGCGCGGGATTTCCGTCGTATCGCTCGCGCGGGCGCTTCGGTCACCTGGCAGCCGTCGACGAACGCGATACTGGCCGACGGTGTCATGCCGATCCGCACCGTACTCGACAGCGGCGTCACCGTCGGACTCGGCACCGACGATTCAAATGTGAACGACCACGTCAACATGTTCTCGGAGATGCGGACTGCGGCGCTGCTCACGAAGATCGCGCGGCGCGATGCCACGGCGATTGCGCCTCACGAGTTGTTGTACATAGCGACGCTCGGGGGTGCGCGGGCCTTGGGTCTGCAGGACCGCGTGGGGTCCATCGCGGTGGGCAAGCGTGCAGACCTGCTGCTCCTGCGGCGCCAAGGTCTGATGCCAGTCACGAACCTCGCTTCGGCGCTCCTGTACCAGGCAAGCGGGGAGGAAGTCGACACGGTTCTGGTGGACGGTCGCATCGTGATGCGGGAGCGAGTGGTGCTGACGGTCGATGAACCATCCCTGCGCGCGCGTGCCCAGCGCGCTGCCGCGGGTGTTCTGCGCCGCAGCGGCTTGCTGCAACCGGGCGAAGGCGTGCCCGCCTAGATTGCACTCGAATACGCGCTTGGGCAGCACGATCAGTTCAACCGCACTGAGCAGTGGTTCAACAAGTGCGCCAGATGCCGAGCAGACTTCGGTCTCTGGACCAGGAACAACGGATCAGAGGTGATCGAGCAGTGGTTCGCCCTCGAGCCAGGGCAGCGTGGAGTGGGTGATGGTCCAGGCCTCAGGTCCGCGCGTGCCGAACGAGATCTCGAAATCAAGCACGGCACGCAGCGTCGCGTCGTCCGCGGCGAACGCCAGCAGGTCATCGGCCTGCGGCAGCGCCATGGGCCGCGGCCGCACTTGTATGAAGTAGTTCCCCGTGGCGAGCAGGATGCGGGTGGGGCACGACACAGACTCTTCTCCGACGGGCGGGAACGTCAATGACACGTACTCGTTACCCGTGCTGAACGGTAGCCGTTCCCAGATGTCGAAGTACTCCTGATGTACGCCGTACTCGAACAAGCGTTCAGAGGACTCGAACTCGATCCTCCCTAAGTCTTCAAAACGGCTGGGTGGCTGGAAATCCGTTCGCCTCAACCAGGAGCAGCGGTCACCCTCCACTCGGGTCACCCCCGAAAAGCCTTGCTGCCGCGCCAGTCCGAGCAACTCCTCGTGCGTGCAGTCATGCAGGAATTGCCGCCCGGCACACGACGGGCGCGAACTGGGGATTCGGATGTCGCCATGCCACGTGCTCGTCTGCAGCCAG
>JBJXEJ010000150.1:0-11633 GCA_046154125.1 Rhizobacter sp. | reverse complement strand
AAAGCCAGGTCGGCAGCCAGGCCGGCTTCAGCGCTGGATCGGCGGCTATCCCCCAGTCGCCATCCCCCGAGATCTGACATCCCAGCCGGCCGATCGCATATCCCAGCATCATCGCTGGGGCAACCGCGTCGGACATGGTCCGAGGCGGCAGCCCCGCTCGGACGGTGTAGATCACGCCAGCGATGATCCCGAACATCAATCCGCCCAGGATGCTGAACCCGGACCGCGTGAGGAGCATGCTCCAAGGGTCCTTCAACAACTGGTCTGCGTGCTCGAGGATATGGAAGATGCGTGCCCCTTCTCGTGCGCGACCAGTTCCCTGAAGACCCCGCAGTGGCGGGGCGTATGTGTAGGTCACTGTGTTCGAGTCAAGGCGCTTCTAGATCGTCACCGTGGTGAGCCACTGCGCAATCGAATCGCTCAACCAGGGCGAGTGTGTTGTTGCTGGTGCGAATGGCGCCATCGCGGTGCGATGGTTCTGCAGCAACAGCTACGACCGGGTGTTTTGCCAGGTTGCTGCGCTCGAGCGTGCGAAGGTTTCGCTGCTCCAGGGCCACCATTTGCCTGAGCAGGCGAATGACCTCAGGTGGATCGTGCGGATCGGTCTGCAGCCGGGTGATGCGCCCACTCGATGGGTCGCGCTCGATCACCATCGGTTGGACGAGCGGCGGTGTGAAATAGCATTTCATTTCCAGGTCCTTGATGTTGGAAAACCTGGTTTCAAACTCTAAACACATTTTTTTGGAAAAGGCCTCCGCGACCCGTCGAACGGCCGTCTGAGTTGACCTCTTCAGCTCGGCCGGAAGCTCGGGGTGACGCTTGCGAATCGCGTTCGGCACGACGATGCGCACGTACCAGACACCATGACGACTCTTGAAGAGATGGGGGGCTTGAAGGTTCACTGCCGACGCTCGATTTGGATCACCGAGTTGGATCACCTCGATGGCAAAGCGCGACGGACATGAAAAAAGGCCTTGAGAATCAAGGCCTTGGAAGAAAAGTGGGAGGATGAGGATCGAAAACGCCTCACCAGACCTTATGCCATCTAATTGTTGCAGTTTTCGGGACGAGCGGTTCCTGCAAAAATTACTGCGTAGGCGCGATACTGTTCGAGCTACCAAGCCGAAAATCCAACCTTCCGATTGGCTATTCCGTCGTCTTGCGCTGGCTGCGGCTCAAGCAGGTTGAATGTCTGCGATCAGCCGACTCTTGCGTGCCCGCACTTGAGCGCCCGCCGGATCGATGTCCGACCATTCGTAACTGGGGTCGGTCGGAAACGACGATCCCGTCAGTTCCACAAAGCGAACCTCTCCGGCGCCCCCCCGAATCGCATGTCGCCGCGTCTTGCCGTCCCACTCGAAGGCAACAATGTGATCGCCGGGTGTGAGTCGCAGGCGAACCAACGATTTGGGAAGCGTGCCCACCTGGGTGGAGCCGTCCAATGTCAGGAGCAGGGGCCGCACCGAGTCCGTCCAGTTCCACCGCACGACGAACACCGTCAGCAAGCCGGGAGCCGATTCAAAGCGTTTGGCCTCTGCTTCAACATCGGCCGAGGGGATGCGCTCAGGCGTGCATATCGTTCTCATCGAACGAATGTTCTTCAAGCAGTAAGTGCGGCTTTGCTCGGGCGAGCGCGGCTGTCCGCTCGCACATCCAGTCAGCCACACAGATGCCAATGTGCCCATGCCGAGCAGGACGTGTCTTCGGGATGTCATCGTTAGCTCCACCTTCTTTGTCATGGTTGTCGCCCGCTCCACTTTCTCGCCATCCAGCGTGATAGCCAGCGTCACAGCGGAGATTGGGAACGATTCGCGAATCGACGCTTCGATGCGCGCCTTTGGGCGTGTATTACTTCAGCGCAGGAGCCACCGAACAGCTCTCGATGTTCACCAGCACCGGGTCACCGACCTTGAATGGCGCGTTGGCCGGCAGTGGCGCGACGAGGTAGCGGCGGCTGCTGCTGACGCCCTTGTACTGGTAGACCGCGTACTGACCTTTCGCTGGCGCGTCCAACGCCGCTTCGGTTCGGCACTCCCGGGACGAAGTCCGCTCGATCGACGCAGCTTCAGCGATCTGCACGATGCGTGCTTCGCGCCAGCCTTGACTGTGCTGCTTTCCCGCCGCGAGAAATTCGGCGCATCCGGAGAACAGAAGGGCGATCAGGAGTCCTCCTGCGCAGCGTGCGCCAAGCCTGGGTGTGTATTTCGAATTCATTCAGTTCTCCTCCAGTGACCAGATCAGATGTGCGTCGACGAGCAGCCGGTAGTGCCAGCGCAAGGCTTCCACGCGGGCCTGCTCTGCCGCAGTCGACGCATCGAGTGCCTGCCGGCGGGCCAGCAACAGTGTTTGCAGGTCGGCCTCACCCAGCGTGTACGCGCGCTGCGTCAGGCGGGCGCTGTCGCGTGTGGTCGAAAGTCCCTGCGAGGCCAGACGCCAGCGTTCGAGGCCGCCCATCGCATCCACGAAAGCCTCGGCGATCGCGGCTTCTTCGTCGCGCTTCTGGCGATCGACCAGGGCGCGCGCAGCTTCAGCTTCCTGCAGCGCTTGCCCCATGCGCTCGCTGCGGTAGCTCCCCGAAAACGGGATGCTCACGCTCAGACCGACGATGCGTTCGTTGTGGAACGCTTCCGAGGCCGTGTACACGCCCACCGTCGGGTCGGGAATGCGATCGGCCTTGGCGCGAGCCGCGCTGAGTTCGGCTTTCTTCAGCAAACCTACGGCGGCTCTGATCGGATCGCTTTGCGCCAGGATTCGCTCGCGCCACTGAGGCAAGTCCATGTCGAGCGCGGGTGGCTCGGTCAGGGGCAGGGGCGTGTACTTCAGGGTCGGGAATCGAACCGCAAGCCTGGCCTTGGCTTTGGCCTCGGCCGTTGCTGCTGCGCTCGATTGCCGCTGCACTTCGATGAGGTCGGCACTCGCCACGTTGAGATCGAGCGTCGAGGCATCACCGGCTTTGCGGCGCTTCTCAACGGCCTGATGGCTGGTCTGCGCAAAGGTCAATTGCTCTGCCCACAACTCGCGCTGCCGACTCGTCGCCAGCAGATCGAGCCAGAGGTCTGCGAGCGCTCGTGCTGCCTCGCGCCGGGCCGCACCGAGGCGTGCCCGACCGATCGCCAGGTCGTTGTCACCGAGCTCTGCGTCGATCTCCGCTTTGCCGCCGATGCGGATCGTGCGTTCCAGCGCGGCCGCCCACTCGTTCGAATTGCCACCGCCGTCGTAGCGACGGCGTTGGGCCGACAGTCTGGTTGTCCATTCGTAAGAACCGGCGCGCAGCGCGGCAGCGCCGTGGCCGGCCGCACTGAGGGTGCCGCGGGCCTCGACGACTGCGGGGTCCTGGTCGATGCTCTGGCGGGCGAGTTCGGTCGGCGGCAGGTCGGCAGGGGTAGGCCGTTGTTCTGCCAGGGCGGCGAGTGTGGCGAAAGGCGAGAACGCTGCGGCCAGCAGGGCGACGCCAAGCGCGTATCGATGACGGTGCGTCATGCCACTTCTCCTTCGGTGGACAGTGCCGAGGCCCAGTAGCGCAGCCCGGTGCCCTTGAATCGCTGTTTCAGCAGTTCGGTCAGGCTGCTCAGCTCGTCGTCCGTGGTGATGATCTGCACCTGAACCGAGCGGCTGCGGCCCATGACCTTCTCGACACTCGACAGTCGCCCCTGCGCCGTGCCGTGACTGAACGTCGGTGTGCTGGTGAAGACTTCGCCTTCGACCGTCGTCAGCAAGGTGTCGAGCAGCTTTTCTTCGACCTCGCGCGAGCAGATCAGCGTCATACAGAACTTAGACATGGTTCAACTCCGTCGCCTCATTCGCACTGGGTGCGGTCGGGCGGGTGGATTCGGTCCTCGCTTCTCTTTTCGAGTGCGCGAAGCGCAGGTAGAGGATGGGCAGCAGGATCAGCGTCAGCGCTGTGGCGCTGATCAGCCCGCCGATCACGACGATGGCCAGCGGACGCTGAATCTCGGAGCCCGGCCCGGTGGCGAACAGCAGCGGGATCAGGCCGAAGGCGGTGATCGACGCCGTCATCAGCACCGGTCGCAGCCGCCGTTTGGCGCCCTCGGTCACGCACTCCGCCAGCGACAGCCCCTCGGCATGCAACTGGTTGAAGTAGCTGACCAGCACCACGCCGTTGAGCACCGCGATGCCGAGCAGCGCGATGAAGCCCACCGAAGCCGGCACCGACAGGTACTCGCCGGTGACCCACAGCGCCACGATGCCGCCGACCAGTGCGAACGGGATGTTGCTGAGCACCAGCAGGGCCTGCCGCACCGAGCCGAAGGTGGTGAACAGGATGATGAAGATGAAGCCGAGCGCCAGCGGCACCACCAGCGTGAGTCGTGCCGCTGCCCGTTGCTGGTTCTCGAACTGCCCGCCCCAGGTGACCGTGTAGCCGATCGGCAGCTTCACGCCCGATGCCACGCTGGCTTTCGCTTCCTCGACGAAGCCGACCAGGTCTCGCCCGGTGACGTTGGCAATGACCACGCCGTAGCGGCTGCCCATCTCGCGGTCGATCTTGACCGGCCCGGTTTCTCGTTCGAGCCTGGCCAGTGTTTGCAGCGGCACGCTCTGGCCATCGGCGCCCATGATGTTGAGCGAGGAGAATTCGGCCGGCGAGACCTTCACCGCATCGGGACCGCGCAGCACGATCGGGATGCGCCGGTTCCCGTCGATCACGGTGCCTGCCCGCTGGCCTTCGATCTGCGCCCGCAACGCGTCCTGCACGTCTTCGACCGACAGGCCGTAGCGGCCGGCCACAAGTCGGTCGACGGTCACACGCAGGTACTGCACGCCGTCGTTCTCGACGGTGTAGACGTCCTGGCTGCCCGGCACCTTCTTCATCACCGCTTCGACCTGGGCCGACAGCTCGTTCAGTGTCTTCAGGTCGGGCCCGAAGATCTTGATCGCCACGTCGCCGCGCACGCCGATGATCATTTCCGACACTCGCATGTCGATCGGCTGGGTGAAGCTGTAGCTGATGCCGGGCATGTCGTCCAGCACACCGCGGATCTTGTCGATCAGCGCGTCCTTGTCAGCCAGCTTCCATTCATCGCGCGGCTTCAACACCAGGAAGGAGTCGGTCTGGTTCAGCCCCATCGGGTCGAGTCCGATCTCGTCGGAGCCGGCCCGTGCCACCACGCCGGTGATCTCGGGGATGTTCTTCATCAGCGCCTGATGGATCATCAGATCGAGCGCGGCGGTCTGCTCCAGGCTGACCGACGGCAGCTTCTCGATGCCGACGATGATGTCGCCCTCGTCCATCTCCGGCATGAAGGTTTTGCCGACAAAGGTGTAGACGACCGCCGCACCGGCGAGCATCGCGCCGGCGACGATGAAGACCACCGTCTGACGGCGCAGCGCCCAGGCGAGTGTGGGCGTGTAGGCCTTCAGCAGCTTGCCCGGCAGCCACGGTTCTTCGTGCGAGACCTTCAGAACATCGCCGGGCCGCCCCAAGATGTTCTGCTCCCCTTGGGGGACGGACATCGCTTGCGATGGCCTAGGGGCACTGCCGAGCAGGAACGACGACAGCACCGGGATGACGGTGAGCGACAGCACCAGCGAGCTGATCAGTGCGAACACGATGGTCATCGCGACCGGCACGAAGAACTTGCCTTCCAGGCCCTGCAGTGTCAGCAGCGGCAGGAACACCGTGATGATGATCAGGATGCCGGCGGCCACCGGCACCGCCACTTCGCGCACCGCACGAAACACGATGTGCAGGCGAGGCAAGCGACCCTTGCTGTTGTCCTGGCTCAGGTGCTGCACCACGTTCTCGACGACCACGACGGCCGCGTCAACCAGCATGCCGAGTGCGATCGCCAGGCCGCCCAGGCTCATCAGGTTGGCCGACATGCCGGCCAGTCGCATCATGATAAAGGTGGACAGTGCTGCGAGGGGCAGCACGACGGCTACCGCAACAGCAGCGCGCACATTGCCGAGGAACGCGCCCAGCAGCACCAGCACGATCAGCGTCGCTTCGAGCAAGGCCTTCGACACCGTCCCGACGGCTTTCTCGACCAGTCCGGCGCGGTTGTAGAACACCTTCAGCTCGACGCCCTTCGGCAGCGCCGTCCTGAGTTCGTCGAGCTTGCGCGTTACGCCTTCGACGACCTTCTGCGCATTCGCACCGGCCAAGCCCAGCACCAGGCCTTGGACAGCTTCGCCTCGTCCATCCTGCGTGACCACGCCATAGCGTGTGACCGAGCCATCGCGCACCATCGCGACATCGGCCAGGCGGATGGTTCGTCCGTCCTTGCTGTCGACGATGATCGCGCGCAGATCGTCTTGTGTCTTGACGCTCCCTTCGCTGCGCACCAGCAGCACTTCGCCGCCTTCGCCCAATCGACCGGCACCGTCGTTGCGGTTGTTCGACTCGATGGCGGCTTTGAGCTTGGCAGTCGACAGGCCCACCGCAGCGAGCTTGGCCGCATCGGGCACGACCTCGAAACTGTGCACCTTGCCGCCCAGTGCATTCACGTCGGCCACGCCGGCCACGCCGCGAAGTGCCGGTCGGATCACCCAGTCCAGCAGACTGCGTTTCTCTTCGAGCGACATGCCATCAGATTCGACGGTGAACATGAACATCTCGCCCAGCGGCGTGGTGATCGGCGCCATGCCGCCACTGATACCGGCGGGCAGGTCGGCGGTGATGTTCGACAGCCGCTCAGCCACCTGCTGCCGTGCCCAGTAGATGTCGGTGCCGTCGTTGAAGTCGACGGTCACATCGACCAGGCCGTACTTCGACACCGACCGCAAGATGCGCTGTTGTGGGATGCCCAGCATCTCGACCTCGATCGGGATCGCGATGCGGCTTTCGATCTCTTCGGGCGTCATGCCCGGGGCCTTCATGATGATCTTGACCTGGGTACTCGACACGTCGGGAAACGCGTCGATCGGCAGGTTGCTGAAGGCGTACCAGCCGGCGCCAGCCAGCAAGGCGGCGGCCAGCATGACGAACATGCGCTGCGACAGCGCAAACTGAACGAGGCGGGCGAGCATCAGTTGCTCCCGCTCTTGCCGAGCCAGGCGGCTTTCAGTGCGATGACCGAGGTGATCGCGATGTCCTGGCCGGTCTTCAGCGGTCCCTGGACCTGGACCGATTCACCGGCGCTGTTGAGGACCGTGATCGGTTGCGCGAGAAATCCCTTGGCCGTGCGGACGAAGACATAGGCCTTGTCGCCTTGGCGTACGACCGATGACACCGGAACGGGCCAGCTCACGCCATCGGCACTGGTGCCGGTCCCGGTCGCGAAGGGCACTTGCGCCTGCACATATTCACCCGGGCGCAGCAGTGTCGCGCCCTTGTTGACCTGCGCCCGGAGCGTGATCGTCTGCCCGTCACTCACCATCGAACCCAGGCTCATCGGGACGGCGGTGGCGTCACGCCCGACCACCGTGATCTCCCCGCCCTTGACGGCGACCTGCGAGCGGCGGTCGGCGGGCAACTGGATGTCGAGCCACAAATGGCGGGTATCGGCCAGGCGCATCAGCGCATCGGCTTGCGCCACACGCTGGCCCGGCTTGACGGCGAGCGCCAGCACGGCGCCTGCCGCTTTGGCGTGAACGGTCAGTCCGTCCTGCAGCGTGCCGCCGGCACTGATCTTCTTGATGCTGGCGGCGTCCAGACCGGCCAGCCGCAGCGCGGCCTCGGCCTGCTGCAGGCGCGCGCGATCTTCTTCGGCATCCCCTTCGGCCTCCTGGACGCGGCGCTCGGGAATGATGCCGTCGGTGAACAACATCCGCTCGCGTTGCACGGTCTTCTGCGACAGCCGGCTTTTCGACGCCGCCTCCAGCGCCTTGAGCTGCAACTCGCCGAGTTCGGGGCTGATCAGGCGCAGCAGCGGTTGGCCAGGCTTGACCGTGTCGTTCTCACCCACCAGCACTCGGTCCACGAGTCCGGCGAGCGGGGCGCTGACGACCTGTTCCTGCGAGGGCGGCAGAACGACCCGCGCCGGGTAGGCCTGGCCTTGAATGTCGGCGGGCCGTTCGAGGCGCTGCAGCGTGATGCCCAGACCCTGCATCTGCGAAGGGGTGACCGCGAATTCATCGGCGGCATGAACCGGCGCGGTCGCGGCGAGGAAAACGCTCAGGGCAAGCGCAGGGGCGCCGCGCGCCAAGGCGCGACTTGGCAAAAAGCAATGCATGAACAACTCCACGAGAGCCTGTGCTGCGTGCAGCCAGGCAGAACTGAGACGAGCGCGATAAAGGCGCTACAGCGGGATCTCAGGCGTGGAGCGGGGGCGCCCGGCCGGCAGGCGGCAGGCTTCTGTGAGAGCGAAAGTCGGGTCGAGACCGATCGGGTTGCCAGTCTTCTGGCGGTGGTTCGTCGACCGCAGCAAGAAGTTGTGCCAATGAGGCGAGCGCCACGGGGGCATCGGCGTTGCCAGGTGGGGAAAGCTGACCCAGCCGCGACAGATCGATCCGGATCGCCATCGTAGCGTGCACGGTCAGCGGGTGTTCATCGCCGATGGCGTGTGCCTGCGAGCCGTCGAGCAGCGCATGCACCGTCGTGAATTCCAGTGGCCCACCGACACCCTCGTGGTGGTGTTGGTGCAGGGGTGCGCTCAGCAGGTCGAATGCCAGTGCCAGCACCAGCACCCACCTCGCGAGCCACCATGCGCTGCTCATTAGGCCTGAGCGGCGGCATGACGTGGCGAGGCGATGCTGGATGTGTGACATGGGCGATGAGTTGCGATTCAAAAATCCGAATTGCGGTCGAAGTATTTCATACGTGTGTGAAAGTGAGTTTCCAAATAAGCTCAAAAAAAGGGTATGACTCACTGAACCGCGCTGGAATTCGTGGGGTACATGGTGGAGATGGGAACCTCGACTGCGTCTAGCCATGATGGGCAGCAGTACCCCTGCACACACAGCCCGGATGCAAGGCAGCAAACCATTCAAACTTTGACGGCGCCGAACACTTGCTCTCCTTGGGTGGACCATGTAGGGTTGTTTGGTTCACGTCAAGCCACCACCGTGGCGACCTGACTCGCGTAATGCCGGCAACATTCGGCCTCCGCGTCTCCATGAGGCCGGTCAATCGGAGGAAGTGCAGGATCAATGCGCGCCGCGCACATGCCGACGGGACGGTGCCTTGCCAGGATGGCCCGCGGCCATCTCGATCCCGTCCAATATGCCGCAGCGTGAAGGCGCATGGCGCCCGTGACATTGCGAGCGCAAGGCACGGAGTTCCTTCTCCAGTCGGTGCAGTTCACGGATTCGCAGTGCGACATGCCCGATGTGTGCATCGAGCATGGCATCGACCTCGCCGCAATCCTCCTGCGGCGCATCCTTGAAGCGGAGCAGCACCCGCACTTCGTCCAGTGTCATGTCGAGATTGCGGCACTGGCGGATGAAGCCGAGCCGATCCGCATGACCCTGTGTGTAGATGCGATAGTTCTTCGCGGTTCGCTCCGGCACAGGCAGGAGCGCTTCGCGCTCGTAAAACCGAATCGTTTCCACCGGCGTTCCACTGACGTTGGACAGTTCACCGATCTTCATGTCTCGATCCTCCGTGCGGCCGGGCCGCCAATTGGTGCGCCTTGCTCCACTGTCGGGCACCGCGCGAAATGAACCCAGCCGATCGAGCGGCGCTGACCCACTGCGAAACCGAACAGGTCGAGGAATTTCATGACACGCCAACGTGCCCTGCTGGGTCAGCGGAGCGCGAGCATGTAGTCAGTTCGATGCGATCGTCAACAGTTCCATCACTGGTATGCCTATCGGGCCTTGAATTCGCTCAGGGCATGTGCCGGTGATGCTGTGGGCATCGAGTTCAAGGCCACTCGTGTCGATCCTCGTCGGCGCGCATTTTCAATGCCACGCTCAAGCAGCGCCTCGGCAGTGTGCGCAACAGCGATCATGCGGTGGGTCTTCATTGCCCCGGCTCAAGATAGTGCCGTTCTTGTGACCATCGGCACCATTGCCTGTCATGGGATTGTCATCACCGCTGCACAGACTGATAGTTCCTCTGGACTACTTCTCGATTGCATGAAATCCTTTGTTTTATCGCGCACGTTGATCGCCGTGGCAACGCTGGCTGCTGCCGGTACCACCTTCGGTCAGAACATCACTGGAGCAGGAGCCTCGTTCCCGGCTCCCGTCTACAGCAAGTGGGCAGATGCCTACAACAAGGCAACGCAGCAGCAGGTGAACTATCAGTCCGTGGGCTCGGGTGCTGGGATCAAGCAGATCAAGTCAAAGACGGTAGATTTTGGTGCGTCGGACATGCCGCTCACCGATGAGGAACTGTCCAAGGATGGCCTGCTGCAGTTCCCGACCGTGATTGGTGGCGTGGTGCCGGTCGTCAACATTCAAGGTGTCAAGCCGGGCCAGATTCGACTGACGGGCTCAATGCTCGCCGATATTTATCTCGGCAAGATCACCAAGTGGAATGACGCAGCGCTCAAGGCGCTCAATCGTGACGTTGCGTTGCCTGACGCCCCGATATCCATCGTGCGACGCGCCGACGGGTCAGGGACGACCTTTATCTTCACGAACTATTTGTCGAAGGTTAGTCCTGACTGGAACGCCAAGGTAGGCGAAGGTACGTCGGTCAACTGGCCAACCGGCACTGGCGGCAAAGGCAATGAGGGTGTCTCGGCATTTATTCAGCGCCTACCTAATTCCATCGGATACGTGGAGTACGCCTACGCCAAGCAGAACAAGATGTCTCACGTCCTGATGGGTAACCGCGAAGGCAATTTCGTCGCACCGAAGGATGCGAATTTCAAAGCTGCTGCTGTCGGTGCTGACTGGGCCAAGACGTTCTACCAGGTACTGACCGACGAGCCTGGCAAGGATGCGTGGCCGATTACCGGTGCCACATTCATCCTGATGCACAAAGTACAGGACAAGCCAAGCCAGGCGGCGGCTACGCTGAAGTTCTTCGATTGGGCCTACGGCCACGGCGACAAAATGGCTGCGGACCTTGACTACGTCCCGATGCCTGAGTCCGTTAAGGCTGCCATTCACAAGCAGTGGCAAACCATCAAGGGTGTGGATGGTCAGCCCTTGGTTGGAATGTAAGTCGGTCAGCATTGCGTTCTGGGAGCAGCTGCAGCTTCCAGTACGTCGTCACGACAGCGTGCCCCTTCAAACATCAATTCCAGCCAAGGCTGGTCTTTACCCAATTCGCCGTGAAGCCGCGTTCTCTCACGCGTTGTCAACAACTGGATTCCGATGAGCGGGCAGGAAGGTACCCAACGAATTTGACGATCTGACTGATTCGGCACGCGCGGATCGGGTCGTTGCACGGATTGCCCACCGCGCCCAAGAAGGGGCAACGCGGGTGCCTCAACACTTCTGTCGTGCATGGGCCTGAACGCCTAGTAGTGGCCATGTGGCGTCGTGGCCTGTTGGCTCAGATTTGCATCGGAGCCTGTCGTGGCCAACCGCAGGAGTCGCAGCATCACTCGGCCCCGCGCGCTGATCGGCGCGGTAAGCCTGTTTTGAGTCAATTCAAAGAAGATTGGCTAATCGGCGGAAACACCGCCACAACGATATTGAAAAATATGTGTGACCTGCCCCCTTCCAGCCATACCAACCTGAAGTAGCAGGAGTCCGCCACCCAGGAGAATGGCGGACATGAGGAAGAGCAAATTCACAGAGGAACAGATCATCGGGTTCCTCAAGCAGGCCGAGGC
>JBJXEJ010000149.1:0-6528 GCA_046154125.1 Rhizobacter sp. | reverse complement strand
TATATGGTCTTGACCACCGCGACCATGAACTCCGAAAAGGCGATCATGTTGGAGGACGCGTCGTAAACATCCATCCGGCCGGCATCGAGTGCGGGACCTTTGTACCGGAGTGAGACGCTTGTCTTCATGGTCTTCAAGTGTCCCACGCAGTCATCGTTTTTGGCTCCACCGTTCCAGAGGAATCGAGCCTACAGACAACACCGACCGGGGGCAACTTTGGGGGCAACCCCTTCCGCCTTGAAATGTATTACACAATAAAATCAATTACTTAGGTCTCTACTTCGATTCCTGTCGGTGGACCATAGAAAAAGCCAGTGCGTGTCGAGAAGGTCCTGAAGCCCTAGAGAAATCAACTTTCTCTGGCTGTATCGAACACCCCCCCTCCCTGACGTGGCGAAGCGCGGCGGTACAGGCAAGGGCAGCCAGACCCGCCAGGCCGAGCCACAGGGTTGCAGTCTCGGGCATCGGCACGACGTCAAGCTGGCCTTCAGTGACGGTCACAGCGATAAACGGATCCATCGGGCCAGGGCCAGAAAGAAAGTGGGCATCCATGAAGTGGCCGTCGGGATGGATCGAAAGCGGGGAACTGCCCTCGCCCACCGCCACGAAGTCAACCCAGAGCAGATCGAACTGATCGGCCTGGAGAGAATTCAGCGTACTGGGCTCCGCATACGAGCCCTCCGACATCATGAGATGCCCCGCCTGGTTGTAAGCGATATCGATCCAGCCGCCGACGTGCGTGCAGGTAGCACGGGTCGGACCTGGACAGGCCAACTGGTTGCCGGTTCCCTGGCTGCTGAAGTCCCGGCTGCCCCATCCGACGAAGCCTGGCTGAATGACGGTCGGATCAAAATCGATGGTCACCCCCCAAGACCACAGGCTGGGCCCGCCGCGTCCATCCCAATGCAGCGCGACGGTTGCGGTGTCGCCAACGTGCATGCTCGCCGCGGAAGTCTCGAAGCGCACGAAGGCAGCCTGGGCAGCGCCACTGAACCCAACACAGATGGCGACCGAGGCGGCCATCAAGAGGTTACGTTTCATGAAGCAGCCCTTTGCATCTGCAATGCCGCAGCTTACGAGCGCGTCAAACAGACCTGGTTGAGGCACGTCAACGGCGCGACCAGTCGTGAGCGGCCTGATTCGCCGATGCACGTTATCGATCAGCGAGATGGGAGTAGCTCTGGGCAGTGTCGGAGAACTGGCCAACCCGACAAACTCATTGGAATCAACTCTCTGGGGCTTGAATCGTTCGCAGATCTGTTCAGATCAGGCGTCACAGCGCAGAGTCAGAACCGCCGCCGAAGTCGGTGCGGCAACGACAGTCCAGCAAACAGCGCCACAACGGCAAGCGCAAGACTGGACGGCTCCGGAATGCCCCGCGCCTGAGTAGGCTCCGCGTAGATGAAGTCATCCATCACGACGACATCGTCGTTCGGATTGCCGAGCAACCCGTTCGCGTGGATCGTGTTCAGGCCGGCGGTGATTCGCACCCGGCTGATCGCACCGTCAGTCACCGTTGCACCGAGAAAGCTCAGGCCCTGATTGCCACTTGCCAAGGCTTCGCGACTGAAAATCAGGGTGTCCGCCGCGTCGAAGAACTCCAACCGGGTCTCGCCGAACACTTCGACGTCGGTGAAGATCAGGCCAAAGGCGCTTGTCGTTGCAGATGTGGAAGTGCCAGGCAGGAAAAATCGAACATCCGTGATGTTGCTGTCGACTGCAGTGAACAGTTTCTGGGCGCTGAATGTGGCGAAATCACCGGCAAAACCGAACAGCGCCGGCGTGGCCCCGCCGGCATTGGCGCTGACCATGAAGCCCGTGCCGGGCGTGCTGAACACGGCTCCGCGTGGCGAGGTGACGTTGAAGAAATCGGCCGGCAGGGCGTTGGGATCGGATCGCAGGTCAGGGACGCCATCCCAGTTGATCTCCCGGCGAAGTCCGCCAAAAGAACCGTTCGCCCCGGCAACGGAGCCGCCTCCGATCGCCGCACGAAAGGCGTCTCGGGTCGGCGAGATGGCGGCCGCGTCGGAGCCAGTCGCTTCGAACGTGATGAACACCGGAGCGGACCAGACCGTCGTTGCCGACAGCAATGCGGCCATGACGGCCATCCAGGCGAATCGTTTCATCACGGATATTCCTCGTTCGGAGTGGGACCACTGTTGCAGCCAGCGGGCAAAGCAGCGAGTGCATGACAGGTCAAACCGGCCTCGACACCAGGCATCCAGCGCGGGATTGCCTGACGAGACGAACACCAGCCGCCGCTGTCAACCCGGGAAACAGGATAGGCCCGATTCATTGACCGCGACCGGCGTCGCCCCCCGATTCAAGGGGCAGGGAAGTCACCCGCAAATGGCGCACGCCCGTGCCCTTGACCCGTCCGCGCTCCCAAAAGTCGAAACCTCACTGCTGCCGGATCGGGAGTTCCGCGGTCAGAGACAGAGTTGCCACTCGGTCGGGATTTCTTTTGCATCGCCAGGCAAACGCTGAAACTTAGAGGCACCGGAAAGTATCCATACCAACCTTGAGTTCTATACTGAAGCGACAAAACATGCACAAGTCAGCACGAGGGTCGGACATGGGTACCAAGCTCAAGATTTCGGGATGGATCGCCCTGGGAGCGGTGGCCGGTGCGCTGGCCACAATGCAGTTGCAGGCGACTGCGCGCAATGCCGTCAGCTCGCTGCCCCTCGAGGAACTGCAGCAACTGGCCTCGGTCTTCGGAATGGTCAAGACCGACTACGTCGAGGCAGTCGACGAAAAGAAACTGATCACGGACGCGATCGGCGGCATGGTGGCCGGCCTGGATCCGCACTCCCAGTATTTCGACAAGAAGTCGTGGAAGGAATTCCGCGAAGGCACGACCGGGCGCTTCGTGGGTGTCGGCATCGAGATCGGCATGGAAGACGGCCTGGTCAAGGTCGTCTCGCCAATCGAAGGCTCGCCGGCGTTTCGTGCGGGGCTGAAGAGCGGCGACCTGATCACCAAGATCGACGAGGTCGCCGTCAAGGGACTCACTCTGGACCAGGCCGTCAAGCGCATGCGCGGAGAGCCGGGCACCAAGGTCGTGCTGATGATGTTCCGCAAGTCCGAAACCCGCTCCTTCCCGGTCACCATCGTGCGCGAGGAGATTCGCACGGTCAGCGTGCGCGCCAAGGTGATCGAGCCCGGTTACGCCTGGTTGCGCGTCAGCCAGTTCCAGGACCGCACGGTCGAGGACTTCGCCAGAAAGCTCGAAGAGCTGTACGTGCAGGATCCCAACATGAAGGGCATCGTGCTGGATCTGCGCAACGACCCGGGCGGTCTGCTCGAGGCTTCGGTGGCGATCTCGTCGGCCTTCCTCGCCAGTGACGCGACTGTCGTCACGACGAATGGTCAGATCGCAGAGTCGAAGGCCATCTTCAAGGCCTCCCCCGAGTTCTACATGCGCCGCGGTGGAGCCGATCCCTTGAAGCGTCTGCCTGAAGCACTGAAGTCGGTGCCGCTGGTGGTGCTGGTCAACGAAGGCTCGGCCTCGGCCAGCGAGATCGTGGCCGGAGCCCTGCAGGACAACAAGCGCGCCATCGTGATGGGCGCACAGACGTTCGGCAAGGGATCGGTGCAGACCGTGCGTCAGTTGTCGCCCGACACCGCGTTGAAGATCACGACGGCGCGCTACTACACGCCAACCGGCAAGTCCATCCAGGCCAAGGGAATCGTGCCCGACGTGATGCTCGACGAAACAGCAGAAGGCAACCTGTTCTCGGCGTTGCGTCCGCGCGAGGCAGATCTCGAGAAGCACCTGCAGAGCGGCCAGGGCGCCGAGAAGAAGGACGAAGCCCGCGAAAAGGCACGCGAGGAAGCCCGCAAGAAGCTCGAAGAGGAAAACGCGAAGAAAGCGACGACGCCAGCGAAGGCGCCCGTCGAGTTCGGCAGCGCAGATGACTTCCAGTTGACTCAGGCCATCAACCGCCTGAAAGGCAGGCCGGTGCTCGTCAGCAAGTCCATGGCCGAGCGCAAGGTCGAGACGGAAACCAACTGAACCTTCCCGAGCCCGCGGGAGGCATCACCTCCGATGTGAATCCGCCTCCCCCAACGCCCGCTGAACGCGGGCGTTTTTTCGCGCACGAACAGCTCATGCACAGACAGACGCACCCATGAATGACGACCAGTTGCTGCGCTACTCGCGCCACATCCTGCTCGATGAGATCGGCATCGACGGCCAGCAAAAACTGCTGGCAGCGCATGTGCTGGTCATAGGCGCGGGCGGGCTGGGCTCGCCGGTGGCGCTCTACCTGGGCACGGCCGGCATCGGCACGTTGACGCTGGTCGACGACGACACCGTCGACCTGACGAATCTGCAGCGTCAGATCGCTCACACGCTGGCGCACGTCGGCCATCCCAAGGTGGAATCGGCGGCGGCTGCTGTGCACGCGATCAACCCCGACGTGCGGGTGATCGGATTGCGGGAACGTGCCGACGCGGCCCGGCTGGATGCGCTGGTGGCCGAAGCCGATCTGGTGATCGATTGTTGCGACAATTTCAAGACGCGGCATGCCGTCAATGCCGCCTGCGTGCACCACGCCAAGCCACTGGTGTCGGGTGCCGCCATCGGTTTCGATGGGCAGATCTCGGTCTACGACACACGCATCGCGGCGAACCCTTGCTACGCCTGCCTCTTCCCGCCCGATTCGACCTTCGAGGAAGCTCGCTGCGCGACGATGGGCGTGTTCGCACCACTGGTGGGCATCATCGGCAGCATGCAGGCCGCCGAGGCGCTGAAGTTGCTGGCCGGTGTGGGGAGTTCACTGGCCGGCCGATTGCAGATGCTGGACGCGCGCCAGATGGAATGGACCGACATCCACATGCCCCGCAACCCGGCCTGTCCGGTGTGCGGCTCCCGAATCTCAGACACCCAGCCGAGCTAAGCTGCACCGCATGGACAAGCGCAACGAACTGACCGCCCGTAATTTTCCGACCGCCCAGGAAGATGCCGTCGGCGCCACGCCGCCGTCGCGCTACGGCGGCCCCGAGAGCGCCTACAGGCTCGCCTTCACCGACAACGATTTCCTGCTGCGAGAGGAGCTTCGCCCGGTGCGCATGCAGCTCGAACTTCTCAAGCCCGAGATGGTGCAGACCGAGTTGGGTATCAAGTCGACGATCGTGATCTTCGGCAGCGCGCGCATCGCATCGCCCGAAACCGCAGCGGCCGATCTTGCCCTGGCCCGGACGGGCAACGACGCTGTCGCCGTTCGCGCGGCCGAGACGCGAGTGCTGATGTCGCGCTACTACGAAGAGGCGCAGCGCTTCGCCGCGCTCGTGACCAGCCGAACGGCCGACATGGACACCCCGGTGTACGTGGTCACCGGCGGCGGCCCCGGCATCATGGAAGCCGGCAACCGCGGTGCCTACGAGATCGGAGGCAAGAGCATCGGCCTGAACATCGTGCTGCCGCACGAGCAGGAGCCCAACCCGTACATCACGCCGGAGTTGTGCTTCCAGTTCCACTACTTCGCGCTGCGCAAGATGCACTTCCTCATGCGCAGCATCGCGCTGGTGTGCTTCCCCGGCGGCTTCGGCACGCTCGACGAGCTCTTCGAGACGATGACGCTGATCCAGACCGGCAAGTGCCGCAAGCGGCCGATCCTGTTGTTCGGTCGCGATTTCTGGTCGCGGCTGATCAACTTCGACGTTCTGATCGAGACCGGGATGATCTCGCCTGGCGATGTGCATCTGTTCCGCTATGTCGAGACTGCCGAGGAAGCCTGGGCAGTCCTCGAATCGGAATACGGCTTCGACCTGCCGCCGACCGAGACCGGCGAATTCGCCACCGATATCTGACAGCCGCACGGCGGTCGCGCGTATGAACACCCATCTCAGCTTGATCGGTGCGCCCACGGACATCGGGGCTGCCAGCCGCGGCGCGAGCATGGGACCCGAGGCGCTGCGCGTGGCCGACATCGTGCCCGTGCTGCAGGGGCACGGGCTGGAGGTGCTGGACCGCGGCAACCTCAACGGCCCGACCAATCCCTGGCTGGCACCGGCCGGCGGCTACCGGCACCTCGCAGAGGTGATCGCCTGGAATCGCATCGTGCACGACGCGGTGCTCGCCGAGTTGCGGCTGAATCGGCTGCCGATCCTGCTCGGCGGTGACCATTGCCTGGGCGTCGGTTCGATCAGCGCGGTGGCGCGCCATTGCCGCGAAGCGAACAAGAAGCTGCGCGTGCTCTGGCTCGACGCGCACGCCGACTTCAATACCAACGTGCTCACGCCGAGCGGCAACATCCACGGCATGCCGGTGGCGTGCCTGTGCGGCCAGGGGCCGCAGCAGTTGATCGAAATCGGAGGCGCGGTGCCGGCGCTGAACCCGAAGGCAGTGCGCCAGATCGGCATCCGCAGCGTCGACGACGGCGAGAAACGCCTCGTGCACGAGGCCGACCTGGACGTGTTCGACATGCGCTACATCGACGAGATGGGCATGCGCCACACGATGGAACTCGCGCTCGCGACGCTGGACGCGAACACGCACCTGCACGTGAGCTTCGACGTCGA
>JBJXEJ010000148.1:0-5815 GCA_046154125.1 Rhizobacter sp. | reverse complement strand
TCGATCGGGTTCGGCGCCGCCTGGCCCAGGCCGCAGATCGACGCATCGCGCATCACTTGCGACAGCTCGGCCAGTAATCCAGTGTCCCAGTCCTCACGCTCGATCAGAGCGCGTGCCTTGGCGGTGCCGGTGCGACATGGCGTGCACTGCCCGCAGCTTTCATGTTCGAAGAACGACATCAGGTTGCGCGCCGCATCGGTCACGCGGTCGTGCTGCGACAGCACCATCACAGCGGCCGATCCGATGAAGCAGCCATGCGGCTGCAGTGTGTCGAAGTCGAGCGGCACGTTGGCGAGGCTGGCTGGCAGGATGCCGCCGGACGCGCCACCCGGCAGGTAGGCGTACAGCGTGTGTCCGTCCCGCATGCCCCCACAGTATTCATCGACCAGTTCCTGCAGCGTGATGCCCGCCGGCGCGAGGTGCACGCCTGGCTTCTTCACGCGGCCGGACACCGAGAACGAACGCAACCCCTTGCGGTCATGGCGGCCGTGGCTGGCGAACCAGTCGGCACCCTGCTCCAGGATGTCGCGGATCCAGTAAAGCGTCTCGAAGTTGTGTTCGAGCGTCGGCCGGCCGAACAGCCCCACTTGAGCCACGTACGGCGGGCGCAGCCGTGGCATGCCACGCTTGCCTTCGATGGATTCGATCATCGCGGACTCTTCCCCGCAGATGTAGGCACCGGCGCCGCGCCGCAACTCGATCTTCGGCAGGCCATTCGCGCCATAGCCTGACGGCGGGCTGGCGTGCAGCTTCGCGAGCTCTCGTTCGAGCAGCGCACGGCAGCCGTGGTACTCGTCCCGCAGGTAGATGTAGATTGCGTCGATGCCAACTGCCCAGGCCGCAATCAGCATCCCCTCGAGGAAACGGTGCGGGTCGCGCTCGAGGTAGTACCGGTCCTTGAAGGTACCGGGCTCGCCCTCGTCGATGTTGACCGCCATCAGCCGCGGTGCAGGCTGACCGCGCACGATGCGCCACTTGCGGCCGGCCGGGAACCCGGCGCCTCCGAGGCCGCGAAGTCCGGAACCCTCCAGCGACTGGATCACCGCCTCGACATCACGGACACCACCGAGGCAGGCCCCGAGCGTCTGATAGCCCCCCACCGCGCGATACGCATCCAGGCCGGTATGCGGCTCGGGCTCATGGGTGGTCGCACCCGATTGAACCGCCTGCACCACCGATTCGACGCTGGCGCACGCGACCGGATGCTGATGAACGGCAACCGCCGGCGCCTGTTCGCAGCGGCCGATGCACGGCGCCGGAATCACGCGCACGTCGGCTTCGAGCAAGGCCGGCAAACGCAGCAGCAGTTCGGCGGCACCAGCCATCTGGCACGACAGGCCGTCGCACACCCGCACGGTCAAGCGCGGCGGAACGTCGAAACCACCACTGGCGTTTTCTCGGACCACATCGAAGTGGTGATAGAAAGTCGCGACCTCGTAGACCTCCGCCTGCGACAGCTTCAGCATCTGCGCCAGCGCCGCCAGGTGGTCGGTGCGCAGGTGGCCGAACTGGTCATTCAGGCCGTGCAGGTGCTCGATCAGCAGATCGCGCCTGAAGGGTCGGTCACCGCTCGCCAGCTTCACCGAGGCGAGCGCCTCGGCGCTGACCGGCCTTTCGCGCTGCGTCCGCTTCTGGCGCGGCCGGGCGGGGTCGTTCAGCAGGTGAATGGGAATGACGGGAGCGTTCATGGGCGGCGATCTTTCGCAGGGCGCGGTGGCGCGGAACAGGCAGCGCTCATATGTTCTGCCAACACCATTCGACTGGACTGAATTACCTGCTGACGATATAACCGCAGCGCCTTCAAGATATGAAAATGATTGCTTAATGCTTCGAATCAACATCACCCCACACTGGGAGCTCGGCGTCGAGTCCGACGCCCTGCTGGACACCACCTCGCTGCTGGCGCTGCTGGCGGCCGTGCAGGAGACGGGTGCGATTGCGCAGGGCGCGCGCACCATGGGCATGAGCTACCGGCATGCCTGGGGCCAGATCAAGAAGGCCGAGGAGTTGTTCGGCCACCCGCTGCTGAACGCGGGGCGCGGCCGTGGCTCCACGCTGACTCCGCTGGCCGAAAAGCTGATCTGGGCCGACCGCCGCATCGCGGCTCGACTGTCACCAACCCTCGAGTCGCTGGCGTCCGAGCTGGCGAATGAGCTGGAGCGCACGCTGCCACGTCCGCCGCAGGCATTGCGGGTGCACGCCAGCCACGGTTTCGCGATTGCCGCGCTGATGCAGCAGTTGAACGCCGCCGGCTTGCAGGTCGAGCTGCGCTATCGCAACAGCTTCGAGTCGGTCGCCGCCCTGTCGCACGGCGAGTGCGATCTGGCCGGGTTCCACGTCCCGATCGGCGAGTTCGAGGTGCCTGCCGCGCAACGCTACCGCCGCTGGCTGCGCGACGACACGCACCTGCTGGTCCAGGTCGCCGTGCGCACGCAGGGCCTGTTCGCCGCGCCGGGTAATCCGAAATTCGTGCGCGGCCTGGCCGACCTGCGACGCAGGGACCTGCGGTTCGTCAATCGCCCGGAAGGCTCGGGCACTCGCATGCTGACCGAGCTGATGCTCGCCAAGCAGGGCATCTCGCACGACGAGGTCACCGGCTTCGACAGCGCAGAGTTCACGCACGCGGCGATCGCTGCGTTCATCGCCAGCGACATGGCCGATGTCGGCATGGGCGTGCAGACGGCTGCGCAGCGCTTCGGCCTGCACTTCATCCCGCTGGTGCGCGAGCGCTACTTCCTCGCGATGAACCGGCGCGCCCGCGATGAAGATCCGATGCCGCAGGTGATTCAGCTGCTGCAGTCGCCGGCCTACCGCTCGTCCGTGGCCGCACTCGGCGGCTACGAGGCGGGTGAAACGGGCCGCGTGCTTGGGGTGCGCGAAGCCTTCGGCGTCTGAGACGGGGGCGACAATCAACGATCGATTCCACGGCCACACCAAGCCATGCCGCGCTTCGCTGCCAACCTGACGCTGATGTACACGGAGCACCGGTTCGCGGATCGCTTCGCGGCCGCCGCGGCCGACGGGTTCGATGCGGTCGAGTGTCTGTTTCCCTACGAGCTGGGCCACGACGATCTGGCCGAGCGATTGCGCCATCACGGCCTGCGGCTGGTGCTGTTCAACCTGCCGCCCGGAGATTGGGATGCTGGCGAGCGAGGCCTGGCTGCCCTTCCGGGACGCGAGGTGGAGTTCGCGGCCTCGATCACCACCGCCCTGCCCTTCGCGCTGGCCTCGGGCTGCAGGCAGTTGCATGCGATGGTCGGGTTGGTGCCGCATGCAGCGACCCCGTCAGAGCGGCGGGCGATGCACCGCACCTGCGTCGCCAACCTGCGCCACGCCGCCCGTACGCTGGCGCAGCATGACATCACGCTGCTGGTCGAGCCGATCAGCACGCAGAGCATGCCCGGCTACTGGCTGAACTACCAGCAGCAGGCGCACGACCTGATGGCCGAGGTGGATGAGCCGAACGTGCGGGTCCAGATGGACCTGTTCCACTGCCAGATCATGGAGGGAGACCTGACGAGCCGCCTGCGCCGGCACATCGACGGCATCGGACACATCCAGATCGCCGGTGTACCGCAGCGCCACGAGCCGGACATCGGCGAAGTCAACTATCCCTACTTGTTCGACCTTCTCGACGAGCTGGGCTACGCCGGCCACGTCGGATGCGAATACCGGCCGCGTGCCGGCACCACGGCCGGACTCGGCTGGTGGCAGCGGGCGCGCACGCGGTGAAGCGCCTGAATCGCCGGAGCTGGCTGATGGCCGCGGCGTGGATCGCAGGCGGCGAGATGACATCTGAAGCGGCCGTCGCCGCCGTGGCGACGGCCGCTGCATCCAAGGCGGTCGATGCCTCCGGGCAACCACTGGACATCGCTGAAGCAGGGCAGCGGCTGCGCAGTGCGCGCTACCTGCTGCTCGGCGAGATTCACGACAACCCCGAACACCATCGCCTGCGCGCCGAGTTTCTGAGATCCCTGCTGAGCGACGGGATACCGACCTGGGTGGTCTTCGAGCAGATGGACCGCCAGCACAACGACGCCATCGCAGCCGCACCGCGCAACACCGAAGCGGTCATCGAAGCGGGCCAGCTGGACCGGAAAGGCTGGTCGTGGCCGTTGCACCGTCCGCTTTTCGACGCAGCGCTGGAGGGCGGTGCGACCGTGGTCGGGGGCAACCTGAGCCGCTCGGAGGGAAGCCAGGTCGTGCGCGGCGGGGCGTCTCGGGCCCCGCCCGATCTGCAACGCCTTCTCACCAACAGCGGTGACGATGCAGCATCGACGACGACGCACTGGACAGCGGCGCTCGACGCCGAACTGACTCGACAGGTCGACGAAGGCCATTGCGGCGCCCTGCCCCCGGACCTGGTGGCTCCGATGGCGCTCGCGCAGCGAGCGCGCGACGCCGCACTGGCGTCCGCCATGATGCAGGCGCCCGCAGGCACGCGTGTGGTGCTGATCGCCGGCAACGGCCACGTGCGGCGCGACATCGGCGTGCCGCACTATCTCGCGGCAAACGACGCTCGCACCGTGAGCATCGGCGTCCTGGAACGTGCGGCCGACGGCACGACCTTCGTTGACGCCCCTTACGACGAAGCCTGGTTCACGTCTGGCTTGGAGCGGCCCGACCCGTGCGAAAGCTTTCGCCCACCCGGCAGGTCGAGGTAATCGAACTCGGCGCGACCCCCATCACGCGCACCGCAGGCTCGAAGCGATCAACGATCACGGGCGCTCTGCTCGGCGGCGATGGCCAACAGGTCTTGCGGACCGGGCTTGTCCCAGTCCGGCCCCTTGTAGAACCTGATGAATTCACCCAGCACCAACTGGTGCTTCCATCCGTGCGTCTCGAGACGGCGGCGGATCGACGGGTGCACGCCGCGTTCAGCAAGGTGCACGCGCAGCCGGTCGGTCCAGTCGGTCTGCTGCCCGCCGGGCAAGGCCTCGAATTCGGCAATGACTCCGGCGCGGCGACGTCCCACCCATTCGGACGTCCAGCCCTCGACCGCCGCGGCGGCAACCTGGGTCTCCCGTGCGCTGGGAGACGCGTTCGGGTCGGCGGCTGCCTTGGCCGCTGCCGCGGAGCTGGACACGAGCAAAGCACGCAGGTAACGGTGCGGATCCCGCAGCGGCTCCGGAAAGTCACTGCCCGCCCGCTTTTCGAGGGCATCGAGCGCGGCGCTCATCGCGTCGCTGCCATGCGTGTGGATCAGGTTCTCGGCGTCTTCCTCGCGCAGGCCGGCGGCGTGCGCGCGAGCCACCTGGGTCAGATCCACCGGCTGCGGTGCACGGCCCAGCGGCAAGGTGGCTTGCTGCTTCTTGCTGATCTTGAACTGGATGTCGGCGATGAAGCGACCGGCGCGGTGCTCGATCAGTTCGACATCGAGATCGGTGACCGCGTTGACCTCGGCGATCGCGAGCTTCAGCGTGTCGCGCTTGAAGAACCGGTATTCCTGCTTCACCGAGTCTTCGCTGTCGGGGCTGCCGGTCAGCACCGGTCGCCACCACGGCCACGGCTGGCGCGCGGTCAGACCCACATCACGATAGCGCGAGCAGATCTCGTAGAGCACGACGCCCGCATGGCGCCGCAACTGCGAGATCACATCGAGTCGCAGGCGAGCGAATCGCTGCGGCTCGAGCAACTCGTGCTTGATATTGGGCGCAAACGACCATTCGACCCAGTTCTCGCCCGACTGCTTGTAGAGCTTGGCATGCGCCAGCAGGCCAGCGACGTTCCAGGCCTCGCCTTCGCCGGAGGTCGGTGACTGCCATTCGACGGTGGTGCTGACCATCGCGCGCAGGTGCTGCTTGACGATCTCGCG
>JBJXEJ010000147.1:0-9794 GCA_046154125.1 Rhizobacter sp. | reverse complement strand
CAGGCTGCACTGCTGCAGGCCGAACGCCAGGGATGCCGGCATGCCGTTCTGGTCTCCCACAATTTCGAGATGCTGCGCCCCGGAAGCAGTTCGCCGGACTGGACGGTGGTCAGGCGCTTCGAAAGGTTGTGCGCCATGCTGGCCGATCGGCGTGACTTGTTCCAGGTGGGTCCATTTCCGGTCGACCAGACGCACGTGGTTCCGGTGCCGTGCCCGCGTGTGACGGTGACGTCGTGGGCCACGCTGCTGCGTCACGTCGAACAGGCGCGCCGGCGCTGGCCGCTGGGTCATTGAGCCTCCCTGCATGAACCGCAGCTTCTCGATCTACCTGGACATCGTGCGCTTCGGCGCCGCCTGCCTGGTCTACCTGTGGCACTCGAACATGCGCCTGCTGGTCAGCGACGTGCTGCCTCTCAGCAACTACGGGCACAGCTCGGTGATCGTGTTCTTCGTGCTCTCGGGCTTCGTCATTGCGTACGTCACCGAAACCAAGGAGCGGCACTGGTCCGACTACGCTGCCAGCCGACTCTCCCGGGTGTTCTCGGTGGTGATCCCGGCGCTGGTGCTGACCCCGTTGCTCGACGCCCTGGGTCGGCACCTCTACCCGGCGATGTACGACTACCCGTTCGACCGTTTCGCGCTGCGTCTGGCCGGTTGCGTGCTGATGCTCAACGAGGCCTGGCTCGTATCGATCACGTATTTTTCGAACGTGCCGTACTGGTCCATCGCGTTCGAGTTCTGGTACTACGTTCTGTTCGGCCTGATGATGTTCCTGCGCGGTCCGGTTCGTCTGGTTGGGGGTGCACTGCTGCTGGCCCTGATCGGGCCGAAGCTGCTGCTGTTGCTGCCGGTCTGGTGGTCGGGCGTGTGGCTGTATCGGTGGCGCTGGATCCAGCAGCGTTCGCCCGCCTTCTCGTGGTGTCTGGTGCTGCTGGGGACGGGCGGCATCTTGCTCACCCACGCACTCGGCGTCTACTCGCTGTGGTCCGAGCACACCGAGCGCTGGCTCGGAACTTCGCTGTATCAGCAACTGACTTTCGCCCGCTTTTTCCTCGGCGACTACCTGCTATGCGCGCTGGTGTTCTGCCAGTTCGCCGGTGTGCGCAACGTGGCCGATCAACTGGCACCGCTGCTGGTGCCGCTGGAGCGGCCGGTGCGTTTCGTGGCGGGCTACACCTTCACGCTGTACCTGTTGCACCAGCCGCTGTTCCTGTTCTGGACATCGGTCGTGCGAGGCGATCCACACGGCATCGGTTTCTGGTGGGTGGTCACCGTTCTGACGGGCTTGTCCGTGTTGGTGGTCGGCTACTTCACCGAGCAGCAACGTCATGGTTTCAGGTCTTGGATCCTGCGTCGCTTGAGCGCTATTTCCACTCGGCAGTGACATGCAGACTCAGCCGCCGGACATCACTCGATGTACCAACGGCAGCAGGACATCGGTACCTGCCGGTGCCCGTGATCCTGCAAGCGTGGAGGTCTGGTCGGTGGCAAGTCTTGGCAGCCGTTCGACAACGAATCTCAACTGACGATGCTCTCGAGCCAAGTCGACCAACAGGATCTCAGCGGCAGCCTTGGCCATGGCGTACTCGACAAGCCCCCTGGGGCGTTCAGAGATGGCGATGGATGAGGGCACGAAGATCGAAACGGGTCTGTCGGTCTTGCCGGCGATCGCTTCGCAGAGCGCCGCAAAGTGATGGACGTAGCAGTCCAGGAAGTCGTTCAACACGACGGCGTCAACCAAATGCGCAGACTTCCGGAAGATTCGCGGCGATGGAAAATAGAAGACGGCATCAGGACATGCATGGTCAGCAACCCAGGCCCGGACATCGTCGGTGGCAACGTTCAGTGACGCGACTTCTGCAGGCCTGAATCCCGCCTCGGCGATCTCCTTGGCGACCCGGTTTGCATCGTCTGATCCCGTCGTAAAGGTGATGGTCACCTCGCCGCCGCCTGCAGCAATCAGTTTTGCACTTAATTCACCCAATCCGCGCGAACCGCCAATGACCCAGGCGTGACGACCGGCAAACGCATCTGCGGCCACCCTTGACGCGAGCGTCAAGATGCTTGGTTGGGTTTGTGGTTGCGGCCGAACGAACGCCTTGATCTGCCCGTGCAGTGCCCCATCGAATGTGATGGTGTAGAGACCGAACCTGGGGTCGTGGCGCTGAACTTCGAAAACCAGTTCCTCGACAGCATGGCCAGCAGCCAGCGACACCGAAGCAAACACCGAATGCTGCCCTGGGCAGACCATCCCTACGTAGGTCGAAAGCAGTCCGATCGCCGCCACCGTGCGCTCGCCCCAGTCCTGACACAACGCAGGGAACGAGGATTGAAACTCGGCGATCGGCAAGGCCAGCGTTTGGCGCCGGCCCACCCAGTCTTCCGGTGTCCGATCTAGCGGCTCCTCTGTGATCACGACGGTCTCTGTCAGTGCGTCGCCCTGCAGCGTGCCGTATGCCATCGATCTGCTGCCAGGCGCCGGCTCCCAGACGACGCGAGTGCAGACCAACCCGTCGACCTCTGCCCACAGCTGGTCGTGACCCAATTCGTTGCAGCCCGAAGCAAACATCACTTCGTCGCCGACGCTGACCGGGTTGACGAACTCCGCGCTGAGCCGTAACCCGCCCAAGGGTTGCCGCTCAGGCAGTCTTTCAAGCGCAGCCAGCAGAACATGGATGCCGTGGACCACGGGCCGGCCAGTGATCAAGCGTCGAGCGGCGACTGGATCGACATGCATGGGATTGCGATCCCCGGTCAGCGAGGCAAAGCGAAGCTGGTCCTCCTCGTTGAACCGCAGGCGACCGAGTTGCCTCGTGGTCGTTGCAGCAGGGGTCGGAATCGCGGCGACGGACGAGCTGGGCATGGTGGGCACGACAATGGGCTTTGACGTCAAGCGGGGATCCCTTGCGAAACCTGGATTACGTCGCCGGGCAGTTCGGTGACTCGCGGCCGATTCGGCGCGAGGATCGCTCGTCGGCCGAAAGACAGGGTCAGGTAGTGCAGGGAGTCCATGACGTACGACGAAAGCGAGAACAGGACGGCAAATCGTTTCGATTGTGGAGCGAAGTTTTCCATGGTTCGACACCGCTGACAGCACTGCGCACAGAGATGTCGGCGCCAAGCGTGAAATATGGAGAGTCGATGGCCACCATCGGCTGCGGGCCGGGCCGGTGTCGCGCCACCTGAAGGTGATAATTTGCGGCTGTACGCGCGACTGGCGCGGCCTCTGGACAAGCATCACGAATGGCGGATTTCGATCAGTTGCTGCGCATCGACAGTCGGCCCGCGTTGCGGGCGGCACTGGACGCGTGGCGTGGTGTGCTCACGCTTCCGCAGGCGCAGCAGCTGGGTCAGCATGCTGCATCGCTGGCCCCCGTGCCGCATCCGTTGCGCGTGGCTGTCGTTCACACCTACACCAGCGATCTGCTGGATCCCTGGCTGACGCTACAGTCCGCGCTGGCGGGCTTCGATCTCCAGGTCCACCACGCGCCTTACGGGCTGGCGCTTCAGGAGGCACGCGCCGATTCGGCGCTGGTCGCGCATCGCCCGGATCTGACGCTCATGCTGCTGCGCCGCGAGGACCTGCATCCCGATCTGGCTGCGCCGATCGTCGGTCTGTCGGATCAGCAACGCGTTGCGCTGCGCTCCGAGTGCCTGCTGCGGCTGCGCGAAATCGTCGGCTTGTTTCGCGCGCAGCCGGTGGGCCAGTTGCTGCTGACGCTGTTGCCGTCGTTGACGCCGAACAGCCTGGGCCTCTACGACGCGCAGTCTGCGGCCTCGGAGGGGGCGTGGTGGTCCCGGTTCAAGGTCGAGCTCACCGGGTGGCTGCGTGAGGCGTGCCCATCCACCTTGTTCCTCGATCTGGACGAGGTCGCGATGCAGGTCGGGCGGGCCCAATTCTTTGACCGACGCTACTGGCTTTCAGCCAAGTTCCCGTTCGCACCTCAGGCCGCCAACGAACTGGCCCGCCAGGTGGTGGCGGTGGGCACGGTGCTGCACGCACCCAGGGCCAAGGTGCTGGTGCTGGATGCAGACAATACCTTGTGGGGCGGCGTCATCGGCGAGGACGGGATCGACGGGATCGCGCTGGGCCCCGACTATCCGGGCAATGCGTACGTGGCGTTCCAGCGCCGCATCCTCGACCTGCAGCAGCGAGGCTTCATCCTCGCCATGTGCAGCAAGAACAACCCGGCCGATGTCGACCAGGTGCTGCGCGAGCATCCGCACCAGGTGCTGCGAGAGGCGCATTTCGCCGCCCGCCGCGTGAACTGGGAACCCAAGCCCGACAACCTGAAGTCGTTGGCGAAGGAACTGAACCTGGGGCTCGACTCGTTCATCTTTGTCGACGACAGCGACCACGAGTGTGCGATCGTGCGGCACAGCTTGCCCGAGGTCGAGGTCATCCAGGTGCCGTCGCGTGCAGTCGATGTGATGAGTTGTCTGGATCGCGTCGCCCGCCTGGAGGTGCTGTCGCTGACCGACGAGGATCTGGCCAAGACCGCGATGTATGCACAGGAGCGCCAGCGTCGCGAATTGCTGGATCAGGCGGGCGTCGGTGGCTCTCTGGACGGGAGCTACCTGGCGCGGCTCCAGATGAAGATGCGCGTGGCCTTCGACGAGCGAGCTCACCTCGCTCGACTGAGCCAGCTGACGCGCAAGACCAACCAGTTCAATCTGACGACGCGCCGCTACGACGAGGAGCAGGTGCTCGGCTTCATCGATCGCGACGATTGCCTGGTGGCTGATTTCACGCTCGGTGACGTGTTCGGTGACAGCGGCATCGTCGGGTTGGCGATCTGGCGCCTCACCGCGCCCGACCGGGCCGAGCTCGATACCTTCCTGATGTCGTGCCGGGTCATTGGACGCGAGGCCGAGGCGGCTTTCCTGCACGCCACCCTGCGGCAACTCGCCGCGCGCGGCGTGACGTGCGTGGTGGCCGATTACCTGCCCACGCCGAAGAACGTTCTCGTCCGCGAGTTCCTGCCGAAGCAGGGCTTCGCGCCCACCGAAGATGGTCGATTCGCGCGTGACCTCCTGGCCAGCCCGGCGCAGGCAGCCGAAGATTTCCCCATTGCGGTTGCGGTGCTCGATCACCCCGACGCGATAACCGGAGCTGTTGCATGAGCATTCTTTTCGAGCGCCTGCAGGCGACCATGGCGACCACGCTCAGGATTCCTGCGGCCAGGTTGACGCCCACGACCACCAACGAGGATCTGCCTGCCTGGGATTCGCTGGGACATGTCAATCTGATGATGGCGCTGGAGCAGACCTTCGACCTCTACATCGAGGTCGAGGACTTCGAGGGACTGCATTCGGTGCCGGCGATCCTCGACTACCTGAATCGCCACGGTCAGCACTGATGCATCTGCACAGCCGGCAACTGGCCGCGGTGTGCCCATGAGCCCGCTGGAGTTGCTGTCGGGGTGGGTCAAGCGTCATCTGTCCGATGACCGAGCGGAGGCGTTGCGCAACCTCTACATCACCGGCCGCCAGCGCATGTCGCCGGTGCTTCGCATGGTGCATGGCACCTTCTCTGCGCAGGACCTGCGCCAGCATCTCGAGCAACGCATCGGTCACGACTTCCAGGTGCTGATGGTGCACAGCTCGGTCAACCACATGAAGCCGATGTTCACCGACGGCCCGCTGGATCTGGTGCGCATGCTGGTGGACTTCTGCGGTCCGACGCGCACGCTGGCGATGCCTGCGTTCTACTTCGGCGAGCCCGGCATGGGCGGGGCCTATGCCACGTTCCAGCAGCAGCCGCGCTTCGACCTGCGTCGCACACCGTCGCAGATGGGGCTGGCCACCGAGCTGTTTCGCCGCATGCCCGGCGTGCTGCAGAGCCGCCACCCGGTCTACCGCATCAGCGCGCTCGGCCCGCTGGCCGAGGAGCTGACGCAGGGCCACGAACACGCGAGCAGCCCGGCCGGCAAGGGCAGTCCGTTCGAGACCATGGCGCGGCTGGACACCTGCATCATCGGCATCGGCAAGCCCGTGCAGGTGCTGACGCAGGCCCACCATACCGAGGAGATCATGGGCGACGAGTTCCCCTTGCCCTCGCGGGCCGGCGTGCCGCTTCCGATGACGCTGATCGATCGCGGCCAGGAGATTGCGTTCGAGCTGCGCGGCCGCGGCGTCGATGGGCACTTCGACATCTGGAAAGTGCGCCAGATCATGACCCGCGAGGCGCTGCGCGAATGGACGTTTCACCACGTGCCGATGTTCGCCACGCGCGCTCGCGATGTCACCGAACAACTGGTGGCTGCGGCGCGCCGTGGCGTCACGCTGTACGACCCGCTGTGAGACCGAACCTTGCCGAGCTGCCCATGACCCGACCTTCCTGCCCTGATCTATGCCTCGGTTCACCGTTGTTCGACGACTCGCGTCTGGCTGCGCTGGCGACCCAGTCTGGCGCGGAGGCGGCCTGGCGAGCGGCGCTGGCCGGCGATGCGCTGGCCGCGCTGGAGCATGTGCATGGCAACTTTGCCGTCGGCCTGCGGCTGGATGACGGCCGCGTGGTGCTGGCGGTGGATCGATTCGCACAGCAGACGCTGTGCTATCGCGTGGTCGATGGCGCGCTGTGCTTTGCGGAACGTGCCGATGCGCTGCGCGAGGGTGGCAGCGACATCGATCCGCAGGCGATCTTCGACTACCTGTACTTTCACGCGATCCCGTCGCCGCGAACGATCTTCCGGGGCGTTCTGCGTCTGCCTCCAGGTCACATGGCGGTGTTCGATGCGGGTCGGCTGACGATCACGCCGTACTGGGTTCCGTCCTTCGACCCGATACCGTCGGCGCAGGGCTTCGATGACTTGAAGACCGAATTCCTGACGCTGCTGCGCGGCGCGGTTTCCACCCAGCTGGACGGCAGCAAGCCGGCCTGCTTCCTCAGCGGCGGCACCGACAGCTCGACCGTGGCAGGCATGATCGGTCAAGTGGCCGGACGGCCCGCGGCCACCTACTCGATCGGCTTCGAAGCCGAGGGCTACGACGAGATGGCCTTCGCCCGCATCGCCGCCCGGCGCTTCGGGACCGAGCACCACGAGTACTACGTCACCCCGGACGACCTGGTGCGCAGCATCGGTGACGTGGCCCAGTCGTACGACCAGCCGTTCGGCAACTCGTCGGCGCTGCCGGCGTTCTACTGCGCGCAGATGGCGCGACAGGATGGCGTCACCCGATTGCTGGCCGGCGATGGCGGCGATGAGCTGTTCGGTGGCAATGCGCGCTACGCCAAGCAGCGCGTCTTCGGCTGGTACGGCCAGGTGCCCGCAGCGCTGCGCACTGCGGTTGTCGAGCCGCTGTTCGCGATGCCGGCGATGACGCACGTGCCATTGCTGAAGAAGGGTGTCAGCTACATCGAGCAGGCGCGCGTGCCGATGCCGGATCGACTCCAGATGTACAACCTGCTGCTGCGCCTGGGCATCGACCGCGTGCTGACGCCAGGCTTCCTGTCGCAGGTGGCCGTGGACGGGCCGGCACAGCATCAGCGCGAGGTCTGGCAGCAGGCTCGAACGCGCAGCGCGCTCGACCGCACGCTGGCCTTCGACTGGCGCTACACGCTGGCCGAGAGCGATCTGCCCAAGGTTTGCGGAACCACCCGGCTGGCCGGTGTGTCGGTGGGCTTCCCGCTGCTGGACGACCGGCTGCTGGCTTTCTCGCAGAAGCTGCCGCAGAGCTACAAGCTCAAGGGCCTGAAGCTGCGCTGGTTCTTCAAGGAGGCTCTGCGCGGTTTCCTGCCCGACGAGATCATCACCAAGAAGAAGCAGGGTTTCGGCCTGCCGTTCGGACCCTGGCTGACGCGTCATGCGGGCCTGCAGGCGCTGGTGCGCGAGTCGTGGAAATCGCTGGCCAAGCGCGGGCTGGTGCGCCCGGATTTCCTGCATGACCTGATGGACAAGCAGCTGGCCGAGCACCCCGGCTACTACGGCGAGATGGTGTGGATCCTGCTGATGCTGGAGCAGTGGCTGCGCAAGCACGCGCCGGAATTCCGCATCGCCCGCTGAGCCTTACCTGAATCGCGGCGAAGGCGATGCTGTTCACCACCGTCGTGTTCACGCTGTTGTTCCTGCCCATCGCATGGGCAGGCTTCTTCGCGTTGGGCCGACGCTCGCCGCCCGCGGCCGCAGCCTGGCTGTTCCTGGCGTCGCTGGTGTTCTACAGCTTCTGGCTGCCCGAGGCGACGCTGCTGCTGGTGGCATCCATTGCATTCAATTTCTTCTGCGGTGGACGCATCGCCCATGCGCGTCAAGCGGTCGGGCGGCGCTGGCTGATCGTCGCCGTGTGCGCCAACCTGGCCGTGCTGGCGTACTTCAAGTACGCCAACTTCTTCGTCGCCAACCTGAGTCACTTGCTGGGAACCCAGTGGCACCTCGGCAAGGTGCTGCTGCCCATCGGCATCTCGTTCTACAGCTTCACGCAGATCGCGTTCCTGGTCGACACCTACCGGGGCAAGGTCAACGAGTTCAACCCGATCCACTACGGCCTGTTCGTCACCTACTTCCCGCATCTGGTGGCCGGCCCGGTGCTGCACCACGCGCAGATGATGCCGCAGTTCGCCGAATCGACGACCTACCGCATCAATGGCGCCAATGTGGCAGCCGGCCTGTTCATCTTTGCGCTGGGGCTGGTCAAGAAGGTGGTGCTGGCCGACGGCATCAGTCCCTACGCCGATGCCGTGTTCCACGCAGCCGATGCAGGCGTGATGCCCCAGGGACGTGAAGCCTGGCTGGGGGCACTGGCCTACACGCTGCAGCTGTACTTCGATTTTTCCGGGTACTCCGACATGGCGATCGGCTTGTCACTGATGTTCAACATCCGACTCCCGGCCAACTTCAATTCGCCGTACCGGGCGACCAACATCAGCGAGTTCTGGCGCCGCTGGCACATCTCGCTGTCCACTTTCCTGCGCGACTACCTGTACATCGCGCTTGGGGGCAACCGGCGCGGTCCGGTGCGGCGCTACGTCAATCTGGTCGCCACCATGGTGCTGGGCGGGCTGTGGCACGGCGCGGGGTGGTCCTTCATTCTGTGGGGGCTGTTGCACGGCCTGTACCTCATGACCAACCATGCATTCCGTGCGCTGGTCGGCCCGGAACTGCACGCCCGCCTGTCGGCGTTCGCATCCTGGCGCCTCGCATCCTGGCTGCTGACCATGCTGGCTGTGGTCGCCGCGTGGGTGTTCTTCCGTGCCGAAACCCTGCATGGCGCCTTGCGGGTATTGCAGGCCATGTCGCTGGCGGGGAGTGATCCGGCAGGGCCGGCCCCTCTCATCTGGAATGCCGGCCTGGATCTCTGGCGAGGAGCCCTCTGGTGTGTTGCGTTGGGGATGATGGCCACCACGCTGCCCAACAGCGGGGCCATCGGTCAGTGGGTGCTCGGGCGGTTGCAGGGCCAGTGGTGGTTACGCTGGTACCTGGGTGCTTTTTCCATGCTGTGCGTTGCGCTGCTGGTGCTGATCAACACGATGCGCGACAGCGTCAGCGCATTCATCTACTTCAACTTCTAGCTGTCATGCGCCGCGCCGTTTCTGCCGTCCTGCTGGCCTTGCTGAGCTTCGTTGCCGCGGGCGAACTGCTCTGCCGCCTGCTGCCGGTCTCCACTGCCACCGAGACGGATTACCGAATCGATCCGCTGGTGCGCACTTATCCGTCGCACCACCACTGGACGACCTCGACCGGCTGGGACCTTCGCAGGCCGCAGGCGATGACCGCCAACAACGAAGGCTTTGCCGCAGAACACGACTTCGTGCGTGACCCCAACGCCATCGCGCTGATCGGCGACAGCTACGTCGA
>JBJXEJ010000146.1:0-83301 GCA_046154125.1 Rhizobacter sp. | reverse complement strand
CCGATGAATCCGTGGTGCCCCAGCACCTGGAAGTAGATGCTGTGCGCGGCCTGGATCAGGTCGGGGTAAGGCGAGTACCTGGCGAAGAGTTCCGGCCGCACCGCATTGAAGCCGACGCCGGCCAGGTAGTCGCGGGCCAGGTTCCAGGCGGTCCACCACGCGCTGATGCGCCCCATCGCCGACCGATCTTCACCATAGGTGTTCATCGTCTGCATGCGCTCGTACCAGCTGGAAGGCATGAAGGCCAACAGCGCCACGACCACAACCACCATGAGGACTCCATTGCGAGCGCGATTGGCACCTCGCCACCAGAGCAGCAGGCCCATGGCCGACAGCCCGAGCAGCGCACCGCGGCTCTGGCTGCCGAGCGCCGACACGGCACACAACAGCATTGCGACACCCAGCCCGCGCTTGCCCCACGCGTTGATGACCTGCAACTGCAGGAAACGCAACAGCGGGATGGTCATGATCAGCGCCACCGCGAACTCGTTGTTGTCCTCGATGAACGTGCCCGGCGGGCCGTAGACGTGCAGGCCACCACCGGTCAGCAGCGTGAACAACCCGCCCTTCGCTCCCAAAAGGGCCAATGACCCGGCGCAGACCCAGACCAGCGCAACAACGTGCTTCTTGCTGTGCAGCACCGCCAGCGCGATGAAGATCATGAAATCGATCTTCATGACCTTGCTCCACTGCGGGTAGTCGTCGGCGGGCGCCAGACCCGCCAGCCAGGAGATAGTCATCCAGACCACGAACGCAGCAAATACAGCGACCGTCGGCTCCTTGAATGGAGAACTCCGCTGGTCGCGGGTGATGAGGAATCCGATTACCGTGACGCCTGCGGCCACAGCAGCCACTGGTGCATCAAAGGCATTCCCGTAGCCGAACCGGTGTGGATTCATGATGCTGATCCACGTCCACAGCATGACGCCCACCCAGGGGTGACGCAGCGCCTTGATCGCGCCAATCGCTACCAGGAAGAGAACGAGGTAATCGCGCATTCGGGATCAACCGGGCAGCGCGTGGCTGACGACATAGCGGAACTTGCCCGATTTCTCCGGTGCAATGCGGTCCACTTTCTCGACATGGACCTCGACCGAATCACCGAGTCGGCGCTTGAATCCACGAACGATCTCGGCCTGGTTTGCGGGGTCGAACTGGTCGTCGGTGACCAGTTGCACCCTCGTTAGGCCGAGGGTTTCCTGCACGATCTTGAACGCCTGGACGCCGGGGAGGTCGCGCACCACGTAGACCAGTGCCAGTCCGTGCATCACGGTACCGTCGGCCGCCATCACGAAATCGGTGGTCCGACCCTGGATCTCCTTCAGGATCGGCAGGCCCCGGCCGCAGGCGCACGCCTCGCTGCCCCGCACCGCCACGTCGCCAGTGCGATAGCGGATGAACGGGAACTCCTTCGTCGCCAGATGGGTGACGACCACCTCGCCCGCCTGCCCGGGCGGAAGCACCTGACCCTCGGGGCCGACGATCTCGACGATCACGTCCTCGGCGGTGATGTGCATGCTGCCCTGCGGGCACTGATGCGCGATGAAGCCGGCATCGCGACCACCGTAGCCGTTGGCCACCTTGCAGCCGAACACCCGCGAGATGGCATCACGCTGCTCGTCGTACAGCCGTTCGCTGGTGACGAATGCCACCACGATGCCGAGGTCGTCCATGCGCAGGCCGCGCTTTTCAGCATGGCGTGCGATGTGGCTGAGTGCAGACGGGTAGCCGAAGAGCATTTTCGGCCGCTGTCGGCGGATGGCGGCGATGAACCCGTCGAGCTTGGTCTCGCTCATCTCGAATGCCGGCAGCAAGCGGGTGCGCAGCAATCGATCACGCCAGCGGCGAATGTGATCCTGGGAACCCAGCTCGATGGGAGAGCCCCAGACCACCATCTCGGGGTCGCCGATGTCGACGTCCCACCAGCGCGTGGCTCGCCACTTGGCGGCCACGTCATGGCTGACGCGCTCGTTGCCGATGAAGAAGATCAGCGGCTCGCCCGAGCTGCCGCCGGTGTTGAAGCGCGCCAGGCCCTGGGCGTGCTCGTGCTTCAGGCCGTCGACGTTGGCACGGATGACGGGCTTCGTGAGGAACGGCAGGCGCTGCAGGTCGGCCAGACTGTCCACTTTCAGGGGGTCGAATCCCAGCGAGCGAAACAGGTCCCGGTAGTAGGGCACGTGGCGACCCGCCTCGCCGAGCAGGTCGCGCAGACGCTCCAGCTGCAGGGCTTCCAGTTGTTCGGCAGACCACCACTGCGATGCTTCGAGTCGTCGACGCACGGCCACGCTGGTATGGCCCTTCAACCGCTCGTGAAGAGGGAAGAGCAGTCGCGAGGTGAATCGGGTGTACGCGCCAGCCATGATCGTGTGCGCCCTCAGTGCTGCGCCGCACGCGCGGAAACCGGAGACGCGCATGACGCCGCCGCGAGTTCGAGAAAGCGCTTGACGAGCTCGTCGACGCGCATGTCCCAGGTGTTGGCCTCGGCATGGCGGCGCAGCGCCGCGGCATCCCACGGCGTGGCCAGGGCCCGGGCGATGGATTCCCGAAGCGCGCTGGCGTCGCCGAACGGCACGATGCATCCGAGGTCGTGACGGCACACCACCTCCGAGTTGCCGCCGACATCCGTGGTCACGACAGGCAGACCACAAGCCATCGCCTCGAGCAGCACGTTGGCCCAGCCTTCGTTGCGGGTGGCGAGCACGAACACATCGGCGGCGGAGAGCGGACCGCGCAGGTGTTCGGGCGGCAGCGCACCCAGGAAACGAACGGCGTCGGCGACCCCGAGTTCAGCTGCCTGGCGCTTCAGCGCCGCGCCCATGTCGCCCTCGGGGCTGGCGCCTCCGATCACCAGGTACACCAGCCCCGGAAAGCGCTCGCGCAATGCGGGAATCAATTCGATGACGCGGTGAAAGCCCTTGCGCTCGACCAGCCCGCCCACCGTGACCAGCACGGGTACACCGTTTGGCAGATCGAGGGCCTGTCGTGCCTGCGCCTTCGGAATCGGGCTGAACTTGAGAAGGTCGACGCCATTGCCGACGACGCGCGCTTTCTCGGGCGGTACACCGAGCGCCAGCGCGGTGCTTCGCAGCGATTCGGACACGGCGAACACCTGCGTGGCTCGCTTCAGCGCAAGTGACAGTCGAGGAGCGAGCGCGGGATCTTGCGCATGCCGCTGCTCCGTGCCACGCAGCGTGATGGTCACAGGCACCTTGAGCCAGCGACCCAGCAGCGTCGCTGCTTGACCGTCCGGAAACCCGAAGTGCGAATCGATGATGTCGAGGCGGCCAGCGCGCTTGAGTCGCCAAAGACGCGGCAGCGCGCCAAGGGCCATCAGCAGTCCATCGTGCTGCTTCAGCAACCCCGGGAAGGAAAGAAACCTCGGGAACCAGACATCGAAACCAGCCTGCGTCTCGCGGGCCGGGGCCCCGGGTCGGAAGCCCGGCTTCCAGCGCCTCAGCAAACCCTGCAGCGGAAACCAAGGCGTGGGCGACACCACACAGAGCGGCAGCTGCGCACCGACCCGGAACATGCGCTCGCGGATGAACAACCCGGCACCCGGCTGCACCGCACTCGGAAACAGGCTGCTGAGCACGACGATGTGGGGACCGCTTGCCATCCGCATGCCTACGCCCTGTCAGCGGTGGCGAGGCGCTCGAAGGGCGTCCTGTAGTTCGCGACCGACGCCGTCCAGTTGCGCTCGCGCTCCACGAATTCGCGACCAGCACGGCGCAGGTCGGGCCAGCGTTCACGCTGGCCGAGCAGGTCTGTCACGGAACCGGCCAGCGCAGCTGCACTGCCGGCCTTGAACAACCAGCCGGTCTCGCCATGGCGGATCAGTTCCTTGTGCCCGCCGACGTCGCTGGCCACCATCACGCGGCCCTGCGCCATGGCCTCGAGCGGCTTGAGCGGTGTGACCAGGTCGGTCAGCCTCATCGAGTGGCGCGGATAGGCCAGCACGTCGACCAGGTCGTAGTAGCGCTGCACTTCCGCATGCGGCACGCGGCCCGTGAAGATCACTCGATCGGACAGGCCCAGGCGTTGTGCCTGAGCCTTGAGCGCGGCTTCCTGAGGCCCGCCACCGACCAGCAGAACTCGGACCTGCGGACGGCGCCGAAGCATCTCTGGCAGGGCTTCGAGCAACAGGTCCAGCCCCTCGTAGGCGTAGAAGGAACCGATGAACCCCACCACTTCGCAACCCGCCAATCCAAGCTGGCTGCGCAAATTCTCATCGGGCTCGCCCCCGGGCGAGAACGAATCGACATCGACCGCATTCGGAATCACGGTCACCTTGTCTGACGAGACCCCCCGGGAAACGATGTCACTGCGCAGACCCTCGCAGATCGTGAAGACGTGATGGGCACGCTGGAGGGCGTAGGTTTCGAGTCGCCTCGTCAACCGGTAGCGCAGACTGCCTTCGGTGGTGGTGCCCAGATCGACGGCAGCATCCTCCCAGAATGCCCTCACTTCGTAGACCACCGGAATGCCGAGGCGCCTGCCGACGCGCAGGGCCGGAATGGCATTGAGTACCGGAGAGTGGGCGTGCAGGATCTGCGGAGTGATGCGGCTGGCGACCTCGAACAGCCGTCGCTCGAGCTGGCGCATGAGCGCGAATTCGCCCAATCCCGGCAGGCCGCCCGTGGGCAGGGCCGAGGACTGCGTCCGGTAGAAATGCATGCCGTCGATGGTTTCTTCGTCGACATGGCAGTCGATCTGCTTCGGACTGGTCAGGTGAAGCGTCTGCCAGCCGAGCTTGCGCTGTTCTCGCAGGATCGCCAGCGTTCGGAAGGTGTATCCGCTGTGCAGCGGGATCGAATGGTCGAGAACGTGCAGGACGCGCAATTTCATGTCAGCGCGTCCGCTGTCGGTTGCCGCGACAAGCCGGGCAAGGCTCCGGGCTCCAGGTCCACGACATTGCGCAGGAAGGCTTCGAACATCAGCAGCGTCCACAAGGGGGCGCTGTAGTCGCGCGCCCCGCTCTGATGGGCTTCGACCAGATGCTGCAGGTACTTCGGGTTGAACCAGCCCGTTGAAGCCAGACGATCGCCAAGCACCGCGTCACGCACGCGCTGGCGCAGCGGCCCGCGGAACCAGCGCGACAGCGGAACGGAAAAGCCCATCTTCGATCGATAGAGGACATCGTGGGGCAGCTGCGGCTCGAGCGCCTTCTTGAGCAGGAACTTGCCCTCCTGGCCGCGGACCTTCAGATTCGACGGCAACGTGGCCAGCCACTCGATCAGCGGATGGTCCATCAGCGGTTCACGCACTTCCAGTGAATGCGCCATGCTTGCCCGATCGACCTTGGTGTTGATGTCGCCGACGAGGTAGGTCTTCAGGTCCAGGTACTGGATCAGCGCCAGCGGGTCGTCGGTGCCGGCGCGTTCGGCGTGGCGATTGAAGACGTCGAGCGCGTTGTAGCCACCGGCCTCGCGCTTGAACCGTGGACTGAACAACTGCTCGCGCATCGGTCCGCGCAGGATGGACACGGAATGGAAATACGCCTCCACCGAATTGCGCGACAACCCTTCGAAGGTCGTCTTGGCGCGCAGCATGCGCGGCGCCCAGTCGGCTTTCGGGTAGAGGCGTCCGAGCAGACCGAAGACAGGCTTGCGCACCGCGTGGGGCAGCGCCGTGCGCATGCTTTCTTCCATCAAGTGCAGACGGTAGCGGCGATAGCCCCCGAAGGTCTCGTCGCCCCCGTCCCCCGACAGCGCCACAGTGACATGCTTGCGCGCAAGCTGGCACACCCGGTACGTCGGGATCGCGGAGCTGTCGGCATAGGGCTCGTCGTAGAGCCGCGCCAGCGTGTCGATGAGATCGAAGTCGTCGCTACCGACCGTCTCGACGCGGTGCCGCGTGGCGTAGCGATCGGCGACCATCTGCGCGAAGGTGGACTCGTCGAACGCAGGGTCGTCGAATGCCATCGAGCAGGTGTTCACCGGCTCGCCGGAAATCTGCGCCATCGCGGCGACGACCGCGCTGGAATCGACCCCACCCGAAAGGAAGGCACCCAGGGGCACCTCGGAAATCATGCGCAGACGAACCGACTCCCGCAGGCGCGCGCGCAGTTCCTCGCAAGCGTCGTCGACACCGATCGGGCTGTCCAGACTGAACCGCACGTCCCAGTACTCGCGCGGCGACGGCACGGGCTGGCCACGGCGGATCGCCAGCGTGTGCGCCGGGGGAAGCTTGCGTGCCTGGCTGAACACGGTGCGCGGTTCGGCCACGTAGCCCAGCGCGAAATATTCCTCGACGGCCAGCGGATCGATGTCGCGGCGAAGTCCGCCATGCGCGAGCAGCGACTTCAGCTCCGATCCGAACAACAGCATGCCGTTGTCGAGGATTGCGTAGTAGAGCGGCTTGACGCCCAGACGGTCACGGGCGAGGAAGAACGTCTGGCGGTTGCGATCCCACAAAGCGAAAGCAAACATGCCACGGAACCGCTGGACGCAGTCTTCGCCCCACGACTCCCAGGCGTGCACGATCACCTCGGTATCGCTGCGCGTGTGGAAGACATGACCCAGCGCCTGAAGCTCGGGAATCAATTCCTGGTAGTTGTAGATCTCGCCGTTGAACACCACCGCGACGGTGCCGTCTTCGTTGAACAACGGCTGCTGCCCGGTGGCGACATCGATGATGGACAGGCGCCGGTGACCGAAACCGACCCCCGGCTCGAGATGCAGGCTGCCTTCGTCGGGACCGCGATGAAACTGCGATTCGTTCATGCGGTGCAGCACGGCGCGATCGATGTCGCCTGCCTGCCGCGTGTCGAAGAGACCGGTGATACCGCACATGAATACTGTCCCGATTCAAACGTGTCGTTCGTCTGGTGGTGCCGTAGCGGGCACGGGCTAGGCATGCAAGCTGGGGCGGACCGCGGTTAAACCCTCAGCCGAAGATGTTATTCGAGAAGATCCGGCAAACCCTCTCATTGAACGAGGCAAAGACCGTCGCGCATGACATATGGCACAGGCCCCATGCGGAGGCGGCTTGCTGCACTGTTGTTTGCCGGTTCAGATGCGGTATCCCTTGCCCCACGTGTAGACCGAAGTCACCGCATAGTTCCAGACGGCGCCGGCTGTGGTACCGGCCAGAGCAGCCACCATCCATCGGCCGTCGTGTCCGAACAGGTAGTTGGCAACACCGATGTTGGCGAAGGCGCCCACGCTGCATATCGCCACGAACGACAGCAGGCCGCGCGCCCACGCCCGACCCGTCAGGCGCCGGTCGCGGTAGGTGATGGCATTGTTGACGGAGAAATTGAACACCATGGCCAGCACCGTGGCTGCAGCCTGGCTGTTGGCGAAGGGTGTCCCCACGCCCTTGTAGAGCAGCGCGAGCACCGCCATGTGAACGATCAGACCCAGACCGCCGATGGTCGCGAACGAGACGAAGCGCAGCGGCACCCAGCGGCCGACGAGCTTGTCCAGCAGCAGCATCGCGTAATCCCAGGCAGCCTGGTTGTCCAGTTTGCTTTCGCCGGCATGCCGGCTGCGGAACGTGAACGGAAGCTCCTTGAATCGCAAGGGCGTCGGACTCGATGCGAAGAGGTCCACCAGGATCTTGAAGCCGACCGCCGACAAGCCACGAACGCATTGCAGGAAGACACGGCGCTTGAGCATGAAGAAGCCGCTCATCGGATCCTTCAACGTGGCGGGGACCACCAGATGGCTGATGCGCGTGGCCAGGCGGCTGATCGAGGCTCGTCTGTCATCCCAATCGCCGATGCCGCCTCCGTCGACATAGCGACTGCCGACGACGATGTCGACATCGTCGCAAGCCAGCGCAGAAAGCATCTGCGGCAGGATGCGCTCGTCATGCTGAAGATCGGCATCCATCACGGCAACGAACGGGGCGCTGCTCGACAGCAGCCCTTCGATGCAGGCGGAGGACAGGCCACGACGGCCGATGCGCTGAAGGCAACGAACTCGCGGGTCAGTTGCTGCCAGCGAGCGAATCTCGTCGGCGGTGCCGTCGGGCGAGTCATCGTCGACGAAGATCACCTCCCAGCGGACTTCGGTCAGCGCACGTCCAAGCCGTTGCAACAGCTCGGCGATGTTCTCGCGCTCGCGAAATGTGGGCACGATGATCGAGAGTTGAAGCCCGGATTCGCTGTTCATGTGATCCATATCGCGGTTCGACGCCGGACGCCCCGGTGATCTGCTGCTGCGAGCGCAATGCGCGACGGTGTTGAACAAGGCATGTGCGGGTCTCGATCAATGAGCGAGGATCGTCGGCGCGTGACCTGCAGAGTTCATGCCGCCCGTGCGGTCACGCGCGGAGTTGCATCGATAGATCAAGTAATACGACTCCTGGTTCTCAGGTACCCGGCCGAAGCTCGAGCAGTGTTCAACCAGGTATTCGTCGAAGCCCGGGACATCGGCAATCCGGCTGGAATCCTTGGCCCGGGACATGGCTTCGCTGACGAAGATGTAGCTGGGTGGCGTACGGATGAAATCGTTCATCAGACGCACGGTGTTGCGTGAGCGGGTCGCCTCCAGGAGCTTGCCCTTCGTGCTGCCGACCGCGGGGAGTGTGTAGAACCAGTTGGGAGGCATGCCGGACAGCGCCCACGGGAATTGCACATCCGATGCGGGGATCAACCCGTTCCAGACATAGAACTCGGGGCGCATTCCGAGTACGTAACCGTACTCGCCCCGTCCCTCATGGATGGCGTAATCAACGGACGGCTTCTGCTCGCTCCGCATGCGCCCATTGCTGAACCAGCTCGACGCGGCGACCACCAGGGCGAAGACCACCAGGGCTGAAGACGCCTGAACGGCCCGCACCATTCCGGCTCGCGCTGCTGCCGCGCCAAGTTCGGAGATGACCACGCCGCCGACAGCAGCCATCACCACCCAGGCCGGAATCAGGTGATAGCGGGAGTACACCGGAGAAACGAAAGCGACGAGCATCAGACCCAGCGCAACGAGCGCCATGGGCAGCAGCGCAGGTGCTCGCTCCGCCGGATTTCTTCGCCATGAGCAGAACTGGGCTCCGATGCGTGGCAGCGACGCCGCGAAAAGCACCGGCAGGACCGGAACCAGGGCCAGATCGCTGCACACATCGCCGAGCCGCCAGGTGGCCCGGCGCAGCCAGGAAGCCGCATGAGCCGGACCATAGATGGATGGATAAAGAAACGTGCTGGTCAGGAAATCGACGCTCTTTCCCTGCAGGTAAAAGACGACGAAAAACGCCAGCAAGGGCAGGACCAGTCCACCGATGAAATGAACGGCGTTCCACGCGAAGATCCTGCCGTGCCTGCGTCCATCGGAACGGTCAGCAGCCATCCAGCACCACAAGAGCAGTGCGGGCACGGCGAAGGCATAGGTCTGCTTCGCGGCGATTGCGACGCCGAGTGCCACACCGGTTGCGAGCCATCGACAACGGCCGACCTTCTGCCGACTACAGAGGATCAGACTCACGAGCGTGAAGACGGCACCGACGGTCTCCGTCTTCAACGCCAGAAGTTGCGAATCCGAAACCAGTGCGAGCATGACGAGGGCAGCTGCGCCGGCTGCGGCGACGCCACCGCGCACTCGAAAGGCGAGCCAGCCCACGAGAACGACGATGGCGCCGACAACTCCGAATGCGGCCACCTTGACCGCCAGCACGTTGTAGGGCGTTCCGCCCTGGTTGAGGGCCTGATGGATCAGGAAGATCAGCGGTGCCTTGTTGTCGCTGCACCCGGTGCTGGGAATTTCCCCCGTGGCCAGACCCCGTACGGCACAGGCCGAAAAAAACATCTCGTCCATGGCGACGGGCTCGCTGCTCCGCGGCCCCAGCTCGAGGCGCATCAGGCTGAGCAGGGCCAGCAGCGACAACCCGAAGGCAATCGCCACGGCGATGTGCGTGGCGTATCGGGCGATGCCTGATCCGGGCCGCTCCTGCCCAGAGGCGCCGTCAATCACGGACATGCGACCCGGCAAACGCTTCGGCGACGCAGGACGCCACGGTCACGGACGCGAGCAATCGAGCCATTTGAAAGCGAAACAGGACAGACACATCACGGATATCGGACAGAACCCCGACTTTCTGCAACTCGCTTGACCGAAAGCCGCCCATAGAAGCTGCTGCGTCGTGCTGGGCGGCTCAAGACTTTTCGAGCTGAGTCTTCGGGCAAGTCAGCAAGTCGTCGTAGAGAGCCTGGTAGGCCGACACCATCGACGACATACCGAACTGACGCTCGACCAGCGCCCGGCCGGCACGCCCTCGGGCAGCGGACTGGGCAGGGTCCAACGCCATTCGAACGATGCCGATCGCCATGGCGTCGATATCTTCGGAGGGCACGATCTCCCCCGTTTGGCCATTCACCACCAGTTCCGCGTTTCCACCCACGTTCGTCGCCAGCACCGGAAGGCCACTGGCCATGGCTTCGAGGATGGTGTTCGATATTCCTTCGGCGAGCGACGGGAGCACGAATCCATCGAGTCCGCGCATGACCTCCGCGATGTCGGTCCGCTCGCCAGGCAACCACGCCAGGTGACCTACGCCTGCAGCGTCCAGCAAGGCCAGGGCCTCTGCACGCAAGGGGCCATCACCCACCATCACAAGTCGCAGGCGATCCGAAATTTCAGGCTTCAACTGCAAGGCTCGCATGAACGCCCGTGCGAGAAGCGTCTGCGCCTTCACCGTCTGCATTCGACCGACCGTACCGACGATGAACAAATCCGGCGCCGTGAATGGACAGCCTGGAATCACGGGACGGCGGCCCCCCGGGATGCAGAAGCGCTCACTGTCGACGCCGTTGTAGATCTGGGAAATGCGCTTTCGAGGAACGCCAACCGCGGTCTGCAGATAGCCTGCCAGATCCCGGGACAACGCCACGTATCGATGAACGAACGGCCGATAGGCCCGCCGCATCCATTGGTACCGAATGCGTGTTCCGGCAAGGTCGTCGACGTCGCGCCCGTGTTCGCCGTGGATGCGCACGGGGACTCCGGCCAGCGTGGCAGGAACCTGGCATTCCAGTGCGGCCAGGTTGCGCGTGTGAACGATGGACGGGCGCCGCTCGCGCATCAGCGAATACAACAGTGGATAGAGCTTCACGCCGTGTCCAGGCTTCTTGTGGAGCGAGACGAACTCGACGTCTTTCCGCACGATCCGGTGCCGGAAATCCGTCACGTCCGTCAGCGCCACGATGGCATGGCGATACGCCTGGGCAGGCATGTGATTGAGCAAATTGACAACGCCGTTCTCGAGCCCGCCGGTGTCGAAGCGGTACACGACATGCATCACCAGCGGCCGAGGGTCCGACATCGCGCTCACGGGGGCAAGAGCGGAGCCGGCATCAACGGTCATCTCGCGTCTTGCGCAATTGATCATCGATCGCGTCGAGACCGTCACGCATGAACCGTTCGAGCATCACATTCGCGGAATCCGAACCGCCGTCGACGGCATGAACAATGACGACTGCGCCGTCGTCGCCTCTGCCAAGCAGTCGATACAGCGCTGTCCAGGCCTTTGCGCCCGCATCGCCAGACGTGTAGCGGCCGTTCACCCAGTAGGTCTTCCACACCACCAGGGAGGTGGGGTCGCTGGATCCTGCGGGTCGCCGCAGTCGGGCGGTCGCCACTTCGACTTCGCCACCGGAGGCCAGCGCAACACGGCGTGAGCCCGATTCGACCTGGATCCAATCCTTGTTGTTCGATTTCGCAAGGGTGTTGGTTGAACTGACCAGCTTTGCACCTGCATCCTGGCGGCGGTAGTACCCGAGATACAGCCCGACAGAGCGGCCGTCGATGACATAGCGCCGGTTGACCCTGGCTGCCGGATTCTCGAATTCGGGGGTCCAGTCAGGCGCCGCGTCGGAAGCGACCCAGCCACCGGACCGAATGGAGATGTCGCTCAGTCTCGGCTCGGTGGTGTCCTCGTGCGCGACCAAACCCTGCAGCGCGAACACCGGCAACACCAGCACGGCCACCACCGCCATCGGCACGCCCCAGTGGAGGCCACCAGAAAACTGGGGGCTCGATGACGGAATCGACGGCGAAGCCGTGGGCACAGCGTCAGGTTCTGACCACCGGGAGCCGATCATGAACATCAGGAAGATCACGACACCGAAGAACACCCATCCGTAGATCAGGTGATCGGCGCCGGCTGCGAGCTTGTTGTTGGAGAAATGCCCCAGCAACACGATGAAATAGGCACGCAGCCAATTCGCGATGATGGGCACGACCAGGGAAACACCGGCGAAGATCCAGCGTCGGCGGAGCGAGCGGTAATTCAGGTAGGCGAACAGCATGCCGACCATCAGCGAAGAGATCAGGTATCGCACGCCGCTGCAAGCCTCCACCACCGACCAGTTACCGGAAGGGATGACGAACTGGTTTCCTTCGCGGAACACGGGGATGCCCGTCAGACGCAGCGCAAGCACCGTGAAATCCGCGGTGGCGGCCATCAGCGAAGGCAGCAGGAACTCACCGATCGGCACGCAGAAGAACAGGAACCCCAGCGGAAACAGCATCGCCCGTGTCGCCCGGAAACCCGCCAGCGTCGGCACCAGCAGGACGATGAGCAAGACCAGCGCAAATTGACTGACGACGTTGGCCGACGCCAGATTGCCGAGCATCCACAGCAGTCCGGCGGCGACCATCGGCAGGAGCATCCACGGCGCGGGCTCCGGCGGCCGTGCAGCGATCTCGGCGCGCTGACGCCACAGCATCCAGACGACGATCGGCGGCACCAGGAAGCAATGGGCGAAGGTTTCGGATCGCGACCAGATCTCGACCATGGCTGCGGCGGTCGGGTAATGCAGCAAGAGCACGCCAATGACCAGCCCCGCGAGCGTCAACCCCGTGATCATCCAGGGCGAGCTGGGCCGCTGGGTCAGGATGGCACTCATGCGACGACCTCGGCGGCAATGTGCTTCTCGATTCCGGACAGATGAGACTGCCAGCTGTAGCTGCGCATCACGCATTGGCGCGCTGCAGCGCCGATGTCTCGTGCTTGTTGCGGAGCAAGGAGCAAGGCAGATACCTGTTCAACGAATCCAGCCGCTTCCGCGGCGGCGAGCAGTTCGATGCCAAGCGCCGCATGAATGGCCGATGCACACGACTGCGAGGCCACGACCGGCCGTGCCATGGCCATGGCCTCGAGCACCTTGTTCTGGATGCCTCGTGCGAGGCGCAATGGCGCGACAACCGCTGCGGCATGCTGAAGGTAGGGGCGCACGTCTTCCACGGTGCCGGTGACATTGATGCCATCCCCATGCAATGCGAGTACCTCAGCCGTGGGGCTCCGACCGACAATGTGGAACCGCAAGGCGGGCCAGGCGCGGCGCAGCTGTGGGTAGGCTTCGCGCGCAAACCAGGTGACCGCATCGACGTTCGGCCAGTAGTCCATCGCCCCCGTGAACACGAGTGCGATCTCGCCATCGGCATACGGGCAGGCCCGCTGAGGGTCCGGGGCGAAGAAGTCGGCATCGACACCGTTGCACATCACCTCGACGTCGTCCGCGCACTCCGGTGCCAGGCTGCGAAAGAGCGCCGTCTCGCTTTCGGTGACAAAGAACGAGGCGTCGGCTCGCGCGGCGACCTGTCGTTCGTAGGCCAGAAGGCGGGTGCCCTCGCGGCGATAGAGCCATGACAAGGCACCCCGATGTGCCAACGCGTAATCGGACCACTTGGCGGAGTCGACATCGACGAAATCGACCAGCATGCGCATGTCCGGCAGGTGCTCGACGTACTGCGCCATCGACGACGAGAAGACCACCGCCGTTCGGATTCCGTTTTCGCGCACTGTGCGGGCAACCCAGTCGGCCAATCCGGTGTCGCGGTAGTAGCGAAGCGTGAGCGCCTCGCCGTCGAAAAGACCCCGCAGGCTGCGCAGCTTGGCAAGACGGGGCTGCAGGCGTGCCACATGCAGACCGGCACACATCGCGCGCAAGGTATCGATGTGCTGCACGTCGGCGGGATCGTCCACGAACGTCCCGAGAAACACGCGGTGATTCGCCAGAAGGTGCTTCAGCAGGTGATACGACCGTACCTTGTCACCCTTGTTCGGTGGATACGGCAGTCGGTGAACCAGATACAGCAGATTGGCCACGCCGACTACCCGAGATTGCGGACGACGAAGGGACCGAGCCAGTTCGCCAGGCCGATCGGCATGCGCCGCCACGCTTCGATCATCAGACGAAACTTGGCATTGGCCGGGTTGTTCTGCGGCACCGCATCGCGCTTGTAGAGGCGATATTCGTAATGCAGGGGCGAGGGCTCGAAGCCCCAGTTCTTCTTGAACGAATACGAACCCGTACCCTGCTTGCTGCGGCCATAGTCGAAGACCTTGATCCCCCGCGCGCACGACATCCGCATCAGCTCCCAGTACTTGAAGTCGTTCGCGGCGAGGTCTCGCGCAGATTCATCGTCACCGGCGTAGTACGGGAGGACTTCGTCGCGAAAGTAGAAGCTCAGGACCGTGCTCAAGGGTCGGCCGTCGGGAGCGCTGATGGTCAGCACGTCGCAGTCCGCGCCGAACTGGTCACGCAAGGCCTGGAAGTATTTCCTGGGAAGCGCAGGGGTTCCGTGGCGATGCACGTTGTCGGCATAGAGCGCGAAGAATCGATCGATGCCGGGATCGATGTCGCTGCGCAGTTCATTCTTGATGCCCTTGCGCACCATCGCCCGCTGCTTGCGAGGAATCGCAAGCATGTTGGCCTCGTCGTCGGGCTGGATGGCCTTGCGAAACGTGACGTAGAGATCCTGCTTGGGCCAGTCGTCGTGTCGGGCATCGACGTGTCGCAACTCGAGGTGATCGACGCCCAATTGCTGCGCGATTCGCTGAGCCTCGGATTCCAGGGCGCTCGCCGCCGTCGCATTGGTGGCCGCCACACCGCCGTAGACCGCGAACGGCAGGCTGACCAACGAGTTGCCGAACAGCATCGACTTGACGTGCGCCAGCGGCAGCACACCGTCGATTGCACCGTCGGTTTCCGAATACAGAAAGTAGGTGTCGTGACGAAAGACCGTCGCCATGATCTGCTGCCAGCCTGCACGATGAAAGAAGGTCGCGGTCGGACAGGACAGCACGAAGCGATCCCACCGCATCGCGGTCTCGGAATCGTGCAGGGAAAGACTCTTTACGCTTGGCACGGGTGCGACACAGAGGGCTGGCTGCCTGCGAGCGGGGCAACGCGATTCAGAAAGATGTGATCCATCCGACCCCACCTGAAATCGCTCAGCAGACGATCCAGACGCTGCTCCATGCGGTCGATGTTCACGTAGTGTCGAAACCGCGTCTTGCTGTCGATGCCTGCGATGCGAGGCTGGTTGCTGTCGATTTCCCACGGGTGGAAGTAGAAGATCGCGGATTCCCCATCTCGGGCGTGAACCTGCCTCAGCATCCAGCGGGACACGGCATACGGCAGCAACCTGAAATACCCGCCGCCGCTGGCAGGCAGGTTGCGGCCGAACAGGCGCAAGGTGGTGATCGGGATTTCCATCAAGGTGTCGTTGACTCGGTGCGCGAAACGCGGCGCGTCGGGCATGCCGTAGTGGTCGTGCTGGATCGGATAGATGCTGGAGCTGTAGCGGTAACCCGCGCGTGCCAGGCAATCGAACGCCCAGAGGTTGCCGGTACCGATGGAAAAGCTCGGTGCCCGATACCCGGTGACGGGTGCACCGCAAACATCCTCGAGAACGTGCTTGGCTCGCTCAACGTCTGACTTGAAGTCTGCCTCAACGAGTTCCGTCGCGCGTTGGTGACCGTAGCCGTGGCTGGCGACTTCGTGACCTTGGTCCGCAATCTGGCGAATCAGTCGGGGGTAGCGCTCGGCTATCCAGCCCAGGGTGAAGAACGTGGCCCGGGTCTGGTGGCGATCCAGCATCAAAAGAATGCGATCGACGTTGCGTTCGACCCGGCATTCCAGGCGATCCCAATCGCTCCTGGCGATGTAAGGAGCAAAGGCGGAAACCTGGAAATAGTCCTCGACGTCGATCGTCAGGGCGTTGCTGATGGGAGCATCCCGACTCGCGGCGGGCGGCTGCATCACCGACTCGCGACCGACGGGCTCAGCCATCGCCAGAGATCGCTGGCGATGCGATCGGCTGCATGGCCGTCCCACAATTCGGGGACCCGTCCGCGTTTGCCTTGTCCGTTCAGGATCTCGGCCACACCTCGCAGGATCGCCTGCACGTCAGTGCCGACCAGGGTGTTGGTCCCCTGCTCGATGGTGATCGGACGTTCGGTATTGGCTCGCAGCGTCAGACACGGCACGCCGAGCGCGGTGGTTTCTTCCTGCAAGCCACCAGAATCGGTCAGCACCAACGTGGAAGCGGACATCAGGCCGAGCATTTCGAGATAGCCCTGCGGTGGCAGCAGCACGAATCGCCTGGGATCGACGAGATCGCCGAGTTCGAACTTCTCGATGTTGCTGCGTGTGCGCGGATGCATGGCGAAAACAAGCGGCAGGTCATGTGCAACCTGTCCCAGCGTGCCGAGCAACAGACGCAGCGTCTCCGGATCGTCGACATTCGATGGTCGGTGCAAGGTCACGACGCCGTAGCCCTTGGGGTGATCGAGAACCGCGGGATCGATGTCGTGCGCACGCAAGGTATCGGCGGCACTTCGCGCATGCTTTCGATTGGCCATCAGCGAGTCGATCATCACGTTGCCGCAAAAGATCACCCGTTCGGCCGAAACGCCTTCGGACAGCAGATTGCCTTCAGCACTGCGCTCGGTCGTGTAGAGGCGATCGGCGATCTGATCCGTGACCACCCGGTTGATCTCTTCCGGCATCTGTCGGTCGTAGCTGCGCAGCCCTGCTTCGACGTGGGCAACAGGCACGCCTTTCTTGACCGCGACCAGTGTGCACGCCAGTGTCGAATTCACATCACCCACCACCACCACGCAGGAAGGCCGATGCGCATCCAGCACGGGCTCGAAACGCCGCATGACCTCGGCAGTCTGAACCGCGTGACTGCCCGAACCGACGTCGAGGTTGATGTCGGGGACAGGCAGGCCCAGATCTGTGAACAACCGACCGCTCATGTCCTGGTCATAGTGCTGCCCCGTGTGAACCAGCAGCGCGGGCAGCGGTGGAACGTGATTTGCCAGCGCGCGCAGGATCGGCGCCATCTTCATGAAATTGGGACGCGCACCGACGATGCACATCACCGGCCCCAAGCCGGATCGGGTCAATTCATTCATTGCGTGCGTTCACCTGTAGTCGTTCGGGCCGCGCTCACCGATCCGACCAGTTTTTGCAGCAAGCCCAGGATCTGGACGTTCTGGCGCTCCAGCCTGAGGATGCTTCTTTCCAAGCGCTGCAATTGGTCAAGTCGCTGCTCCGCGACGAGCGTGGCAAGTTGCCCCGACATCGCCTCGGACGCGTCGGAAGGGAGACTCATTCTGGACAGATCGATGTCGGGCAGATCGTCCGGTACCACCGCTGGCGACATTGCAGCCGCGACCGCAGCGGAGTGCTGCTTCGGTGGAATCGACGTCTCTTCGGCTGTCTCGGTCACGACCTCATCGACGTCAGCGCGACAGAGATGCGTTTTCTCCGACAGGAAACCCAGCAGAAGCAGCCGGTCACAGAGTGAATTGATTCGTCGCGGAATACCTTGGGTGGCCTTGTAGATCGCCTCGAACGCAGCAGGCTCGAAGCTGGGCTTGCCTTGGGAGCCAGCGCACGCCAACCGATGCTCGATATAGCGCTGGGTCTCTTCGGCATCGAGTGGCCCGATATGACATGTGGCCGCGACACGTTGCCTGAACTGCTCCATCTCGGGGCGCTGGAGAATCTCGCGAAACTCCGGCTGACCGACCATGAAACTTTGCAGCAGCGCCTGATTTCCGAACTGGAAATTCGACAGCATGCGCAGTTCCTCGACGGCCTGCGGGGTCAGATTCTGGGCTTCATCGACGATCAGCAAACAGCGCTTTCCCTGGCTGGTCTGACCCACGAGGAAAGCCTCCAGTGTGATCAGCAACTCGGCCTTGGACACGTCCTTGACATGGAAGCCGAACGCCGCACCGACCATTCGCAGCGTGTCTTCGGCACCCAGTTGAGTGGTGACCAGGTGGCCGATCACGACGTCGCTTCCATGCAGGCTGTCGATCAGCGTACGCAGGATCGTGGTCTTCCCCGCGCCAATTTCTCCGGTGATGACGACAAATCCTTCGTGGCGGGACACGCCATATTCGAGGTATGCCTTGGCACGGCTGTGCTGCTTGCTCCCGAAATAGAAGCTGGGGTCGGGGTTGAGCTGGAAGGGTTTGCTGGTCAACCCGTAGAAAGCTTCGTACATGATCAGAATTTCACTCTGAGATTGGCCACGAGCGCACTCTCGTTGTACGGATCGGCCGAGCTGTCGAACAACGCACGGCGGGCTGTCAGGGAAAGATCGACGTCCCGACTCAGTTGGTTGGTCCACGTGGTGCTCAACGATCGCAGTTCGGTGCTGCGATTGCCCACGTCACCGCGGGTCTTGTTGAGGGAGAAACCGAGACTGAGTGACGACTGCGGCGTGAGACGTTGCGACGCGGTGAGGCTCAGGCCGCGCTGATGCAGCACGTTTCCGTTCGCCAGGTCTCCGGCCCCGGCAGCCGCTGGATCCACCGCGCGCGAGTCATTGGTGTACGCAGAAAACAGTAGGGTGCTGCGCAAGCCCAGCAATGCGACGGAAAACGTCTTGCTGCGCTCGATCGACGCGGTCGATGACAGAAAGCCACCCGATGCCAGGGTCGCACGGGTCAGCCCGTTGTTCTGCAGGAAGGCGTCGACCAACGCCGTACGCTGAACCGGGTCCGGGGCGATCGACGCGAACTGCGTGAAGAGCAGATCGAAGACCGTGCGCGGGTTGCCTGCGCCACCGCTCAGCGAAGACGTGTTCACGTCCTGAGCCGTCGCGAACGACCAGACCGTACGAGGCGTGCGGTGCTCGAAGCGCACGTTGTACCCGTTACCGAAGAATCGATGATCGTAGTTCGCGTCCAGGGTGGTTCGGTCAGTCGGCTTCCAGACGCCCCCCAAACCCCAGGTGGTGTACTGCTTGTTGTTCAAGGACGCGAGGTCGTTGTTTTCGCTGCCGCCACGTGCCAACAGCCGCAGATCCGGCGTCGCGGAAAAAAACAGTGTGCCGCTCATGCGCTCCATCGTGCGGCTTTCTCTGCTGCCGAATTTCGATGTCTGCTGCGAGTAATCAGCCGACCAGCCCAGACGCCTGAGGGAGCTGGCATCCGAACTGACACGCAACGAGGTTTCTTCGCTGCTGGAATCGGCCGTGGAACCTTGGCCGCTCGTCGACGCAGCTCGCCACCGGGCTTCATAGTTTGCAAGACCGGCCAGGCGGCCACGCACATAGGGTGACACCTGAAAGGAAGACACCTCGGTTCGGTTGGAGTTGATCAGTGCGCTGTCGGACGACCTTGTCCCGAAAGCAGATACGCTTTGCTGCGAGACGCTGGCATTCGCATCGACATAGGCCCATTTCTCGATGGCTTCCAGCGTGCCTTGCGCGCTGAGCGCCTGCTGCACGTCATTGAATGACGATTCACTCGCGTACAGGAGCCCATGCAGCGAATAGTCCAAGGATCCTTTCAGACGGCCCACGTTGCTGCTCAGCTTCAGCTGGGGGGTGACTTCAGTGACGAGATCGGAGCGCGGGTTGCTGGAACTCAGCCGCACGTTGCTGGTCAAGGTTTCCCGGATGCTGAGCGAGGGAGTCAACGACCAACCAGCACGCGACGTGGCCGCCGTACCAGCCGTCGACTGAGTCGCGGGGTCTTGAACAGCCATCTCCTGGGCCCTGGCACCAATGCCAAGCACGCCCAGCGATGCAGCGACCAGCGGAAAGATCTTCAAGCCGCGAACGCAGCGGTACAGCACCCGAGTTATGGAACGGCTCCGTTCGCGAACAGCCAGGACATCAGGCTGCCGATTTGCCACTGGGTTCCCCGTATCCGTAACCGTACCCGTAGCCGTATCCACCAGCGGCCATTCCACGCGTCTTGTTCAGCACGAGATTGATGTGCGAGCAGTTCTTGATCGTCGAGAGTGCGTGTTGCACGTCGGACTGCAAAGTCTTGTCGGCCTGCACAACCATCACGACCTGCCCCATCTGCGTCGCCAGGACTCGCGACTCCGTCGTCAGCAGCAAAGGCGGCGAATCGAAGATGATGATTCGATCGGGATACCGCTGAGCCATGTCGTCAAGCAGCGCTCTCATTGCATCGCTGGCGAGCAGTTCTGTCGCCTTGGGATGAGGTGTTCCACTTGGAAGAATCGTCAGCTTGTCGATGTTGGTTTTCAACAGGACGCTGTGCATGTCGGTCTTGCCTTCGAGCAAGTCCAAGAGCCCTGGGCCGGGCGGCAGGCCCAGCATGCGCAGAACCGAGGGCCGCGCCACATCGGCGTCGACCAGCATGACCGTGTTGTCGAGTTCCATGGCGATACTCATCGCCAGATTGACGGAACTGAAACTCTTTCCTTCACCGGCCAGCGAACTGGTCACCATGATCAGGTTGCCATGCTTCAGGGCACTGGCATCCTTACCCTTGATATTGGCGATGAGTGGCCGCTTGATGAGGCGGAACTGGTCCGCCAGAAATGATCGCGGCGCGTTCGGCGTGACGATGCCCGAGGCACTCAACATATCGAGGTCGAGCGTCACATGTTGCGACGTTTGCACCGGCAGCAGTTGCTTGGGTGCGCCTTGCGGACTGGAGTCGGTTTCAACCTTCAGCGCGGGATTCGACGCCGACACGGCTGCAGCCGAAGCAGCCTCCGGCACCACTCGCTCGGGAATCGAGACACCCGCACGACGCAACTGTTCCAACCGCAGCGCTGCTTGTTCAATGAGACTGGCCATCGAATTACCCTTGCCTGGCCGCGATCAGCGCCATGCCAATCAATCCGACCAAGAAAACACCGACCAAGCCACCCGATGAGATTGCAAATTTGAACCGGTCGACTCTCTCCCTCCTGTGATCGGAGTCGTTGGAGACCATCGAGACCATCCCCAAAAGCGGGAAATCGAATTTCGAGCGCAAATCGCTCGGGCTGTGAAATACCGGTCGAAGCTGGCTGGCAGCAAACGCGGTCAGAGTTCCGGCGGCAATGGCCGCAAGCATCGCCAAGGACAACAAGATCAGTCGATTCGGTGACACCGGATTGGCCGAAACACGCGGAGGATCTATCAATCGGAAATCGGCGACGCCCGCAGCAGAGTCGAGATCTCCCGACATCGACGCGGCTTCCCGACGCTTCACGAGATCCTCGTAGTTTCTTTTGTTGATTTCGTAATCGCGATTGAGCTGAGCCGCTTCAGCCTCGATTTGCGGTGCCACCTTGACCATTTCTCGTGCCTGGCTGTAACGCGACGAATACTCGGCCACCCTGGCCTTGAGCGCGGCCACCTGAACCTCCGAATTTGCCATCATCTTATTCAGTTCCTGATAAACCAAATTATTATTGGTGGATGGAATCGAGGGGTTTGCCGCAGCAGCCTTCCGAAGCTCTTTCACTTCCTTCTTTTTCTGCTCTTCCAGATCCCGGATCAATTTCCGCGTAACGACAACATCAGGATGCTGTTCAGTAAATCGCTGCAACAAAGAATCCAGATTACGCTTCTGCGCGTCAATTCGAGCGTCAATCTCAGGCGTTCCAACCGTGATCGCAGACTCCTCCAAGAGGGATTTCAATGGAGATGCGCCAGCACTCAGTGCCTTTTCATTGTTCAATTGCTGCCGACTGGCATCGCGAGCCTGCTCGGCCTCTCGCAGTTCCAGCTTGGCCCGATCAAGGAGATCACTCAATTCACTCAATCTGGCAACCGAATCCTTGCCTTCACCTATTTGAACCTGAATGTTACGCAATCTGAATTCCTTCAATCGCGACTCAGCCTCTAGAAGTTTACCTTCGTATGCTTTTATTTGATCATTGATGAATACCTTGGCGGTATCGGTATCTTTTCGGGATGCTCCAAGACTGGATTCTATAAAAATAGAAACAAATGACTGAATAACTCGCTGAGCCTTTGCAGCATCCGAGTCCCGATAGGCGAGTGTGTATAAATTGTCTCGGCCAACCGATTTGATCTGAAGCGTTGTCATCAAATCTGTGACCAAGGCATCTTGCTGGGATTTCGATTGACTCTTGAGATCGAGATCAGCCATGCGGACCAATTTTTCGACATTCGGACGACTGATCAGCGTTCGACTCAACATTTCCACCTGCTGATCAACGTTCGGCTGCACCGCCAGACCCGACATCAATGGCTTCAAAATCGACTCTGTATCGACGTAAACGCGAGAGGAGGCTTCGTAGCGATCGGGAATGGTGAAGGCAATCACCGTCCCGGCAATCCCCACCAACCAGGCGACCAGAACGGACGGCCACCTGAAGCGCCACATGCTTCTGGCGATCGCAGACAGTTGAGAAAGCAGTTCTTCCATCGAATCAATCGTTAATTAGTAAGAGGTTCGCCGATATCATTCCGCCAACGGAATCAATCAAGAACTGCAAAAGTTCAGTTTAGAAGAAGCTCTGCGGGATTATCAGAATATCGCCCGGCTTCATCTCGACATTGGCCGATATATCACCTCGCTTGACAAGATCCTTCAACCTAACTGAGTATTGCTTGTTGGAATCACTGGTGCGAAGAATGGTTGCATCATTACCAGCAGCGAAATCCGTCAAACCACCTACTGCAATCATCACATCCAGTAAACTCATTTTCTGCTTGTAGGAAAGCACCTGAGGTTTTGCAGCTTCTCCCACGACGCGAATTTGCTGATCGTAGGGTCCGACAAATCCAGTAACGATTACCGTAACCACTGGATCCCGAACGTACTTTGACAAAAGTTTTTCGATATCTCTAGCGATTTCGACAGGATTCTTTCCCTGTGCAATAAATTCTTCGATAAGGGGCGTGGAGAATTTCCCGTCAGGCCTCACCGGGACAGACATCGACAACTCAGGATTGCGCCAAACAATGATGTTTAGATTGTCACCAGGGCCGATGATGTAGCTGTAATCCTGCGTTGCTGCCAAAGCGGGCGCAGGCTGAAGTTTTTCAGAGAAACTTCCGCATCCGGAAAGCAGAGCAACGCATAACGCGACCAACAGAGTGCGAATCAGTCGCACCGGGTTCTTGGCAAAAGTATCCATCCTCTATCCCTTCATCTGAAAAAACCTGCGGAGCTTCGAAGAAGCGCCCGCGATGCTACAAACCAAACAACCCATTGCATCTGAATATTTACTTGTTACTTCACGTGACGATGATGGCACGGTGCAGGGGGTCACCGCAATGCAACCGCTGTGGCGCGGCCCGCAAGCCGACGCCTATCGTGAATTAGGCACGTCGAGTGTGCTCATTCGAGGAAGTTCTCAGCCGTCTTCGCTCGATAGCTTCAACTGGGCTTCAATAGATCAAGGTCAGGGCCACTCCACCCCTTGAACAAGGGAATCAGCAATGTCACTTCTGTTCCCCTTTCAGGCTCACTGACAACAGAAATCTTCCCGCCAAGTTCCTGAATGTATTGCGAGCTCTCGTACGCTCCAATCCCCATTCCCGTGGGCTTTGTCGATTGAAATGGCTTGAACAAACGATCTCGGATGAATTCGGCAGTCATGCCATGGCCGGTATCGCCAACGATCACGCGCGCCCGATCTCCGATCGTGTCGAGTTGAAGCCAGACTCTTCCACCCGGGTCCGTGGCGTCCAGTGCGTTGTGCACTACATGGCCTATGACCCTCTCGATTCGCTCTTCGTGGCCACGAGAGACGACCGTGCCCAAACAGCGCACCTCCAGCTGACGCCCGCGCCCGTTCGTGCCAGACTCGATTCGACGGATCACTCCTCCCAAATCGACTCCGAAGGTAGTCCCAGCAGGTGTCGTTCCTTCTCTCAACTGCGCCATCAATTGGCGCATTTTTTCCAGAGAATTCTCGACGGTATCTAGCATGTCCTGCTGGAACTCCGGGTTCGCATGCAGGCGTTTGGCGTTTTTCATCATCAGCGAAAGCTGGGTGACGATGTTCTTCAGGTCATGCACGACGAACGCAGACATGCGATTGAACGCATCAAACTTGCTGACTTCCAGCAAAGCCTCGGTGGCGACCATCTGAGCCAAGAAGCTGGCCGCCTGCCGACTGGCAGTCTTCAGCAGGTCATGGACCTCCCAATTGGCATCAAAAGGAATCCTCGCTCGCATCAGAACGACAAACCCGATCAATCTTTCACCAACGATCAACGGGACGATCAACCAAGCCTCATGCATTGCTTGTAGCCAAGATGGCAACGGCATGGATCCGTAACGACCCGGAAATGAACGGTACTCCTCCAGATTGATGATCGTGTTCTCCCGCTCCAGAACCTTGCACAACTCCGAAGATGCGTCCTCAATTCCCTGTCTTGCGTCGAGATTCAAGCGGGCGGTTTGATTGAAGGATGGAGAATTTGCATCCTTCATCCAGAGGCCACCACCGGGGCTCTCCACCAGATCGGCAAGTCCCTGGATCACCTGTCGCCCCATTTCCTGCGGGGTACTTTGAGCACAGAGCGCTTGCGTGAACTTCAACCATTCCTCTCTGTAGTCGTAGCGATATCGAAAAAAATTCCTGCTCAGGACGAACCGCAGCTTCGCTCGGACAGATCCCGAAACCGCCAGCAAGAGCAAAAGCATCAAGGAGGCAAAGACGACGCATATCTGCAACGCACGGCCCCAATCCCCACCAAAAAACTTGATGTAGTAGCCGACTCCAGAGATGAACAGGAGATAAATCCCGCAAATTAACAGCGTTGCAGAATGGAACGCCGCCGTGCGCGAGATTCGAAGCTGAGAAGTCCAATCGCGAAGCCGCGTGGTCGAGATGAATAGCAGCGGGGTCATGAGAGCGTGAATCGCCCCGCGTATGCTGTACGAATCCACATCGACTTTGCCAAAAATGACGGCTTGGGAGTAGAGGTACAGATCGAATGCAAACGAACCTGCAAGGCCGGCGCAAATCGGCTTGACACTCCAACGGGAGTCGATGGGTACGTTTCGGAATACCTGCTCGACCAAAACCAAACCAAATATGGCCAACGCCATGGACGTCATCGGCGTCAAGCGTTCAGTGGCCCATGGGAAACTGAATCCCCCCCCCCCGATGACCTGAACCACAACTGAAACAGCGACCAGGACGATCGCCACTGCAGTGAGAGTCGAAGCCCTCGCAGCCCCGTCCAGAGGCTGACGTCGAATCGACAGGAGAAACAGAAGCCACAGGCCGTACCGCGAAATGTCAAGCAGCGAAGAAATCACCTCGATGTATCGAGACGCATTCAGCACACTGGCCATCGCGAACCAGCCCCAGCAGGAAGTGCAGGCGACGGCGGCGACCAACATCAGTGCAGACACTGTTCTGATCGAACGACCGTACCCAACGCCAACGAGGTGCAACGCAAACGCAAGATGAGCAACGCCCACGAGGCCGAAGCTCCAGGCTGCAAAGATCGTGCTTCGTGAGTCCATGGTCTGAGATGAAAGGCATCCTTGCCTGAGCTTGACATCGAATTCGACACTTCAAGCCCGCATCTGAATGCGGATTTGCAGCGAAATCTTCGCTGTCAGATTGAATGTGCCCGACCCAGCGCAGTGAACTTGAAAGTAAGTGGTTGCACGCCCGAAAAAGCACGCACGGCTCGCCGGGCACCGCGCAAACTCTCCGGCTTGGGCCTCACTCGGTTCGGACCCTCCGAATCTTGACGATACGTGCGAAACGTCGCAGCAGACCCCCAACTCAGGGGATGCCGATGCACGAACGCCAAACAATAATGGTCCGGATCAGTTGCTTACATTCGTAAGCGCGTCGATTGGCGTTTACCGCCAGATCGACGAGAGCTGCGGCTCGAGGGAGACCATTCACCATGCGGGTATACCAGCACAACGTACTGCCTAGTGCACCAGCCGGGATGGTAGTTGACTTGTCACTTTGCTTCACTGCGGTCTTGCTTGCAGCGTCCACACTGACCAGCCGGTACATGACCATATCAGACGCGGTGCCCGAATTGCCGTTGATACTTTTTGGGGCCACTCTGTTTTCTTTGGTGATGGCTCTCATGTACGCGCTTGTCGGTCTCTACAGGCCAAAGGCAATCTCACCTACCGCCAAGGCAACCCGTACGATACTCGCCATTTGTGTCGGTGGCTACCTGACGAGTCTTACTTTGAGGATCGTTGCGGACAGGGGTTACATAGAACAGCTTATTCCAGCAGCCATTGCATACCTGGCAATTGGTCTGATCCTCTCTCGAGGATGTTTCTATGTTATGCAGCGTGTAACGATTCAGCCTTCTGTCTTGATAGTCGGAACGGGTGAAGAGGCTCAAGCTATTGCAACGGATCTACGCGCACCTGGTCGAACTGCCCGCAATGTCATCGGTTTCTTTTCCACCTGTGAAGAGCACGACACGACGGATAAAAAATTGTTAGGTGCTCGCGTATTTCCAAATAAGACTTCTTTGATCGACATTGCCACAAGATACTCAGTTTCGGAAATAGTTGTCGCGGTACGGGAACATCGTGGCGGCGGCATCCCCATGGAACAGTTGCTAGAGTGCCGAATCCGTGGTATCTCGGTCCTCAATTTGGCCGGATTTTGTGAAAAAACAAAACGTGAAGTTCGGCTAGACAGCCTGAAAGCAAGCTGGCTGGTATATGAAGAAGGCTTTATTCAAGGCGCTTTCCGCAGGCTGATGAAGCGATCCTTTGATATCATTACGTCTTCGATTTTATTACTTTTGACTGCCCCTCTGATGGTATTGGCAGTCATCGCGATATGGATTGACAGCCCAGGACCAATTATTTACCGTCAGGCGCGGGTTGGCCTCGGCGGCCGTGTGTTCATGTGCATAAAATTTCGCAGCATGCGAATCGATGCCGAGAAAGACGGAATAGCAAAGTGGGCGTCCAAGAATGACCCCCGAATTACACGGGTAGGCTCATTCATGCGGAAAACTCGCATTGATGAATTACCGCAGCTTTTCAGCGTGCTGGTCGGTGAAATGAGTCTGGTGGGGCCTCGCCCCGAGCGCCCGACCTTTGTGGATCAACTGAAGGTTGATGTCCCGTTTTATGAGTTGCGACATTCCGTCAAGCCGGGCATCACAGGATGGGCTCAGGTGCGCTACCACTATGGCGGATCACTGGAAGACGCCCGGAAAAAGCATCAGTTTGACTTGTACTATGTCAAGAATAATTCACTCTTCTTGGATATGCTTGTTTTGATTGAGACAGTCAGCGTGGTCTTATTTCACGAAGGCCAGTAGAAAATTGCTCCGCCGAAATAACAAGATCCACGAAATCATTGAGGTGCCCTATGAATGACAAAGATAAGAATAAAATTGATAACTCCATCAACGCAGCGATGGAAGATATCAGTATTATTTCAGAATCTGAGAAATCCAGTTCGCGACGCCGACTGCTCCTGAGCGGAATTGCCAAAGGATCGGCAGTTGCCTCCATAGCTATTCCGATTAAATCGCTTGCGACCGAACGCTACGTGACTAGCACCGGAAAGCTATGTACAACCTCCGGAACGCAATCGGCGGCTCACTCACAGGTTCAAGCTCAAATAGAATGTATCGGCGGACACCCTTCATTCTACTGTGATACTCGGAATTGGCCATCACCCACTAATTGCAAAGTAAATAATAAGCCATTTACACCCAACTCACCCTGCAAAGATTTGTGCGGTGGTAGCGCGACAGAAACACTTCTCAATTGCTTAAAGAACTACCCAGATTCTGACAATACAGTGATGATTACCGCGATTCTAAATTGCTGCAAGGCAAAGGAATCATCTAGTATTAAATCATCATACAGCCCAGAAGAAATGAAGAATCTTTTCGCGACCCAACGCACAGCAGCATTGGCTTTCTGTCGGGGCTACATGCAGACCAAACGTGCTTGAGCATTAATTCGGCTGCGATTGTTATTTGACATGATGAGATGTGAAAGTAAAACTTCTTACTTCTACTCGGCTGCATTGGCGGCAATGGAATAATGAGTATGTTGTTTTCGATGAAAACTCAGGTCAAACTCATTTACTGAGCCCACTATCGGCTTGCGCACTACTCTGTATGGAAGATGGTATCGTCAGGCACGATCAGCTAACATCAAAAATATCCGAGTACACGTCGCTAACCGTTAGCTCGATTTCAAATGCCTTACCCGGCGTTGTCGAGCAATTGATTGCAGCCACCCTGATAGAAATCGAATCTGGATGAGGCTTTCGTCGCTGGATTGGAGTGACTTCAGTCAACGTGTCAGCAGGAAAGGACTCCCGATTCAGACCGGGCCATTCGTCTTTAGGATTCGCTCAGCTATTGATTCGGTGGCGAAGGGGCTTCATCTGCTCTACGCGGACCATCACTTGGTCAAAGACGAAACATTCGTCGACTTCGACATGCGCATGGAACGTGGGATCGGCTTGCACCGGTGGGTGCATCCACAAGTGCGCTTCGTTTGCGATGGCGGCTCGCCATTCAAGCCTCTGCCCATCAGCCATGCCTACCCGCTGCTGGAATGGGCGATGAACTGGTGTATCTCGACGCAAGCACATCAGTACTTGATGCTCCACGCCGCCGTGATCGAGCGTGATGGCCTGGCTGCCATTCTTCCTGCACCACCCGGGTCAGGAAAGAGCACGCTGTGCGCCGCATTGATTCACCGTGGATGGCGGCTGCTTTCGGATGAAATGACGTTGATTTCACCGCTCGATGGCGAAATCGTGCCACTGTGCCGTCCCGTGAGTCTGAAAAATGAATCTCTCGAGATCATCAGGAACTTCGCGCCAAGTGCCGTCTTCAGTGATGTCGTTCACGATACATCCAAGGGATCGGTTGGCCTGATGAAGGTCGAGAAACACCACCTGGATCGCATGAACTCGACGGCCCGCCCAGGATGGGTGATCTTTCCCAAATACGTCGCCGACGCTTCAGCCAAGCTGACGCCGCGTTCGCGCGCTGACAGCATGCTCGAACTGGGTCGCAATGCATTCAACTATGGATTGCTTGGCGCATCCGGTTTCAACGCGCTGGCTGAAGTGGTGGACCACAGCGATTGCTACGACTTCGAGTACAGCTCGCTGGACGACGCCGTTCACATTTTCGACTCGCTAGCCACTTGTCGCAGGTCTTGAAGCAGGATCTGCTATCGGGCGTCTGGGCCGCCCCTACCCGCCAACCGACATTCAGTCCTCGCGAATGGGAACTGATCCTCGGCCAAGCGCGACAAGCACGACTGCAGGGGCGATTGGCACAACACTTCGCTGAACGAGACTGGCTGAAAGACGTGCCCAGCGGGCCCCGCTGTCACCTGGAAAGCGGCCTCGTCATCGCCCGCAGACAGTGGCACGAAGTCAGGTGGGAAGCGGACTGCATCCGTCGGGCGTTGGCCAAGGTCGACACGCCTGTTGTCATGCTGAAGGGTGCGGCTTACCTGCTGGCAGGGCTTCCTGCGGCACGCGGACGCATCTTCAGCGACATAGATATCCTGGTCGAACCGTCGAAGCTGACGGATGTCGAGTCCGCTTTGTTCGCCGCCGGCTGGATCAGCGAAGAGCGTGATGCCTACAACGATCGGTACTACCGTCAGTGGATGCACGAGCTGCCGCCGCTGCGCCATGTTCAGCGCGGGACCTCCATCGATGTCCACCACACGATCACGCCACCGACATCCCGTTTCAAGGTCGATGGGGCAAAACTGCTGACTCGAATCCAAGCGATCCCTGGGCATCCTGGCCTCTACACACTGAGCCCAGTCGACATGGTTCTCCACAGCGCGGCGCATCTGTTCCTGGAAGGCGAGTTCGGTCATGGGTTGCGTGACCTGCTGGACATGAACGATCTGATGATTCACTTCAGCGAAAGCGCCGACTTCTGGGATGAATTGCTGGACCGATCTGTGCAACTCGGGTTGCAGATTCCGCTGTCGCATGCGCTGATTCATCTCAAAAGATTGTTCTCGACCAGCCCACCGGTGCCTCTTGAGGCTCGTGCGACGTCGTTGGACCGCAGCGTGCTTACGCGCAGGCTGATGTCGAACCTGTTGGAATTGGCCCTGCGACCAGACCATCCCAGTTGCGACGGGCGTTTCACGGGACTGGCGCGTTGGATGCTGTATGTGCGTGCGCATCATCTGCGCATGCCCATGCACCTGGTGGTTCCTCACCTGACCCGGAAAGCACTGATGCGCATGTGGTCAGAAGATACGGAATGAACTGAGTCAAACTTCGCTATGGCCTTGAGCAACTTTGATTCCGCTCCGCGGCCACCATACACAGGCCTTTTGGAGAGGCACTCGGGTTGCTCGGCACTTGGAGTGAACTGGTCATGAAACTGATTCCGACATTGAACCGGTCTGCCATGAGGGGCATCCTGGGCACGGCATTGATGGCTTGGACGTGTCTGGCGACAGCAGCGGATGCGCTACCCGGACTGATCACTAGGATCAAGCCATCGGTGATGGCAGTCGGGTTTTACAAGGAAACCCAAAGTCCGCGTTTCGGCTTCAGCGGCACCGGCTTCGTCGTCGGAGACGGAAATCTGTTGGTGACCAATGCGCATGTGATCGGACGAAACAGCGACACATATGACGACAGCAACGTGGTTGTTCATGCGATCGGCGGCTCGGGTCAGTCTGGCGTCCGCCGAGCCGAAGTGATCCACGTAGACAAGGCTCATGACCTGGCACTGCTGCGCTTCGAAGGCGCCCCGCTGCCTTCGGTCGACCTGGCCCAGCCCAATTCGGTACGTGAAGGGCAACTGGTGGCGTTCATGGGGTTCCCCTTGGGCAGTGCCCTGGGCCTGACGCCGGTGACGCACCGCGGCTCGGTGTCTGCCATCACCTCCGTGGCGCTGCCCAGCCCGACCTCACAACAACTCGATGCCAGAGCCATCAACCGCATCAAGGAAGGCGCCTTCGAGTTCATCCAGCTCGACGCCACCGCATACCCAGGAAACAGCGGAGGACCTCTGTTTGACGCCGAGACCGGAACCGTCGTGGGTGTGGTCAACATGGTGGCGCTCAAGGGCACACGCGAGTCTGCCTTGAGTCAGCCGTCAGGCATCAGTTACGCCATACCGATTGAATTTGTGCTGCGCCTTCTCAGCGCAGTGCGTTGATCTCACGGGTTCACCGGGCAGCGGGCGGCTCCACGCCTTTCCACTGAATCGCCAGTCGGCGCATCAGGTCATACAGGGTTGGGCGAGTCACGCCGAGTATTTCCGACGCCCTCACGACGTTCCCATCCGAACGCGCCAGGGCGGACACGATGGCGCCCCTCTCCGCCTTGTCACGCACCACACGCAAATCGAGGCTGGACTCGAGGTCGGACGATTCGCCAGAACTCCTTGGCAGCCCGAGGTCTTCGGCGGTCACTCGGTTGCCCTCCGCCATGATCGATACGCGCTTGATGGCATTGAGCAGTTCCCGCACATTGCCGGGCCAGGCATAGGCCTCGATCGCGGCCAACGCGTCGTCGGCGTAACCCATCGTGCTGCGGTTCTGTTCACGCGCAAATCGGCGCAGAAAGGCCTGAGCCAGCAGCACCGCATCCCCCTGACGCGCGCGCAGCGGAGGAATGTCGACCACGATCTCTGCCAAGCGGTAGTAGAGGTCCTGGCGGAAGCGACTGGTCTTGATGAACTCCGCCAGATCCTGGTGGGTGGCACAAACCACTCGCACGTCGACGGGTATCTCCTGGCGGCCGCCGATGCGCTCGATCGTCCGCTCCTGCAGGAAGCGCAGCAACTTGGCCTGCAGTGCCATCGGAAGATCGCCGATTTCGTCGAGCATCAGCGTGCCGCCGTTGGCCGTCTCGATCCGTCCGACCGTGGTCTTCGCGGCGCCGGTGAAAGCGCCCTTCTCGTAGCCGAACAACTCGCTTTCGAGCAGGTTCTCGGGTATGGCGGCGCAGTTGATGGCCACAAATTTTCCCGTTCGCCTGGACGCATGGTGCAGCGACTGCGCGAGCACCTCCTTGCCGGTACCGCTTTCACCAAGCAGTAGCACGGTTGCATTGCTCGGGGCGACTTTCTCGATGGTCCGGCAGATCCGAAGCAACCCCTGATCCCGCGTGATCAGCCCGCCCTGTGGGTCGGGCTGCTGCATTTCCCGCAGGCGGCGGTTTTCCTTTTGCAGATCAAAAAGGCAGAAGGCCCTGCTGATGATCAGCCCCAGCACATCAGGATCGAACGGTTTGGCCAGAAAGTCGTAAGCACCGAGATCGATCGCCCGAAGCGCGTTGGATTGGTCGTTTTGTCCGGTCAGAACGATGACCTTGACGTCCGGGTTGATCTCGATCATCTGCCCCAGCAGCTTGAACCCTTCATCCACGGAATCCGGATTGGGTGGCAAGCCCAGGTCCATCGTCACGACGGCCGGCGAGTGGCGTCGAAACTGAGCCAGCGCACTCGTCCGATCATCGGCGGTGACAGATTCGAAACGATCCAGCGACCATTTGATCTGTTTCTGAAGCGCGGGGTCATCCTCCACAATCAGCAGCAAGGGTCGCGTTTCCGATGTCATGGTGATGGAACAGGTAGTGGGCGGCTTTGCACAACAAAAAACGCTGACCAGCGCAGTTATTCGCCAGCAACGAGAAGCGTACACGGCTCTCTTGCCATGCAACCCCTGTCAGTTGGGGAAGATGCGTCAACAATCGTGTCATATCAAGCATAAGCGGGGCCTGCAGTGCGATGCCAGCGTTCAGGCCGTCAACGGGGAGTCAAACGCCCATGCAGCAAGCAGGCAGTCTGTTCGTGGTCGCAGCGCCCAGCGGCGCCGGAAAATCCAGCCTGGTCAAGGCCTTGCTGGAGCTCGACTCTCATTTGGGCGTGTCGGTGTCGCACACCACGCGAGCCCCGCGGGGCCAGGAGCAGGATGGCCGCGAATACCATTTCGTCGACGAGCCGACGTTCCGCTCGAAAATCACGGCCGGGGATTTCCTCGAGTGGGCCGAGGTACATGGCAACCTCTACGGTACCTCCCGTGCGGCGATAGAGAGCCGCATTTCACGGGGCCAGGATGTGGTTCTGGAAATCGACTGGCAAGGTGCCCTCCAGATCAAGCGGCTGTACCCCAGCGCGGTGCTCGTTTTCATCCTGCCTCCCAGCTATGAGGAACTGGCCCAACGTCTGAACCGCCGCGGCGAGGACCACCCGGATGTGATCGCACAGCGACTCGTGAACGCACGGCTCGAGGTTGCCCAGGCCCGACATTTCGACTTTGTTATCATCAATGCCCTGTTCGAAACGGCGGTTTTCGACCTGAAAACCATCGTTCATTCGCAGCGGCTGCGCTACGCAGTGCTGGCGAAGAACAAACCGGCCGTTTTCCGGGCCCTGAACCTTCTCGAGTGAGGTTTCGCCGGGGCCGCGACACCGTCATACCTCTGGAGCACCGAATGGCCCGCATTACCGTTGAAGATTGCCTCGTTCACATCCCCAACCGTTTTCAGTTGGTGCTCGCCGCCACCTATCGCGCCCGCATGCTGAGTCAGGGGCACGCTCCCAAAATTGAGACAAAGAACAAGCCGGGTGTGACCGCGCTGCGCGAGATCGCAGCGGGCGAGGTCGGTATCGAGATGCTGCGCAAGGTCCCTGTCTGACCCGCGACACTGCCCAGTCCTTCGAATCAACGGCCCTGCGGGGCCGTTTTTCGTTGCACCACCTCGCGCCGCATGACAGCCGGGTGTCAGCGGCATTCAATAAGCGATAAATTAGGAAGATGGCCATCCCGACCATCGAAAGCGTCAAAGAGGCTCTGACTTTCAAGACCTCCTGGCGACGACCGCCCGCCGCAGCCGTACCCACCGACGCTGCAGCGGCATCGTTCGATGCGCTGACCATCAAGCTCGATTACCTCGACCCGGCCGACATTCGCCGGGTGCGGGATGCCTATCGCTTCGCGGACGAAGCGCACCTCGGCCAGTACCGCGTCAGCGGCGAGCCCTACATCACGCACCCCATCGCCGTGGCCGGACTGTGTGCCGAGTGGAAGCTCGACGCCCAGGCGATCATGGCCGCGTTGATGCACGACGCGATGGAGGACTGCGGCATCACCAAGGCCGAATTGATCGAGCGATTCGGCGCGCCCACGGCTGAATTGGTCGATGGGCTGACCAAGCTCGACAAGTTGCAGTTCTCGACGCGCGAGGAGTCGCAGGCAGAGTCCTTCCGCAAGATGCTCCTGGCCATGGCGCGCGACGTGCGGGTGATCCTGATCAAGCTGGCAGACCGACTGCACAACATGCGCACGATGGAGTCGATGGCCTCGGACAAGCGAGTTCGAATCGCACGCGAAACGCTGGACATCTACGCACCGATCGCACACCGGCTCGGACTGAACCAGACATATCGCCAGCTCCAGGAACTGTCGTTCGAGCATCTTCGCCCCTGGCGCCATGCCACGTTGTCCAAGGCGTTGCTGAAGGCGCGTGGCAACCGTCGCGACGTGGTCGAACGCATTCAGCGGGATGTCGAGAAATCGTTTGCCCAGTCGAAACTGAAGGTGCAGGTCTTCGGCCGCGAGAAAACCCTGTTTTCGATCTACCGGAAGATGACTGAGAAGCACCTGAGCTTTGCGCAGGTCAGCGACATCTTCGGCTTCCGCATCGTCGTCCCCACACTGCCCGAGTGCTACCTGGCGCTGGGCGTCCTGCACCAGCTTTACAAGCCATTGCCCGGCCGGTTCAAGGACTACATCGCCATCCCGAAGGGCAATGGCTACCAGTCCCTGCACACCACACTGGTCAGTCCGCTGGGAACGGCGATCGAGTTCCAGATCCGCACGGAGCCGATGCATGCCGTGGCCGAAAAAGGCATTGCGGCGCACTGGATGTACAAGACCAAGCACAGCGGAGCATCGAATGCGCAGGAAGCGCAGCGACTCGGCGCGATGTGGTTGCAGTCGCTGATCGACATCCAGGACGAAACGCGCGACGCGACCGAGTTCCTCGAGCACGTGAAGATCGATCTGTTCCCCGATGCGGTGTATGTGTTCACGCCGAAGTCGAAGATCCTGGCATTGCCGCGGGGCGCCACGCCCGTCGATTTCGCGTACGCCATCCACTCCGATGTCGGCGATCACTGCGTGGCCGCGAAGGTCAACGGCGAGCCGGTTGCCCTGCGCACCGAGTTGCGCAGCGGCGACGTCGTCGACATCGTCATTTCGCAAGGCGCTCGCCCGAATCCGGGATGGCTGAACTTCGTCCGCACCGGCCGTGCCCGATCGAAGATCAGGCACCACCTGAAGACCATGGAGCAGGAGGAGTCGCAGGACCTCGGCTCGAAGATGCTGGCGCAAGCCCTGCGGGCCGAGGGCATGGAAATGCCGCGGGACGACGACACCGGCGCCATCTCGCCGGTCTGGTCACCGCTGTTGCGCTGGAGCGGCAACCGCAGCCGCGACGAACTGCTGACCGACATCGGCGTGGGACGCAAGATCGCCTCGATGGTCGCCAAGCGCCTGGCCCGCCTGCTGACCGAACGCGGGGTGCGCCCCGACGCAGTCACCCTGACGCTGGGCCGCTACGGCGCAGACGAGGCCCCGTCGCAGGGCATGGTCCTGATCGATGGGAGCGAGGGAGCATCGGTCCAGTTGGCCACCTGCTGCCGGCCCATCCCGGGCGACTCGATCATGGGCTACCTGGGCCGCGGTGAGGGACTGTTGATCCACACGGCAGAGTGTTCGGTCGGAAAGCGCTTGCTCGGGCGCGACAGCGAAGGCTGGCTGAAAGTGGACTGGGCCGAGCAGCCAACGCGCTCCTTCGAGACCGGTGTCGTGCTGCTGCTGAAAAACGGCAAGGGTGTGCTTGCCGAGGTGGCCACGGCAGTCGCCGCTGCCGAAGCCGACATCACGCACATCGACATGGGCGATCAGGCCGCAGCCGAGTCCGCCGAGCTGAAATTGCTGCTCGCCGTGCGCGATCGACTGCATCTGGCCGAGGTGATTCGAACGCTGAAGCGCTCGACAGCCGTGCTGCGCATCAGCCGCATCAAGCCCTGAGGGCGCTTGCAGGTCAGCCTGCGCGGCTGTCCGAGAGCGGGTAAGTCACGGCCAGGATCTCGACCACGTCCAGACCGGCCGGAGTCTGCACCTTCACCTCGTCACCCACCCGAGCCCCCAGCAGCGCACGCGCCATGGGCGCGATCCAGCTGATTTCGCCAGCTGTGCTGTCGGCTTCGTCGACGCCCATGATCGTCACGGTGCGCTCTTCAGCGCGGGCATTCACGTAGCACACGGTAGACCCGAAGAACACCTGATCGGCACCGTGGTGCACCGACGGATCGACCACTTCGGCGATATCCAGCCGCTTCGTCAGGAAGCGGATGCGGCGGTCGATCTCGCGCAAGCGCTTCTTGCCATAGAGGTAATCGCCGTTTTCCGATCGATCGCCGTTCTTCGCCGCCCAGGACACGATGTCGACGACCTTGGGCCGCTCGACATCGAGCAGGTTCAGCAACTCGGCGCGCAGCCGGGCATAGCCCGCCGGCGTGACGTAGTTCTTGACGCCGACAGGCATCGAGGGCGGACCGGAATCGTCATCGTCATCGGCGTCATCGGACTCTCTGGTGAAGGCTTTGTTCATGGCGGACTTGCCGGAAAGTGTCGCCAACAGGCGTGGGCGCTGCCGCGATCATCGTTCACCGCCGAGCGGCCGTCACCGGACGAGATAGGTGCGCGTCTGAGCAGGCAGCGCCGCAACCAATTCCTCGAGGAACGCTTCCAGCACAGGCCAGGCATCTTCGGCGTCATGCAAGTTCTCCACGCGCCGTGAGGCACGAACCAGTACGCCATCAGGAATCTTCCCCTGGAATCCCTGCTCGACGATGTGACGACGAATGTCCCATCCGTTCTCGGTGTAGACGCCCCCGATTCGAATCCAGTAGCTCACCGCCTCGTTTCCGTGACGGCCTTCGGCGTACAGGCGCTTGCCACGCACCAGGGAATCCGTTCCACGCAAGGGTCCAAAGTCGGCTTCCCTGCTCGAGACCACCCGGAATCCGGCCGCCGTGTAGCAAAGCTCGGGGCGATGCACCTTGACGTCCTGCCTTTGCTCGCGGCCGTAGGCCAACGCCAGCATCACCGACTCGCCCTTCGAGTTTTGATAGGTCCGCATCAACACGTCGTCGTAGGGCCGCTGCAGCGTACCGCGGCCGTCGTTCGCGACGACGTCGATCGGAGCCTGCTGCGTTTCCACCAGCGTCCAGTCACCGAAGCTCGCGGGCACATTGGCAGCCAGTTGCGGCACCCCTGCGACCGGCCTGAGTTCAGGCGTGATCAGCGGCACGACGATGACCGCCAGAGCCATGGCCAGCACCATGGCCATGGCATGGTGCATCCGAATCTCGGGCAACCAGGCCAGTCGATCGGTCCAGCCCATCACGCCACCAGTCTCGCCGGAGCGGTGCGCCACGGAAAGGCCGCCCGAAGCAAGGCATCGGCTGTCAGCACCAGCAGCATCGCGCAGACGAACAGCAGCACTCCCGCGAACGTGTGGACAAAGCCGCGTCCCGCTTCATCGCCCCAGTAGTAGGTGATCAGGGCCAGCGTGAGGACCCGCATGACGTTGGATGCGAACGAGATCGGCAGGATCAGCAGCGCCAGGAAAATGTTGCGCAGCGGGGACTGGTAACGCACGACGTTCAGATAGAACAACCCGAACGCCTCGAGCATGAACAGCGAATTGAGGCCCGAGCAGGCGTCCGCGACCAGCAGTTCGTAACGCCCGAGCATCAACGTGACTCCGCTGCGGGCAATCGGGTATCCGGCGAGGTACAGCACCTGTTCGGAGACCTGGGAGACGGCCAGCTTCAGCGGCTGCGTCACCGCATCGATCAACGTGGCAGGCAAGGGCAACAGGAAGATGGCGAACACGAAGGGAAACCACATGCGACGCGCCACGGCACCGCCGAAGAGCACCAGCACACCGCCCAGGATCACCAGAGGCAACGAGGCGACCTCAAGCAGCGCAAAGCCCTGCGACCGACCCAGGACGTAGGTGGCAAGCCCCACCGCCAACACGCCCCCGCCGATCACCGGGGCGGGACAAAGTGCCGCGCCGCGCTTCAGGGCGTCCGCCCACCCCTTGATCAACAACCACACCCAGATCAGCAGCACGATGGGCCCATGCGAGTGCTGGGCGTACGTCCACAGCCCGCTGTGCAGGTCCCAGATGGTGGGCGCGAACAATGCCATGAGCGCCGCGAACAGCAGGCCGTAAGCAGCGAAGTCTCGGACGCTGCGTCCCGCGGGTCCAGACGAGTTCATGGGGACTGCCTCGAGCGCGCCCGCTTCGGCACGGTGCGTCGTTGCCGCGAGCGGCGTGGCGACGTGCTCATTTGGCGAGCCGAATGGCCTGGGGCAGAGAAGGCCTGCGCAACAACCGTTTGCCGATCTGGATGCCCGGAGCTTCCACCCAGTGCATCACCGCCCAAGACAAGATCAGCACAACGCCCAGCGTCGCGAGCGACACCGCCCACCAGTCCGTCATCGAGACAGAGGTGAACGGAACCGCCCACGCAAACACAGGCAGCACCACGAGCAGATGAAGGATGTAGACCGAATAGGACAGATCGGCGAGCCATCTGCTTGTCCAGTGACCGAACAGCGCGTCGAGACGGGCATGACCTGACTCAGGCTGATGAAGCAAGGAATGGCAGATCAGCACGATGGCCGGCATCCACAGAGAACGTTCGCCAACACCAACAGAAGACAAGATCAGCGCTAACAGCGGCCAACGGCGCACAGTCGGATTGAGGTGGAGATAAGCAATGGCCATTCCAGCCGCAAAGTTGTGGAACTTGAGCGGCAGAAACGAAGGCATCGGATACGCGATGCCCTCCAGCTTCAGTCCGAGCCGGACCGCGAGCGCCGTCAACAGCAGCACGAACATCATCGGCAGGAAACGCTTCCTCAGCGCCAGGAAAATCACCGGGAACACAAGGTAGAACTGCATTTCCAGGCCCAGGCTCCAGTCCGGCAAGGGGGTGCTGAATGCAAATCGGGGAAACAGCCCGAAAAGAAAACTCACGTGCATCAGCGCGTTGCCGAGGGGATCGGCCATGAAGTAGCGACTCAAGTCGGTCCTTGTCTGCGGAGCAAAGGCCGCAATGGCCTGGCGTGCCTCGCCAAGCTGAGTGCCGGCCATGAAGGCCAGCGCAAGCGCCACGTAGTACACCGGCGCGATGCGAAAGAAGCGACGAATGTAGAAGTTGCACGTCCCTCCCATGCTGGCAAATCCACCGTACGACGCATTGATGGCGCTCTGGTAATAGATGAGGAATCCAGATGCGAACATGAACGCGTTCACGGCCTGTTCGCCGACACGACCATCGCTCAACAGCGCGGGTCCGTTGCCCAGCAGAGCTGCATGGTGGAGAAATACCAGCAGGGCCGCCCAGCCCCTCAGGAAGTCGAAAAACCGCAGCTGTGAGGCTGGCTGTGGTGTCATGGCCGGTCTCCGCCGGACGACGACGCGGGACGAGACTTGCCTCTCGATACCGCCATCGCGAAAACGGTCCGGACTTCATTCAGCAAGGCGCGATCGATCAACCACAAGGTCAGTCCGTACAGGGCCGCACCCGTCATGACGGACAGCATCAACCTCGGCAAGACGCTGGCCGGGAGCCAGCCCGCCAGCCGCATCCCCGTCATCGCGGCTGCTGCCACGGCGCTGGCCAGCGCTGGATTGAATGCACCTCGCCATTGATCGAGGTAGCCAATGCCGGCCAGGCGCTTGAGCATCCACATGTCGATCGGCGTGCTCACAAGGAGACGCGAGGCCCACACGGCCATCACCAGCGCCGGTGAAGGATCAGTAGCCATCCACAGGGCGGCAGCGATGAACAGGGCCTGAACCAGCGATCCGACCATCGTGGTTGCCGGTCGCCCCAACGCACTGAGCAGCGGCGTCACGAACATGCGCGGAAAGAAGTGAAAGGTCAGCAGGGCCAGCAGGCTCACGAACGGTGCCGCAGCCAACCATTGCGCGCCAAAGGCCAATTCGATGACTTCCGGCGCCAGAACCGCCAGACCGGTGAACACGGGCAGCATCACGGCCGACGTCAGGCGGACTGCAGAAACGAACGCGCGGCGACGGTCGCCCTGTTCACGCTCTACGCGCGCGAAAAGGGGTAGAGCAAGCTGCGAGACCGCCTGGGCCAGCAGGTCGCGCATCATGTCGACCGCACGAAACGCGAGTGCGATCTGGCCCAGCGCCACGACATTCAGCTGCGTGCCGGCCAGCAGGAGAAAGAGTCGGGCGTTGGCGATCCACATGAACTGCTGCAAGGTCGACGGGATGCCGAGCACCACCATCTCGCGCAAGGCTCGACCGTCCCAAGCCAGATGGGGCCGCGCAACGGCGCTCAGCCACCACAGGGCTGCGGCCGCCAGTGACGCCGTCAACACCTGCTGGGCGACGATGCTCCAGACGCCTGCGCCCCACATGGCCAGGACAATCGCGATCAGCGCTGCGACAGCACGTGCGACCAGCGAACGCACGGCCAGCGCGCGAAACGCCATTTCTCTCCGGTGCAGCGCGATCAGCACGGTGCTCAGGCTGGCTGCCAGGATGCCTGTCGACATCCAGTACAGCAAGGAAGCCATGCCGGGTTGGCCGAATGTCCGGGCGAGCCACGGCGCCGCCACCCAGCACGACAACATCAGCAGGATGCCGAGGACGACCGTCGCGGAGAAGGCGCTTGCGCTGTCACGCGCCGTCAAGTCCCGGCGCTGGATCAATGGGTCGTGGAACAGGCGTTCGACGATCACCGTGGCCATCTGCACGACGGCCAGCGCAAGGCTGGCAACGCCGAACTCCGCAGGACTCACGTAGCGTGAAAGAACCACCAGCGCGACCACGGAAAGCCCGGAAAGACCAAAGCTCTCCAGCAGCGTCCAGACGAGCGCTCGCGCCGTTGCCTCGCGGTTCGTGTGCGCGGGCGGCGGCGCGTCCGATGCCATCAGGCCCTGCGCGCCGATACCGAGCTCCGGTCCGGCCGCAGCAGCAGCCGCGACGCCGCACGCAAGGCCGGCCAGGGCCGATACATGGCCGCCAGGGCCATCCAGGCACGGGCCTTCCAGGGCTGACCCGCGGCTCGCCGGTAAAGCGACGTGCGTTGCATCACGGTGCAGCGCAGACGCGCCCGCGCTCGAAGCCGCTCGGGCCAGGAGGCAGCGCGCGCCTGGCTCTCGTACTCCGCCCGACCCAGGATGCGACCGTCTCGCCGGGCATAGAAGACAGCACGCACGAACTCCTGCGCAGCGACCTGCTGGGCGATCTTGGAGCCCGAGATGCTGTGGCCGTGCACGCGGTATCGCATCAGAATTTCCGGGAGAACGACACCGCGATGTCCGGCCAGGATCAATCGGCCGAACAGGTCCATGTCCTCGCAGGGCTCCTGTTCGCGGTCGTAGCCACCCAGCGCTCGCACTGCAGCCGTCCGGTACGTCACGGTCGGATGCGTGTACACGATGGGCAACCGGTCGGTCATCATCTGGTCGAGTTCGGCTTCAGTTCGCGGGCGCGGGCTGTAGCGGTCGAACACCCTGCCCTTGCTGTCGATCATTTCCATGGCACTGGCACAAAAACCGAGTCGGGGGTGGGCCTGGAGGAAGGCGACCTGCGTCTGGATGCGCGGCGGCAGCATCACGTCATCGGCATCCATGCGCACGATGAACTCTCCACGTGCATCCTCGAGGCCTCGGTTGAGCGCCGCCGAGATGCCGCCATTGGCCTGCCGCAACACCCGCAGCCGGGGATCAGCACGGGCGTACTCGGCGAGCAACTCGGGAGATCGGTCGGTCGATCCGTCATCGACCACGAGGATCTCGAAGTCGGCGAAGGTCTGCGCGCTGATGCTGCGAAGCGCCTCGAGCAGATAGGCCTCGGCGTTGTAGACCGGGATCAGCACCGTCGCCAGGGGCACTTGCGGGAAGGAAGAGGTCAACATGCCGTGGCTTCCTCGGTTGCGACCGCGGCCACGTCGGCACCGAGGCGTTTGATCATCGGGCTGGGGTCGAGCCAGGCGCTGGCGTATCGCGACAGCTTGCCGTAGGAGTTGTCGGCGTACTGCACCGGTCGGGCCAGCAATGCCGACAGGATCATCCCGTGCAGGCGATCGGTCACGATCTGGCCGTGCGCGGAAAACAAGCGCACCGCCCGTCGCACCAGCCGGTCGCGCAGGCGGTACCACGCCGCCACGGGTACGCGATAGCTGCCGTCCAGATTCACGGCCATCGCCTTTCGTATGGCGCGGAAGGCGAATTGGTCGGACCGCTGGACGATGTCGGGCCAATCGAACTGGGAGGCCGATGCCACATCGGTCGGCAGACCGGTCGATTCCGCGTCGGTGCGACTCAGCACCAGCGTGCTCGCACTGCTGAACTGCGGCACGGCCCAGTCGGTCATGCCCCACAGGGCATGCGCCATGTCGGGAAGCAGGATGCCGGCATCGGGGACGCAGCGACGCAGCGCGGCCTGTGACTCGGCGTCGCGCACACACACGTGCAGATCGGGATGCGCCAGCAGTCGGGTCAGGCTGGCGCGTTCCTGATCTGGCGAAGAGAAGTGCAGGCTTTGGGGCAACACCACGATACGGCGCTCGGGAAACGCGGCAATCACGCGTTCACGCATCACCTGGAACTCCGGATAGATGTCACCGAAGTTGCCGCCGCCGTGCAGCACGATGACTGCCGCAGGGTCGAGTTCGGCCAGTTTGCGGCGGGCGGTTTCCTTCAGCGTCGATCGATGGGGAACTGCCCAGTCGATCTGGCACAGATCGAACAGCGAGAGCCGGACTGAAACCCGGTAACGCATGCGCGCAAAGAAGGCTTCGGCGCCCAGGTTGATGAGCTGGTCGCCCACGTTGAAGTGAACGGGGTAGTCAAGGTACGCGATTTCGGAGCCGGGCGGAATCAGATCGCCGATCCGATCCAGCGCGGCACTCAAGTTCCGCATCGTCGAGGCATGCGCCGACAGATCGGCAGAGCCGGGGGTGTGCATCAGCGTCTCGCTTCGTTGATGGGAAGATGACAGGGTGACTGACCGAAATGCGCGGCGATGTCTCGCGTCAGGGCAGACACGGATTCGGAAAAGGCCCGCCCGGAGGCGGTGGCCTCGAAGACGGCACGGCCCGAGTCGGCCAACCGCTGCCGCACCCCGGCATCGGCCAGCCACTGAAGGATCTGCAACGCACGAGCGAGGTCGCCCACGTCGAACAGGCATTCCCTGGGCACATACGCCCTGATGCCCGGCAGGTCGGACGCAACCACCGGCAGACCGAGCGCCATCGCCTCCAGCATCACCAGCGGCACGCCTTCGAAGCGGGACGGCAAGAGCAGCACATCGTTGGCGGCCATGGCCTGCTGTGCGGGCATCCATGCGCCCAGTTCAAGACAGCGCGCCAGCGCGGGGTCGCCTCGCAGCCGCGCTTCGATCGACTCGCGATACGGACCTTCACCGGTCACGCAGACGACGAGCCGGTCCTGCACCTCGGGCTTTGCAGACTGCAGGTGATCGACAAGAAGATCCAGACCCTTCTGGTGCGCATCGAGGCGGCCCAGGACCAGCACACGCAAGCGGTCGGGATGATTCAGTTCGCGCGGCACGAGACGCCCCGCAGTCTCGATCGAGCGCGCGACCGCATTCGGCAGCACGAACACCGGTCCCGACGGCCGGGCCCACGCAACGAAGTGCGCGGCCTGCCCGGCTGAAATCGTGACCCAACCGTGCGGTACACGCCCATAGAACCATCGCACGAAGACGTCCTTGATGGCACCGAAGCGATAGCCCATCGAAGCGAAGGTGTCCAGCAGAGGCACGTACACCAGCACCCGCGCGCCATGCAGCCGCGCCAACGCGACCAGCACCATCTGATAGCCCAGCGCACCGGACGCGAACACCACGCATTCCGGCTGCTCGTCCTGCAGCGTGCGGCGCAACGCCCGCCAGGCATGCCAGAGATTTCGCAGCGCACGCAACGAGCCGCTGTTGCGTTCAGCCTGGAACGGCGTCACACGGGTGCGTGCCGGCGCCGACTCGAACAAGCGGCCGCCGTCACGCGCCAGCAGGCGCGGCAACACATGTGGATCGTTCAGCAGTTCCTCGAGCCAGCGCAACAGCATCACCTCATGGCCACCGAAATGCGGGATCGCATCGACGAACAGCCAGGTCGACCGCGAGTTCACGGTCATGACGTGGCCTCCCGCGTGGCAGACGGGGGCCGCGCCGCCGCAGAGGGACGACGCACGAGTCGCTGGATCGCGTCCAGCAAGGCGTGCCCGCGGTCCTCCCAGCGATAGCGTGCCTGCGCTGCCGCCAAGGCCGACTGCTGCAGCTTCGACAAGCCCGCCGTGTCGTCGATGTGATCGACGATGGCCTGCACCAGCCCCGGCAGGTCGTCGCGGCAGATCATCGCGCAACGGATCTCGTCGGGCAGGCCGGCGGTGGCGTGAGTGAGGCTCGCAATGGCCACCCGGCCGAAGATGTAGTCGAGGAACTTGAGCTTGAATCCGCCGCCGATTTCCTCGGGAACCACGGCGAGGCGGGCACTTGCGAAATGCGGCGCGATGTCGTCGACGAAGCCATGCAGCACCGTCGCGTGCGTGCTGGCTCGAATCTCGCTGGCGAGCGCATCGGGCATCGACCCGATGACGTGCAGGGTGATGCCATGCTCGAAGAACGCGGCATCGGCGGCCTGGACAAACTGCCGCAGGTTCTCCGACTTGGCCACCCAGTTGTAGTTGCCCACCATCACCACGTTGCGCGGTACGTCGGCATCCACGATCACACGGTTCGACACCGAGCCGCTGTAGCCCGGCGTCAGCACCACGCTCGCAGTGCGCGGGGCATCGGCGGCAAAGCGGGCCGCATCTTCTTCGGTGATGGCCGTGACCAGGTCGACGCTGCGCGCGATCCGTCGCTCGAGTGCGCCAGTCTTGAGCCCGTTCTGCCACAGGCCCAGCCGCTTCAGCAGCGGCCCCTTGAACCCGCGCACCAGCGACGCATAGACCGACGCTTCGTGGTCGTGCGCCACATGCACGAGCACCGGCCCGCCGCCGGCGACATGCCTGCGCACGAAGGCCGGAAGGGCCCAGCCCGTTCCGTACTGATCGAAGACGACGAAGTCCCAGTCTTCAGCGGACAGTGCATCGATCTGCTTCCGATACGCGGCAGTGGCGTGCGAGGCAGCCACCAGCGGCATCGCACTGACCAGCGAGCGCAGCGTGCCGTGCGGACGACCAGGCACCACGCGCCAGCGGAGGGGCCAGTCGACAGGCACGGCGTCGATCAGCGTCGGCGCGAATCCGATCACGGTGAGATCGGCCCCTGCGTCCGCCAGCGAGCGCATCAGGCGCGCGCTGTAGATTCGATCGCCGGTGTCCAGCGGGAAAGGCAGCGAGCGGGTGATCCACAAGCCTCGGGTCATGCAGCACCCCCCGATGAAGCGAACGTCGTTCGCAGGTGGGCGGCCAGGCGAATCGCCATGGCCACGATGGTCAGCGTCGGGTTGGCATGGCTCGACGTGGGAAACACCGACGAGCTGGCGATGAACAGGTTGGGGGTCTCGAACACGGCGGCATTACGGTCAACGACGCCAAGCTTCGGGTCATCGGCCATGCGCGTGCTGCCGATGTGGTGGCCACCCAGCGGCACCGACAAGGCCACGGCCTCGCGCAGGCCGGCATCGTTGAACTCCAGTGTCGCTGCGCCCGAGGCCTGCACCCGATCACGCACCAGGCGGCAGGCTCGGCAGATGCTGTCGATGTCGTCGTCGCCGAGGCGCCAGGCCACGTGCACGCGGGGCGTCCCGTAGGCATCGGCGCGGCCATTGAGCATGATGCGGCTGTCGCGCAGCGGCGTCTGCTCGGCATTGAATTCGAGGACGTAGCTGCCATCGGCATTGGAGACCAGCACGTAGGGCAGCTTTCGTTCGGCCAGCACACGACGGCGCATCCAGTCGACACCGAAGCGAGCCAGTTGCGGCAGACCCGTGGCCACGTTGCGCAGATGCTCGCGGGTGGGTGAGGTCGTCACCGATTCGCCCACGCCGTACTGCAGGATGCGACGGTATTCGGGGATCAGCGTGCGCCTCGCCAGATAGACCGCCGACAGCACCGGGCTGCGGTGGGTCGCGTCGGCGACGTTGGGATAGTGCAGTCGGAACGAGATGTTGAGAAGTCGCTCGCGGCGCTGCGTTTCGGCGTCCAGCGTCAGCTTGCGGCGGCCATAGACACCATCGCGCGTCCTCTCGAAGTGGAACGCGCTGCCCGCACGCCTCGGCCGCAGCGTTCCGATGAAATTCTCGACGTGGCAGGTGTAGTAGCGGCCCACGTTGTCGTGCTGGTTGCCGATCCCATCCGACGCCAGCAGCAGGCGCGGGGCCTCGATGCCGCCGGTGGCCAGCACGACGCAACCGGCTTCGACGCGCACGCGGGGACCGTCTTCTCCGACGCGGCCTTCCACGGCTTCGATGCGGCCGGTGTCGCCGTCGCGAACCAATCGGGTCACCTGGATCGAGCCGAGCACACGGACATTGAGCGAAGCCCTGAGCCTTTCGCGGTATCGCGTTCCGAAGTGGGTCGGCAAGCTGTACCGCTCGATCTCGTCGGTGATCACGCCACCGCCGGAATCGAGTCCGGGGACAAGTGCACCGTGTCGGTCGAACGCCTGCCGCGCATCGAACTCGAAAGCGCCGGCATCGCAATAGCCCATCGCTTTCGGGTAGTGCCGTTCCACCTCGTCGTAGGCAATGGGCCAGCCGCTGGCAGAGACGTGCGGACGAGCCTCGAAGTCGATCGGGTCGTACGGCACGCAACGCCCGCCCCAGATGGCCGTGGTACCGCCGAAGCCTCGCCGGCGAAAGAACCTCGGCGTCGCATGCACCCCATCGCTGCTGCCTTCGTAGGGATCCTGCGAGACCTCACCGCGACCCTGGACCGGACCGGCGTCGAGCAGCAGCACCGGCACGCCAGCGCCGTCGAGCTCACATGCCAGTGTGATGCCGGCCGCACCCGCACCGACGATGCACACCGCCGCACGCAGTGGCTGGGTGAGATCGAGGCGGGACAGGTCGAGGATCACGCGGCACGCTCCGCAGCCGCAGCGCGCTCGAATGCGGCGATGTTGTCCCGCAGGTGCTGTGCGCTGGTGGTGCCGAAGATCAGTCCACCGAGCGCCGGCAGGGGCAGAACCTGCCGGAAGCGCAGGCTCAGTGCCTCGCCGGTCAGACGTTCGCGCGACTCCGATGCGGTGAATCCCCGCAACACCGCCAGCTTGCCTCGGCACGCCAGCTCGCGCAGCAGGGACCGTCCATTCGGGTGGTCGTCGAACGCGAACTGCACCACCTGGACGGCACCGTGCGCAGCGGCTTTCCAGGCCACCTTCTCGTCGTCGCAGGACACGCCGAAGGCGCGAAACATCCCCTTTGCCCGGAGCACGTCGACAGAGGCCATCAATTCGTCGTCGTCCAGCACCTCGGCGTCCGGGCTGTGCAGGTAAAAGATGTCCAGGTGGTCGGTGCGCAGGCGGCGCAGGCTGTCGTGCAGCGACCGTTCGATGTAACCGGGCTCGAAGCAGCGCGGGATTCCCTTCGAACGCTGCGCGGCAACGCCTTGCCGCAGCGTGCCTCGACGCGCCGCCAACCAGCGGATCGGCGTCTTGAATCGGGACATCAGCGCCTGCTTGCTGCCCAGCCGCTGACCGGCCTTGCTCGACAGGCAAACCTGACTGCGACGATTCTGGAGCGCCTCACCGATGTAGCGCTCGCTGTCGCCCTGGCCATAGATGCTCGCGGTGTCGAAATGCCGAACCCCCAGGTCGAACGCCTCTTCGATCAGCGCCACGCATTCGCGCCGCCCCAGCGGCGTCAACGCGGATCCCAGGCGCGCACAGCCGAGAACCAGCGCCGAGGTGGTGATGCCGGTGCGGCCGAGGGTGAGTTGCATCGCGTTCATCCGCGCCAGGGGTTCTCGACATCGGGCGGCACATCCTGCTGAACGACCTGCGCGGGATTGCCGACCACCAGGCTGTGCGGCGGCACGTCCTGCGTGACAAAGGCCCCGGCGGCGATGCGGCTGCCGCGGCCGATGGTGATGCCACCAACGATCACTGCATGCGGGCCGATCCAGACCTCGTCCTCGATCACCGGCACACCGGTGCTGCGACTTCCATCGGCGGCGATGCGATCGCGCTGGCCGAGCGTGACCCCATGGAACAGTGTGCAGTTTCGGCCCACCACTGCCGCTGCGTTGATCACGAGGCCCCAGCCGTGGTCTATGCGCACACCGGGGGCGATGCAGGTGCGCCACGGCAGGTCCAGTCCCGCAAGATGGCGAGCCGCCCGGTGCGACAGCAGCGCCAGCGGCAGCAGCCAGCGCCAGCCTGAGGAGTCCTGCAGCGCCTGGCACAACCGAAGGGTGAAGAGTGGCCTGTAGCAGCGGCGCGTGAGGGCTGCCCACAGCGCCTGGACGGCGCTGCTCGACCCGCGCATGCGGAACAGGTCTGCCTGCGCAGCCTGCCAGAAGGTCGCCGTCAACGCACGCCTCCCAGGGTCTCGAGAAACGCGGCGGCCGCCTGCACCTTGCTGTCGTCGGACAGCCGTGCGTTGTAGTCCGGTGCGCGGAAGTCCCAGTAGTTGTGATACTCGACCGGAGTCGACCCGATCCAGGCAGCCATCTGGCGTATGAAATATGGGTCGTCTCCAGCGCCGTGACCGTCGGGCCGGGTGCCAGTTCCCCATTCCGGGTAGGACATGGACTTGCCGTGCGCAGCCGCGAATTCCCTGTGCCACTTCAGGCCGAACGGCGCGTTCAGCTTGGATTGCCAGCGCTGCTCGGGCGTGACCGGATTCCAGGCGTTGTTGTAGACATCCATGCCGATGATGTCGACGTAGTCATCGCCCGGATAGACCTCGGGCGGAGCGATCTGACCCTGGCTCCATCCGGTGCACCAGTCGAATCGAAAGCGCGCACCGGGCACGGCGCGCATGGCCGTGACGATGCGCTGCCAGTAGAGGACCCAGGCCTTCGGATCAGCCGCGGCGCGCCAGGTGAACCAGCCGTGGTTGAACTCCCAGCCGATGCGAATCACTGAAGCGGCCTGCCCGTTCGCGACAAGGATCTCCGCCACCTTCGTGAAATACACGTCGTAGTCGCCACGTGCACCCTGTGCCAGGGTGGACACCTTGTCCTTCGGCAGCATCGGCAGGCCGAAGGACATGGCCAAGCCGGTAGGGGCCCAGCATCGCGCGCTGCGCTCGGCCGCCTTGGTCAGCTCGAGCCAGGAATGGTCGGAGAAGAAGTCTGAGGCCCGCTCCGGTCGTCGCCCGAGCCACTGCTGAAAGTCGGGCACGCGGGCAGCACCGGAGCAGCCAGGACCCAGGTACACGCCCAGCGGCACGGGCGACGCCGCATGCACCGCGAATGCGCCCAGCAGGCACAGCGTGGCCAACAGCCCCACGCAGGCGCGCTTCATTGCATTCATCCGGGATCGGCAAGGCGCGCTGCCGGCCACTTGGCCATGCCGGCCGGAGCCGAGTCCGTCGATACCGGTTGGAGCACCGGCTTGTCGCGAGCGCCACCCGATGGTGGCTTCCAGGGCGGCGTCTTGAGCCACGTGAACCAGAACGCCGACAGCACGAGACCGAAGGCGTTGACCGCAACGAGCGCGAAGTACTCGAGCGTGCCGCGTGCTGTCATCGAGAACAACCCCGCCGTGGCGTAGCCGAGAAGGATGCTGAAGCAGAAGCAATCCAGGGAATTGGTTCCCACCTGGGCGATGCCACGAGTGACCCAGCGCCGCTTCACCCAGTCGTTGGCTGGCATGACGAGGCCGACGAGGTAGATCACCAACAGGAAATGCGCCAGACGCAGCGGCTCGACATTGGGCTTGGCATGGCCCGGAATGTCGACGACACCGACGAAAGGAAGAACCACGTCGGATTTGTCGAGCAGCTTCAGCACGGTACAGAGTGCCAGGACACCCAAGACCATCGCCGAATTGCGAAATCTGTCGCTGCGATCGAAGGTGATCAGCGGGCACTCCTTGGCAAACCACATGCCGAGAAAGAACACGAACTGCCAGGCAAACGGATTGAAATTCCAGGGGCTGCCACTGGCCGAATGGAAGTTGAGTTGCGGGTGCACCTGAACCGCGATCCACACGAGCGCCGATACAACGATGGCAGCATGCTTCAAGCGACCATGCAGCCACAGATAAGCCGGCGCGGCGAGCATGAGCGTCATGTACATCGGCAGAACCTCGAAGTAGGTGGGCGTGTACTGCAGGGTCATGAAGGCCAGGATTCCAGCGTCGGGATAGCGGCTCGCGCGGTCTATCTGGGTGGCTGCCATCAGGGCGGTATTGCCTTCGAACAACCAGCGCATCAGGGCCACAGCCACCAACCATACAAAGGCATTGCGCACGTAGAGCTCCCAGGCTCGATGCGCCGATCGCAACTGCGTTTTCCAGAAGCCGGAGCCCGCCAGCGTCCGCGAATAGACCGTGGCGATCACGTAGCCCGAGAAGAACACGAAGAACTCCGCGCCGCTGGACCAGCCGATGCTGTTGTAGGTGTAGACCTTGGCCTGTGCGTTGGTGCCGATCAGCGACAGCAGGAATCCGAAATGGTCCACGCACATCATCAGGATGAACACACCGCGAATGAAATCGATCCGCGTGTCCCGCTCCACGACGGCCGTACTCATGTCGTGCGTCCAGAAGCGGCGCGCGCAGCCAGCGTGCCCGCATGCGGCCAGACGAGCAGGCCCAGCGCGATGCTGTGCGAAAACGGGATGTAGACCCCGCTGAGCAGGTACGTGAAGCCCACTGCCACACGCAGCATCACGGGAGCGGCCGAGTGGCGAAGGACATAACCGATGAAGGTGAAGTAGGCCAGCCCACCGACGAGGCCGAACTCGAAGATCATCTTGAAGAATGCATTGCCGCCGGACGACCACGTGGCCTTGGCCTGGTAGGCCTGCAGGGACCCCGCGCCGAAGCCGAAAAGCCCGCGCATGACGTCCGGCCAGAGAAACTGCTCGAACAGGTAGAAGCCGCCGACGAATCGCGCAAAGCCGCTTGAGCCCGTGGCGGTGAACTCGCCGGCACGCTTGAAAAAGACGTTGAGGTACGGGCTGTCGAGCAGCGCCGCGAGCGTGACTGCACCAGCCACCAGGACAACACCCGCCGCCAGCAGATCCCACCGGCGCTTCACGATGGCTTGACATGGAAGGCATGCCGCCAGGAGCATCAAACCCGTACCCGAAAACGAAACGACCATGCCCGCCAGCAACACGATCAGCACCCAGGCACGAGCACGGGTGACCGCCTCGATCACCACGCCCACAGCGAGCAACTGGCTGTAGAACGAGGGCTCCAGCATGAACACGCCGTTGGTCCGATAGACCTCCGACCCGTATTCGAGGTAGCCCTGCATGTTGAACTTCGAAACCTTGAACGCCTCGGGGAAGAAGTTCTCGATCGGGAAAGCCAGCGCCGGCCCGATGAGGAACTGGATCCCGTACTGCAGCATGCCCAGTGCCGCGATGGACAGCGCGACGCGTTGATACAGCGCGAGCACCTGCGAGTAATCGGGCGCGCGCTTGAGCTGCAGCACATACGGAAAGTGCAGCATCGTGAACAACAGCAAGGACGCATAAGAGAACGGCTCGGCACGCAGCAGCTGGATGCCCCACAACAGGCACAGCAAGGCGATGTAGGCCAGCAAGCGCCCGAAATCCGTCACCAATCGGCCGGCGGCCAGGCCGAGGGCGCTGGTCAGGCACAGCAGCGGGATCCCGAGCGACAGACCTAGCCCGCCGAACGGGGGCACCGACAACTTGGACAGGTAGCTTGCGGTGACCGCCGGCACTCCCATGATCAAGCGGTCGAGCCGACGCCGCACCAGGATTCCGTGTCCGCCGCTGAGCAGTCCGAAACTGCGCGTGCCGGACGGCGAGAACGCCAGGGGAGTCGCGCTCATCGAAAGACCTGTGGCGGCGTGCCGCTGGACCACAACGGCGTTGCGAGCGCAGACTGCCAGCGGGTTTCTCGAACGCTCACCAGGCTCCAGATGAAGCCCGCAGCCCAGGCGCCATGCATGACCGCAGCCGCCGGCCCGGCCAGCAGACCGCAGATCGACCGCTCGCGAACAGCCCCCAGCGCGGATGCCGCACCGAGTGCCAGCCCATAGAGACCGGGCCAGACCAGCGCCAGCGGCCACCAGGGCGCCAGCCCGAAAGCCAGCAGACAAGACAGGCAGTGGGTTGGCACGGCAAACTGTCGCAACCGCATCGATCCACGGTGACGCCTGATGGTGCGGGCGCGACCGCGGCCGTACCCGAAATACTGGCGCGACAGTCCGCTGAAAGTCCCGCGCGGGTGGTACGCGAGGCGGATGTCGGCATCGAGATAGACGCGACTGCCAAGCGCCCGTTGGCGGCAATCGAGTTCGGCGTCCTCGTTGTGCGTGAAGCTCTCGTCATAGCCGCCAGCCCGACTGAAGCTGGTCATTCGAAAGGCCGCGTGATGGCCATGGTCGATGAAGCCACTGCGCTTGCCACCGCGGTGTGCCGAGCCTCCTGAGCCGAGGGGCGTGTCGGAGACCCATGCGACGGCCCGCTCGAGGCAGGTGCGGCCCACCGAGTCCATGGGCACCACCACCGCGTCGGAGCCAGTGCGATCCAGGGTATCCAGCAGGCGTCTGACGAAGCCGGGTGGATAAATCGCATGGGCATCGCACCGGACAAGCACCTGCGACCCGCCACCGAAGGTGCGAACCGCCTGATTGACGGCCGCGCTCTGGATGCGCTTCGGGTTGTGCAGGAGCGACAACTCGGACCGAACAGCCATCAAGGAGCGCACGCGCTCGATCGTCCCGTCGGTGCTGCCGCCATCAGCGACCACGAAGCGGATGTCGGCCTCCGCTGGCGGGTCGACGCACAGCGCCTCGATCACCCCTTCGATCGTGTTCACTTCGTTCAGCGTCGGTATGACGACCAGGACGGAACGCCTCGCCTCAGTGGTCATTGATCATCACCCCGGCAAACTTCACCTGGTTCTTGTGGACCTGACTGATCAACGACTGCAGGGCATCCATCTGGGTCTTGCCGCGGCGACCCATCACCAGCGCTGCGCCGCACCTGGCGGCAAGCACTCGTGCGTCAGCGCCGTGGGACGCCGCCGGCGTGTCGACGATCACGTGATCGAACTTGGCGCACAGCTCGTGCATCAAAAGCCCGAAGGCCGGGCGCTGCAGCAGTTCGAGTGGATTCGGCGGGACCGTACCCACGGGGAGCAGGTAGAGATTGGGCAGCGCATGGATCTGCTGGATCACTTCAGCTTCGGTGTGACCGGCAAGAATCCCGCTGAGCCCGGCGCGATCGGACACTCCGAAAAGACGGTGCAAGCGCGGGGTTCGCATGTCTGCATCGACCAGGAGGGTGCGGCCCTCGAGCTGGCTGAATGTCACCGCCAGATTCGCGGCAAAGAAGGTCTTCCCGTCGCCCACGCTCGGACTGAGCACGGCCAGTGAACGCTGGTGGGGCTTGTCGCCGCTCATCACGCCAGCCAGCAGCTGGCTGCGGATATCGCGAAATATCTCGGCTTGATCGCTGAAAGGGTCGATGGCGGCGATGAGTTCGTCGTCGAAGCCGACGACATCGCCTTCGGTGGCGTACGGATAGTGAAACTGCCGCGACAGGGCCCACAGGACATCGTTGCTAGAAGCCAGCTTGAGCGCGATCGCGGCTTCACCGAACCGTAGATTGTGGTTGCGCTGATAGATCAGGATCTGTTCGATCTGTTCGTCGTCGAGATTGCGAACCTCCCGGATGAACTGACCGATGGAGCGATCGACCACCATCTCGCGCGCAGCCTGAGTGCGGCCCGATCCCGCGCCCGACCCAGCGGAGACGTCCGGCGCCTTCATGGCTCGCGGTGACCTCGCACTCGGGATCGTCATGGGCTCAGCAGCTGCGGCGCCGCACCTGTCGACTGTCGAGTCAACCACCGACGCGAGCTGCCCACGGCCCGCGCCTTGGCCTTGACCGGGAGCACACCGATAAGGGGCTGCCTCAATCCGTGGATCACGTCTGCATTGGTTCGCAAGCGGCGGTCTCGGGATTCGCGCGCCAGCGCGACACCGACGGCGAGCACGGCCCCGACGAACACGGAGACCAGGATGTTCAAGAGGACGCGAGGCGATGCCGGCAATGGCGGCGGTGTCGCCTGCTTCAGGACAGACACATTCGTCTGCGTGGTCTGGCTTTCCACTCCGCTCTGCGTCGCCCGGGTCAGCACCATGTCGTAGGCGCGCTGGGCGTTTCCGACATCGCGCAGCAGCACCGACGACTCATCGCGCTGGCCTTTCAACCGGAGCAGCTTGCTGCGCTGCTCATCGACCGAAGCCTGCAGTTGCGTCAACCGGGTCTGGTTGACGCTGTTGTTCACCGCCAGGCTGCCAGCGACGCGTCGGGTGTCGCTGTCGATGCGCGCCTTCAACTGCGCGACGTTGGAGCGCAACTCGACCACCTGCGGATGGTTGTCTCCGAGGCGGGAGGTCAACTCGTTGAGCCGCCCCTCCTGCCGGGACAGCTCGGTCGTCAGACCGACCAGCAGCGGACTGTTGAGAACTTCCTGCATGCGCTCGGCATTCGCCCCCGAAAGGCTTTGCCGGCTGCCCGAGTCGGTCGCCATGCCCTGCAGTACGACCATCTGCGTGGTCAGTTCAGCCAGGCGCTGGCTTTCGACATCGACGCGCTCGTCGCTCGCGACGATGCCCTTCTTTTGCTCATAGGCAGAAAGCTTCGCCTGCGCCTGTTCGAGCGCCTCGCGCATCTGTTTCGCGCGCTCGTCGAAGAAGCTGTTGAACTGCCGGGCCGGCTCCACGCGAAGCTCGAGCGTGGTGTCGATGTAGGCCTTGACGAACGCGTTGGCAACCGCGGCGGAGAACACGGGATCCGGCGAGGTGTAGGCCACGGTGATGACATTCGAATCACGCGCCGGCACCACATCGAGCTTGCGCAGCATCAGATCCGCCAGCCAGGACTGGAAGTCACCGAGACCGCCAGTCGCATCCGTCCACTTCTGCCTGAGTTGCGGATCCTGATCGATGCGCAACGACTGCAGGGCACGCAGCGCGACCCGTTCGCTCTGCATCACGCCCAGCTGGGTGGCCATGTATCCCACGACATTGGTGCCGGGGAGCACCACACCCGCGATCGGATCCGGCGACCTGACGTCCAGCACGACCGACGCCGTCGCCATGAACTGCGGCGTTCGCCAGAGACTGGCCGCGGCAACGGCGATGACCACCGCCGCAAGAGCGAGGAAAGCGGACCTCCAGCGAGCTCGTAACACGACGAGTATCTGACTCAATGTCATCTGGGAATCCAATCGTTAAAACCGGCCAGCGGCCATCAGAAAGCAGTCAGAAACGAAAGATTCAACGAAAAAAGCTGGAGGCCCGAACTATCCAGAACCAGGACAATATCTCAAACAGAAAAAAAACAAATATGACTGCTTGGATAAGCCATTTTCATTCATCAAGCGGCTTGAAGATCACTGCTCATATTCTTGGATTTTCGACGAATAAATACCCCAATACCTAACGCAGCAAGTGCAAGCGTGTAAGTTTCAGGTTCTGGTACTGCAGCCACAGCGGAAAAGACTCCGGCATATGTTCCGATCTTGCCGATCGGAGTGCTACCAAAGATTTCCAAGGTGAAAGGGCTGGAGGCGACATTCGTGAAACTGAATAACGACACCCCCGGAGCACCCGCGCTGGGCGTCAGACTTTGACCATTCAATGTCAGCGAACTGATATTGATTTTCAAACCCGTGAAACCCAGATCGATGTTGTACGTGCCGGCAGCCAGTCCTTCAAACGTGACCGTGTCGTGCCACCCGTTTCCAACGAGAAATCCAGGCGAGAAGAACTGCGTCGGAGTGTTCTCCGACACAGTGATCGTGCTGGTATTGGCACTCGCAGGTAACGCCATCACGGCGAGAACTGCAGCGCCCACTAGATTTCTGATTTCCATGATTACCTCTTTATGTTCAATTGATTGATTTCCATAATCACCTTCGTCGACACCTCCTTTTTCAGACAAATAAATGCAAGAACTGAAAGACGTCAATCTCAAAACCACCATCGCATGATGGATATAGCACGACGGAGGGTCAAACTGGTGCGTTGCAATTTCCGAGCCCATCAAACATCCGCCTTTGGTGCAGATACATTTGCAGACAAATACGGCTCGACAGGCCCCTAGAAATTAACAGTTTCAGGCCTTGATTTTGCTGATGTGCACTCAACCAAAGTGACAAGCAATTTTTTTGCACCCAATCGAGACACCAGTGCCTGTTTCAGTGCAAGGACGCGAAGGAAAGTTGCTTCTCGTGGTGCACATCGGAAGATCCGTCGACTACGAGGCACCAACAACGTGGATCATGCAATCGATCAGGAGACAACGTTAAAAAAATCTGTGTCAATCTCGTAAACACGTAACCACATGCAAACTGAGACTGTTTAGACCAAAAACCGTGCAAGACTTTGCATGATGCACTGCAGCAGTGCTTGAGAGACTGCTGCACGTCCGTCAATTTCCAACCTCAGGGAGGCTTCCATGCTTGCAACCACAGCGTCTTCAACAGAAGTGCTTTCGCTGATGCGCAGCCCGTCCGAAGCCAGAAGTAACAATTCAATATATTTGTATTTCAATCGTTTACTTGCCTTCCTGCTTTTGTGCCTTTTCTCGCCCCTGATGCTGTTGATCACAGTATTGGTGGCCCACAAGGACGGAATGCCCATTTTCTTTGGGCACTACCGGGTTGGATTGAACGGGAAGTTATTCAGATGTCTCAAATTTCGAACCATGTATCGCGATTCCGCGCGAATGCTGGCCGACGTGTTGCGCGACGATCCGGTGGCTCGTGCGGAATGGGAGCTGCACAACAAGCTCAGCAGGGACCCCCGGATCACCCCGGTGGGCAACTTCCTGCGGCGCACCAGCCTGGATGAGTTGCCGCAACTGCTCAACGTCTTGCGCGGGGAGATGACGCTCGTCGGTCCACGGCCGATCACGGTGGGAGAACTGTGTCGGTACGGACGGGTTCGCTGGGACTACCTGAGCGTCCTGCCCGGCATGACCGGCCTGTGGCAGGTCAGCGGACGCAGCGACACGACCTATGCGGAACGTGTGGCGCTGGATCTGAAGTACGTCGAACAGCGTTCGATCTGGCTGGACGCCGCCATTCTGCTGAAAACGGTCAAGGTCGTGCTGGCGCGCGACGGGTCCCGATGAGCACTACCGCCGTCTTCGCCTCAGGCTCTCGCGATCGGCACCGATGAAGATTGCCCGCCCCTCTAATCACCATGTCGTGCATCTGGCGGGGGTCGTCACCGACGCGGTGTACTCCCTGCTCGGTCCCATGACCGAAGTCCAGGCTGAAATGGGTGTCGATCAGACCGTCATCCTGGTCGACGAGCCCTCGCAGCGGCACCTGCTTCCGCGCTTTCATCCTTCCATCCGCCTGGTGCTGCTGTCCGGAGACACGGGACCACTCTGGCGCGTCAAGCGATCTCTGAGCGCCCTGCTGAAGGCGGTGAATGCCCAGCCCACCAGTGCGGTGCATCTGCACGGATTCACGCCGAGCCTCGTGGGAACCTACGCCAAGCGGTTTCATGGCCTGTCGCAGACCCTCTACTTTTCCCCCCACGGTTCGCGCCTGCTGAAGCCCATCACCGCCGTCAGTGCGCTGACGGTGCTGATGCTGAGGCCCCTGGTTCGCCTTTCGGATCAGCGCACCATCGCGAACTCCGCCTTCGATGCCAGTGCACTGGGCCGGGTCACCAGCGACAAGATCCAGATCGTCGAAAGCCCGGTCGATGCGCTGTTCTTCGCCACCACACGCCACGAAGCACGGCGTCCGTTGTTGATCACTGGCAGCCGAAAGCGGAATCACGAGGACGCCGCGATGTTCGCGCAGCTGGCGGTGCTGCTGAGCGAGGAATCGCTCGAGGTGAGTTGCAACTGGCTGGGCACCGCGGATGCCGATTCGCTGGCGCGGTTGTCAGCGGCGAACGTGGCCGTTTTCGACATCACGGACGCCGCAGAGCGCGCCAGTCGCCTGTCTTCGGCGTGGGTGTATGTGGCCTTGGGAGGCGACCTGGGATTTCCCGTTTTCCTGGCTGAAGCCATGGCCGTGGGCCTGCCGTGTGTCGTCTGGGACACACCCCACCACCGCGATGTGATCGAGGACGGCAGGACCGGATTCCGATGCAGCTCCTACCCGCAGTTGCTGGCCTGTGTCACACGCCTCATCGATTCCCCGGAGGAGCGGCTGCGACTCGGTTCGGCCGCCCGCGAGGAGGCTCACCGTCGGTTCAGCAGCAAGACTTTCCGCGACGCGTATCTCGCGGCATATCACGCCGCGCCGCCCAGGCCGGAAGCCAGCGCAAAGTCGACTCAAGCTCTGGGAAAGCCATCCCACTGATGCGGACCTGAGAAAGTCTCGGCCAACGGCGAAGCGAGGAATTGCCCGCAATCCGGCCGGTTCAATGCTCTCCGAGCAGGAAGTTCGGCCGGGCCTCGAGCACCTCGCCGACTGACCCGCTTTCGTCCTTCAGCGCGACCCCGGTGAGTTGGCGGTTGCGTGCCTGTTCCAGCAAGTAGACGAGACGCACGGCTGCAGCACGGTAGTCCAGCCCTTCGGGACGCACGTTCGAGATGCAGTTGCGCTCGGCATCGTTGCGGCCCGGGCGTGGCTCCCAGGTCAGGTACAGGCCCAGGCTGTCAGGGGAGCTGAGGCCCGGGCGTTCACCGATGAGCACGACGACGAGCTGGCTGTCGAGCAGTTCGCCGATGTCGTCGCCGATCGCCACGCGCCCCTGTTCGACCACCGCGACCGGCCCAATCGTCCAGCGCGGTGTGCGATCGGTCCCGGGTCCGTTCAGCAGCGCCAGCACCTCGGACAGCAAAGGTGCCGCATGGCGTTGCACTGCGAGCGCCGACAGGCCGTCGACAACCGCGAACGCGACGTCATGCGATGCCGGGCCCTGCCCTCGCCGCTGCACACGCAGCGCCTCGAGCCGCTGGCGCGACGCGGTGCCGAGCTGGCGGCCCAGGTCGGGGCGCTGCAGGTAGTTCGCCCGATTCGTCGCCGCGCTGTGCAGCGGCACCGTTGCCAGGCCCATCGCCTCGATTTCGGCACACAGGGCCTGCACCTCGAGTGGGCGGTGCACCGCATCGCGCGCCTGCGCATGGGCCAGTTGAAAGTCGAGTTGCGCCGCCGTGGGGAGGCTGATGCCGCTGCGGCCGAGTCCGATGCGTGCCGGAGTGAATCGCTTCAGCACACTCCACGGATTGGCCACCACCGACGATTCGGCGGCAGCGGCCGCCAGCGCGGTCGTCGCTTCGGGAGGGAGGGCCTTCGGGTCGGTGGGCATCGCGATCGGGCTCTGGCGGACGATCTCAGCGCAGCGTCGGGCTCGGCAGCGCGTGTTCGAACGCTGCAGGCAAGCCGCTTGCGTGATGGGCCAGGCGAGCGTTCTCGTTCGGCTTGAACACCCCCATGCGTTCGAGCCAGCGCTCGAACTCGGGTGCCGGGCGCAGCCCGAGCACGCGACGCGCATACAGCGCATCGTGAAAGGACGTGGTCTGGTAGTTCAGCATCACGTCGTCGGACCCCGGGATTCCCATGATGAAGCTGCAGCCCGCGACACCCAGCACGGTCAGCAGCACATCCATGTCGTTCTGGTCGGCCTCGGCGTGATTGGTGTAGCAGATGTCGCAGCCCATCGGCAGGCCGAGCAGCTTGCCGCAGAAGTGATCTTCGAGGCCGGCGCGGATGATCTGCTTGCCGTCGTAGAGGTACTCGGGCCCGATGAAGCCGACCACGGTGTTGACCAGCAGCGGCTGGAAGTGACGCGCCACCGCATAGGCGCGCGCCTCGATGGTCTGCTGGTCGCAACCGTGGTGACCGTTGGCCGACAGCGCGCTGCCCTGCCCGGTCTCGAAGTACATGACGTTGTCGCCCATCACCTCACCTTCGTCGGTTGCGAAGCGGGCACCGCGCTTCAGCGACAACGCGGCCGTTCGCGCTTCGGCCAACAGCGCGAGATCGATGCCGAAGCTGGTGTTGGTGGCTTCGGTGCCACCGACCGACTGGAACACCAGGTCGACCGGCGCGCCACGTTCGATGGCCTGCAGCGTGTTGGTGACGTGGGTCAGGATGCACGACTGCGTCGGGATCTCGTAGCGCTGGATCACTGCGTCGAGCATCTGCAGCAGCCGGATCACCTGCGGTACGTTGTCGGTGGCCGGGTTGATGCCGATCACCGCGTCACCGCTGCCGTACAACAGCCCGTCGAGCAGGCTGGCCGCGATGCCGGCGGTGTCGTCAGTCGGATGATTGGGCTGCAGCCGCGTCGACAGCCGTCCCGGCAGGCCGATGGTGTCGCGAAAGCGGCTGCGCACCTGCACCTTGCGCGCCACCATGATCAGGTCCTGGTTGCGCATGATCTTCGAGGTGGCGGCTGCCATTTCGGGCGTGATGCCGCGAGACAGGGCTGCGAGCGATGCAGCGTCCACTTCGTCCGACAACAACCATTCCCGAAAGCCGCCGACGGTCAGGTGCGCCACTGCTGCGAAGGCGGCGGCGTCGTGGGTGTCGACGATCAGCCGCGTGACCTCGTCGGTCTCGTACGGCACCACCGCTTCGCTCAGGAACCGGCGCAATGGCACATCGGCCAGCGCCATCTGGGCGGCAGCGCGCTCCTCGGCCGTGCCAGCCGCCACACCGGCCAGGTGATCTCCCGAGCGTTCGGGTGTGGCCCGCGCCAGCAGCATCCTCAGGCTGTCGAAGTGGAAGGTCCGGGTGCCGATGGAATGGCTGTAGGAAGGCATCGCGATGCGTGTAGATGGTTCAGCCTGCGGCCATCAGGCGCTGGCTGCCGCAGCGATCGCCGCGCCGCGGCGCGTGGCGGTGGTCAGGAAGTAGACGTATCCGATCACGCCCAGGCCGACGAACAGGCCGGCCACCAGCGGGTTGAAATAGACCATCGTCAGCAGGCAGATCACCGCTGCCACCAAGGCGAACGCGGGGAAGAACGGGAACGCCGGCGCGCTGAACGGGCGCTGCAGGCGTGGTTCGGTGATGCGCAGCTTGAACAGGCTGGCCATGCTCAGGATGTACATGACGATCGCGCCGAACACCGACATGGTCACGATGTTGGCGGTCAGCGGCTGTCCGCCGATCTTGATCAGCTCATCGCTGAAGATCGCGGCAATGCCGACCGCGCCACCGGCCAGGATCGCCACGTGCGGCGTGCCCAGCTTCGGGTGGATGTGGCCGAGCATCTGCGGCAGGTAGCCAGCACGCGACAGCGCGAAGATCTGGCGCGAGTAGCCGATGATGATTCCGTGGAACGAGGCCACCAGGCCGAACAGGCCGAGCCACACCAGCATGTGCATCCAGCCGCTGTTCTCGCCGACCACGATCTTCATCGCCTGTGGCAGCGGGTCGTTGATGTTGGACAGCTTGGTCCAGTCGCCGGAACCGCCGGCGAACACCATCACGCCGATCGCGAGAACCACCAGGGTCAGGATGCCGCCGATGTAGGCGATCGGAATCGAGCGGTGCGGCGTCTTGGCTTCTTCTGCGGCCATCGCCACGCCCTCGATCGCGAGGAAGAACCAGATCGCGAACGGGATCGCCGCAACGATGCCCGAGATCGAACCCACACTGAAACTGTCCGAACCGCCCCAGCCGCCCTTCAGGAAATTGGCCGTCGAGAAGCCCGGCGCGACCACGCCCATGAAGACCAGCAGTTCGAAGATCGCGACCAGCGTGACGATCAGTTCGAAGCTGGCGGCGATCTTCATGCCGGCGATGTTCAGCCCCATGAAGACGATGTAGGCGCCGAAGGCGATCCACTTCGGATCGAGCGACGGGAACTGCACGTTCACGTAGGCACCAATGGCAAGCGCGATGGCCGGCGGCGCGAAGACGAATTCGACCAGCGTCGCAAAGCCGGCCACATACCCACCGGTCGGCCCGAAGGCTCGCCGGCTGTACTCGAACGGCCCGCCGGCATGTGGAATCGCGGTGGTCAGTTCGGTAAAACTGAAGATGAAGGTGGTGTACATCAGCGCGATGAACACCGAGGTCACCAGGAACCCCAGCGTGCCGGCCGAAGCCCAGCCGTAACTCCATCCGAAGTACTCGCCCGAGATCACCAGCCCGACGGCGATGCCCCACAACTGGAAGGTGCCCAGCGTCTTGCCGAGCGTGTGCGGGGTCGAAGTGCTCATGGTGTCGATTCCTATGGTGGGTGGCGGCGATTTGCACCAACATGAAGTGGCCCGACGCTTGCACGCATGTCCACGACGTCGATGACGCTCAGGCTACGGCCGATGCCGACACCGGCGTTATCGAGATTCGGCAAACATCGCAGGAGATCACCATGCGGCCAACCTCCATGCCCTTCGTCGCACCCTCGCCATCGGCGGGCGATGCAGCAGCGCTGCGCTGGACGCAGTCCGACGACGTGGTCGCGCACGCGGCCAACCTCAGCGGCTGGCAGCAGCAGTACGACCAGTTGTCCGGAGGTGCCTTTCGCGGGGAGCTGTCGGAGGTGTGGTTCGACGACGTGCAGGTGTTCCGCGAACGCACCAGCCATGCGGTGCGCCAGACCTGCCGCATACGCCCCGACACCGTGTGGTGCGGCATCACGATGGCGCCCGACGGCTCGCGCATCGAGGGGCATGTGGTGGGAGAAGGCGGCGTGATGGTCAGCGGCAGTGACGCCGAGTTCGAGTTGCTGACACCGAACCAGCACGACATCTTCGGTATCGTCGCTTCGCGCAGCGCCCTGCAGACTGCGGCGCACGCGCTGGGCCGCCCGCTGAGTCTGGAGGCGCTGAACCAGCCTGGCTGGCTGTCCTGCGATCTGGCCGCCCATGCGCTGTTGCGGCGCGGCCTGGCGCTGCTGCTGGGCCAGGCAGGCAACGGCGACAGTTGTCACGACCACGCGCAGGCGCGTCGGTTCGCGCAAGCCGCCGTGCTCGACACGCTGGTGTCGGTGCTCGCTGCGCCGTCCGCCGATGGCCTCGAAGGACTCAGCTTCGATCGCCGCCGACGGCTGGTACGGCGAGCCTGCGATCAGGTGAACTCACAACCCCAGGCCATTCCCACCGTGCCCGAACTGTGCGAGCGACTGCATGTCAGCCGTCGCACCCTGCAATATGCGTTCGAGACCGTGGTCGGATCCAGCCCGGTCGTCTACCTGCGCACGCTGCGCCTGAATGCCGCGCGGCGCGACCTGCTGGGGGGCGCGGCAGCGTCTGTGCAGGACGCCGCCGGCAGGCATGGCTTCTGGAGCCTGAGCCAGTTCGCGAGCGACTACCGTCGCCAGTTCGGAGAACGGCCCTCGCAGACGCTGGCGCGAGCGAAGCCGGGCTCGTCGAGCCATCCAGCCCGCCCTGCCGCGTTGATCGTGCCCACCCTTCAATGAGGAAGGCAGATTCGGCCGATCACTGATGGACAGCTGGACGCACCAGCGAAGGCCGGCCGCCGAAGCGCTTCAGAACGGACTGTTCAATACCCGCCGCATCGAGACCGCAATTCGACATCAACACCGCAGGGTCGCCGTGCTCGGTGAACTGATCGGGCAGACCCAGCACCAGCACCGGCAGCACGAGCCCGGCCTGCTGCAGCGCCTCGAGCACCGCCGAGCCCGCTCCGCCCATGGTGCAGCCGTCCTCGATGGTGACCAGCGCATCGTGACTGCGCGCCAGTTCGGCGACCAGTTCCACATCCAGCGGCTTGGCGAATCGCATGTTGGCCACGGTCGCATCGAGGCGCTCTGCCGCTTCGAGCGCGGCGTAGAGCAGCGTGCCGAACGCCAGGATCGCAATGCGCTTGCCGTGCGAGCCACTGGCTGGGCTGGCCGTGCGTCGCACTTCGCCCTTGCCGAGCGGGATCGCGGACATCGCCTGCTGCACCTCGACACCGGCGCCCTTGCCGCGCGGATAGCGCACCGCGGTCGGGTGGTCCTGCAGGAATGCGGTGTACAGCAACTGGCGGCATTCGTTCTCGTCGGCCGGCGTCATCACGCTCATGTTCGGAATGCAGCGCAGGTAGGCGATGTCGTAGTTGCCCGCATGGGTGGCGCCATCGGCACCGACGAGGCCTGCGCGATCGAGTGCGAACACCACTGGCAGGTTCTGGATCGCCACGTCGTGGATCAACTGGTCGTAGGCACGCTGCAGGAACGTCGAATAGATCGCGACCACCGGCTTCAGGCCTTCGCAGGCCAGGCCGGCGGCAAAGGTCACGGCATGCTGTTCGGCGATGCCGACATCGTGATAACGGCTCGGGAATCGGCTCTCGAACTCGACCATGCCCGAGCCCTCGCGCATGGCCGGCGTGATGCCGACCAGCCGCGGGTCTGCCTCGGCCATATCGCACAGCCACGAGCCGAACACCTGCGTGAAGGTCGGCTTGCCGGGGGCCACAGGCTTGATGCCGACGGCCGGATTGAACTTGCTCGGACCGTGGTATGCCACCGGGTCGTTCTCTGCGAGCTTGTAGCCCTGCCCCTTCTTGGTGACGACGTGCAGGAACTGCGCACCCTTCAGGTTGCGCAGGTTCTCCAGAGTCGGGATCAGCGCGTCCAGGTCGTGTCCGTCGATCGGCCCGACGTAGTTGAAGCCGAACTCCTCGAAGATCGTGCCCGGAACGACCATGCCCTTGGCGTGCGATTCGAAGCGGCGCGCCAGTTCGAGCAGTGGCGGCGCGTTCTTGAGCACCGACTTGGCCGTGTCGCGTGCGTTGGCATAGAAGCGCCCGCTCATCAACCGCGCCAGATAGCGGTTCAGCGCGCCCACCGGCGGCGAGATCGACATGTCGTTGTCGTTCAGGATGACCAGCACGTCGGCACCGGCGACGCCGGCATTGTTGAGTGCCTCGAAGGCCATGCCGGCGCTCATCGCACCGTCGCCGATGACCGCAATCGCCTTGCGGTGCTCGCCCTTCATCCGCGCGCCGATCGCCATGCCCAGCGCCGCCGATATCGATGTCGACGAATGCGCGGTACCGAAGGTGTCGTATTCGCTTTCGTCTCGGCGAGGGAAACCGCTGATGCCGCCGAGCTGGCGCAGCGACCCCATGCGATCACGCCGACCGGTCAGGATCTTGTGCGGGTAGGTCTGGTGGCCGACGTCCCAGACGATGCGGTCGTTCGGCGTGTCGAAGACCTTGTGCAGTGCAATCGTCAACTCGACCGTGCCGAGGTTGGACGACAGGTGGCCACCCGTCTGCGACACGCTGTGCAGCAGGTAGTCCCTCAGCTCGCCCGCCAGGACATGCAGTTCACTGCGCGACAGCCGGCGCACATCGGCCGGCGACTCGATCGATTGGAGCAATGCGTTGTTCATCGTCAACTGTCCCGTTCCACCACCTTGTCAGCCAGCAGGCCGAGCCACACCGTATCGCGCAGACCCGACTGCACCAGCGCAGACTGCGCCTGATCACGCAGTTCGAACGCATGCCGCCGGGCCGCTTCCAGCCCCAACAGGCTGACATACGTCGGCTTGTTGGCATCAATATCCTTGCCCGCCGTCTTGCCCAGTACGTCGGACTGCTGGGTCACGTCCAGCACGTCGTCGATGACCTGGAAAGCCAGTCCGATCGAGTCGCCGTACACCTCGAGCGCCGACCAGGCCGACGCATCGATCTCACCACAAGCCGCTCCCATCATCACGCTGGCGCGCAACAGCGCCCCGGTCTTGCGATGGTGCATGTCGCGCAGACTGCGCTCGTCGAGCGGGCGACCGACGCTGGCCAGATCGATGGCCTGACCGCCGGCCATGCCGTCGTAGCCGGCGGCGCGCGCGAGCAGCCCGCACAGGCGTGCCTGCAGCGCTGGAGGCACCGATTCGTCAGCCGCACCGTGATTCGTCGGAGTCAGCACTTCGAAGGCCAGCGCCTGCATCGCGTCGCCGGCCAGCATCGCCTGCGCCTCGCCGAACTGCACATGCACCGTCGGCTTGCCGCGCCGCAGCACGTCGTTGTCCATGCAGGGCATGTCGTCGTGCACCAGGGAATAGGCATGGATCAGCTCGACCGCGCACGCCGCGCGCAACGAAGCCGGACGCGAACCACCCACCGCGTGCGCTGCCGCCAGCACCAGCAGCGGCCGGAGGCGCTTGCCGCCGTCCAGGACGCCGTAGCGCATCGCAATGCCCAGTCCCGCAGGCGCACAGGCCGGCACCCACGCACTCAGGCACTCCTCGACGACGGACAGCTCGGAGCGCGCCCAGGCATCCAGATCGATCACCGAAACCATCACGTCGGATTCCAGGGCTTGAGCTGCCCGTCTTCAAGCACTTTCACCTGCTGCTCGACCGCTTCAAGACGGTGTCGGCAGAAATTCAGCAACTCAGCACCACGCCGGTACTTGTCGAGCAACTGGTCCAGCGGCAGTTGGCCGGCCTCCATCGCATCGACCAGGCGTTCCAGTTCCGACAGCGCCGCCTCGTAGTTGTCTGGCACTTGCGAGGCGCTGACGGGAACAGAGGCGGGATTTGCGGATGGGGAGGAGGTCTTGGCCATGGACGGTCACGAAGCCTGACGATTGTAGACAGCGGACCCGAAAGGGCGCCGAGAGGGAAAACGGTGCGGGCTGCGCAGACAGCGGCACTTTGCGAGCAATGCGCTGGATCAAGGATGGCCAACCCCGGCGCCGCCTAAAATGCATCTTTTCAAGATGATGGAGACTCCCTTCATCACCGGGGGCGTCCGATTTCGGCCCCTGGGCACTGATTCGTGGTTCGAGGCGAACTCACGAGCACCCGCCACCCTCTCCGAGGAGACCCGAAGGACCATGTCCGATCTGCACGTCGCGCGAGGCGCCCTGACGCCCGCTGCGGGGCAACCCAAAAGAAGCGGTGCCAGGCACAACGCCCTCCCTCTGGCCGCGTCGGCCTACTTTGACGAAGCGCTGTTCCAGCGCGAAGCCGACACGCTGTTCCGGCACGGGCCACGCTACCTCGGGCACGAGCTGTCGGTGCCGAACCCCGGTGACTACTACACGCTGCCGCAGGAGGGGGATGGCCGGATGCTGGTGCGCACGGCTAACAGCGTTGAGCTGATCTCCAACGTGTGCCGCCACCGTCAGGCCCTCATCCTGCACGGGCGCGGCAACACCCACAGCAACATCGTCTGCCCGTTGCACCGCTGGACCTACGACCTGAAAGGCCAGCTGGTCGGTGCACCGCACTTTGCCGAGTCCCCGTGCCTGCACCTGAACAACTACAGGACGCGCAGCTGGAACGGCCTGGTGTTCGAGGACAACGGCCGCGACATCGCCACCGACCTGGCCGGCCTCGGGTCCCGCGCAGATCTCGATTTCACCGGCCACGTGCTCGATCGCGTGCACGTGCACGAGTGCGACTACAACTGGAAGACCTTCATCGAGGTGTACCTTGAGGACTACCACGTCGGGCCGTTCCACCCCGGGCTGGGCAATTTCGTCACCACCGACGACCTGCGCTGGGAAATGGGACGCGAGTACTCGGTCCAGACGGTCGGAGTCGCCACCGCTTCGGGCGAGGCGCTCGGCAAGCCCGGCTCCAATGTCTACAGCCGCTGGCACAACGAGGTTCTTCGCTACCAGCAGGAGCATCATGCAGGCCGGCCACCGAAATACGGCGCGATCTGGCTGACCTATTACCCGGGCGTGATGATCGAGTGGTATCCGAACGTGCTGGTGGTGTCGACGCTCTACCCCCGCGGGCCACGGCACACGACCAACGTGGTCGAGTTCTATTACCCCGAAGAGATCGCCGCGTTCGAGCGCGAGTACATGGATACCCAGCAGGCCGCTTATCTCGAGACCTGCATCGAGGACGACGAGATCGCGCTGCGCATGGACCAGGGTCGGGCTGCGCTGTGGCAGCGCGGCGACCACGAGTCGGGCCCTTACCAGAGCCCGATGGAAGACGGCATGGAGCAGTTCCACGCCTGGTATCGGAAAACCATGGGCGCCGAACTGCTGCCTGGCCCGGCGCGGCCGGCGGCCGAGATGCAACGCTTGCTGAACGCGGCGGCCGGCCACATCACACCATGAACTCCGCCGCACGGCCCCACACCACGTTGATCGGCCCCGAAGCCCTCCTGTCGCTGATCGGCAGCGGTGCACCGGTGCTGGTTCTGGACACCAGCTTCGACCTGGCAGACCCGGCCGCCGGTGAGCGTGCCTTTCTGGAGGGGCATCTGCCCGGCGCGCAGCATGTTCACCTCGATCGCGACCTGTGTGGCGCGAAGACCGGGCTCAACGGCCGCCATCCACTGCCCGAGCGCAGCGTGTTCGCTGCCACCGCAGGTCGGCTGGGAATCTCCTCTGCCATGCAAGTCGTCGTCTACGACCGCCAAGGCGCGATGTTTGCCTCGCGGCTGTGGTGGATGCTGCGCTGGCTGGGCCACGAGGCGGTCGCGGTGCTCGACGGAGGATGGGCCGCATGGCAATCCATCGGTGGCACCGTCGAAAGCGGCGCTGGCGCGACCGCGTCACCTCAGCCTGCCTATCCGATGGTCGCAGAGCCGTCGCCACAGGCGCACACGGTCGACGCCCGAACCCTGCAGTCGCAACTCGGCAGGATCGCGCTGATCGACGCGCGCGCACCAGAGCGCTTCCGCGGCGAGGTGGAACCGCTGGACGCGCAGGCGGGGCACATTCCCGGCGCGCGCAATCGTTTCTTCAAGGACAACCTCGCCACCAACGGTCGGTTCAAGTCGGCGGAGGCGTTGCGCGCCGAATTCCTGGCACTGATCGGCATCCGGCCGACGGCCGAAGTCGTGCACCAGTGCGGCTCGGGAGTCACCGCCTGCCACAACCTGCTTGCGATGGCCGTCGCAGGATTCGACGGTGCCGCGCTGTACCCCGGGTCATGGAGTGAATGGTCATCGGACCCCTCCCGTCCGGTTGCTCGTGGCTGAGCGGTTCAGCACTGCATTCAAGGAGCACGTCATGTTCAAGCGCATCCTGGTCCCGACCGACGGTTCGGACATCACCAACAAGGCCGTCGACACCGCCATCGCGCTGGCGAAATCGCTGGGCGCCCAGATCGTCACCATGAGCGTCAAGGAACCGTTCCCCTACAACGCGATGTCCGAGATGCAGCCGGTCCCTCCGCAGGAGTATTTCGACGCGCAGGTGCGCATTTCGGCGGCGCGCGTGCAGCGGGTGCAGCAGGCCTGCACCACGGCCGGCGTGGCTTGCGAAGCGCACACCGTGGAAGCCGATCACCCGTGGCAGGCCATCATTGACCTCGCCAAGACCGCCCACTGCGACCTGCTGGTGATGGCTTCGCACGGGCGCCGCGGCGTCTCGGCGCTGCTGCTGGGCAGCGAGACGCAGAAGGTGCTCACGCACAGTTCGATTCCCGTGCTGGTCGTGCGCTGACGCACACGACAGTCGTCAGGCCACGCCATTCGACTTGAACCAGGCCTGGCAGCGCTGCCAGCCGTCTTCAGCGGCCGGCTTTCGGTAGCTGGGCCGATAGTCGGCGTGAAACGCATGGGGCGCGTCCGGGTAGACGACGAACTGCGACCGCTTCGCCGCCGGCGAACCGGCTGACAGCGCCGTCTTCATCTGGTCGATGCTGACGGCAGGGATCCCGGTATCGGCGCCGCCGTACAGGCCCAGTACCGGCGCGCGCAATTGCGCGGCAATGTCCACCGGGTGCGTTGGCTGCAGCGCCGACGGCGCACCGACCAGGCGGCCATACCACGCCACACCCGCCTTGACGGCCGGGTTGTGCGCGCTGTACAGCCAGGTGATTCGACCGCCCCAGCAGAAGCCGGTGATGCCGAGCTTCGAGGTGTCGCCACCCTGGCCCTTCGCCCAGGCGACGGTGGCGTCCAGGTCGCCCATCACCTGTGCATCGGACACCTTGGCGATGATCTCGGTCATCAGCCGGGCCATGTCGGTGACCGCCTTCGCATCGCCCTGGCGCACGAACAACTCGGGCGCGATCGCCAGGTAGCCGAGCTTCGCGAATCGACGAACGACATCGGCAATGTGCTCGTGCACGCCGAAGATCTCGCTGATCACCAGCACCACCGGTGGCGCGCTGGCGCCCACCGGTGCCGCGCGGTACGCGGGCATGCCGAAATCGCCGACGGGGATCGTCACCGGCCCCGCCACCAGGCCCGAGGTGTCGGTCTGGATCGTCTGCGCACCGACCGGCAGCACGGCCGCGGCGAACCCGCTGCCCACGGCGGTCTGCACGAAATCGCGCCGGCTGTAGGCGCGCGTCGGCAACAGGCTGTCGAACTCGTTCTTGAACATCGGGGTCACCTCGTTGCAGGGTTGGGAAACGGAGCCTTGCACAGCGATCCGCCGGCACACGAAAAGTTCGGTGCCGCGCCGGCCTCGGCGGCGACGCGCCTCCATGCCGGACCGCGCCGCACGGCGGATCGTGTCACGGTTATCCCCGACAATTCCTCGATGAATTCGACCCTCACAGCGCGGCCCGCTCCTCCCGACAAGGCCGGGGCACGCTGGCGCGGTCAGCTGGCCGCGATCGACATGGGATCGAACAGCTTCCGGCTCGAACTGGGCCAGCTCGACGGCACACGCTACCGACGCGTCGACTACCTGAAGGAAACCGTTCGCCTCGGCGGCGGCCTCGACGAGAACGGTCTGCTGACAGAGGAGGCCATGCTGCGCGGCCTCTCCTGTCTGGCGCGCTTCGCCAACCGGCTCCAGGGCGTCGCAGCCTGGCAAGTGCGCGCGGTCGCGACGCAGACGCTGCGGGAGGCACGCAACCGCAATGCCTTTCTCGCGCGCGCGGAAACCGTGCTCGGCTATCCAATCGAGGTGATCTCCGGACGCGAGGAGGCTCGGCTCATCTATGCCGGCGTGGCCCGACTGCAACCGTCCGAGCAGCCGCGGCTGGTGATCGACATCGGTGGACGGTCGACCGAGATGATCCTCGGCGAAGGCCGCAAGCCGCTGCGCGCCGAGTCATTCCAGGTCGGCAGCGTGAGCCTGTCGATGAAGTACTTCGGCGATGGCCGCTACACCCAGGCCGCCTTCCGCGCAGCGCAGGTGGCGGCGGGCGCCGAGCTGGAAGAAGCCCTCGAGCCCTTCGCACCGTCGCACTGGGTCGAGGCCCTGGGTTCGTCGGGCACCGTCGGTGCGGTGTCGCAACTGCTGTCGGCCAACCGCGTGACCGACGGCCGCATCACCCCGGGCGGGCTGCGCTGGCTGATGGAGCAGTGCATTGCAGCCGGCCGGGTCGACCGGCTCGCGCTGGCGGGCCTGAAGGAAGACCGCCGCGCGATCATCGCCGGAGGGCTGTCGATCCTGTACACGCTCGCCACGCACTTCGGCATCGATGCGCTGCTGCCCGCACGCGGTGCGCTGCGCCAGGGCGTGATCTTCGATCTCGACGAGCGGCTCAACGCCAGCCAGCAGGCCAACGAAGGCGAGGACGTGCGCGACAGCTCGGTGCGCGAGCTGCAGCAACGCTTCCTCGTCGACGAGGCGCAGGCCCAACGGGTGGGCCGGATCGCGGACATTCTCTACAACAACGTGCAGCCCGACGCCGGACGCGATGCACGACGCGAACTGCAATGGGCCTGCGCGCTGCACGAGATCGGCATGATGGTGTCGCACCACGACCACCATCGCCACAGCGCCTACATGCTGGGCAACGTCGATGCGGCCGGGTTCTCGCAATCGCAGCAGCGGCGCCTGGCCGAACTGGTGCTGGCGCAGCGCGGCGGCCTGCGCAAGGTCGAGGCGAGCCTGATGCAGGCCGATTTCGCGTGGCAGGCCCTGTGTCTGCGCCTCGCCATCATCAAGTGCCATGCGCGCGGACCGGTGGACAACCATGCGATCGCGTTGCGACGCAAGGGTTCGCTGGCCGAACTGACCTGGCAGCCCGGGTGGCTCGAAAGCCACCCGCGAACCCATTACCTGCTGACCGAGGAAGCCGCCGCCTGGCAGCGCAGCGGGCCGCTGCAACTCGATCTGCCCAGGACCCAGGCCTATTGAGCAGCGCCAAGCCACGGGCGGGCATCGGGGAAACCGTGTTCGAACGCCTTCCAGGGCCGCTGACATTTCGCTCGCTTCGCCCACCAGAAGACTATCTCCATGCTCAAGACGCTCCACGAAGATCAGCCACCGGGCGTGACGCCCGATCCTGGAACGGACAGCGCAGTCGCCTGCTCGTTGTGCGAGATGCCGGCTGAAGCAGCAGAGCACCCGGCACGACATCGTGTGCACAACTCGCTGGCCGAACTCTTGACGGTGCAATTTGGGTGGGACGCTTGGCCCGACCGCGACGCACGCGAGCGCATTGGGGTGTGGGGAGGGGGTTTGCTCCATCACCCGCGACTGCCTGGAACCGTCCGATTCTTCGGTGCGCTGGTGGTCCTGCGATCGCAGTGGTTTGCCTCGGTCGACGCTGCCTTGCGCCGCGCCGCGCGGGATCCCGAGCGGAAAGCAGTCTTGCGCGATCACCCCGACTTTGAACGCTATGCCGCCATGGCGATTCGTGCACTGGGCAATCGCTGGTGCATGTCCGATGAGCTCCATCTGGCCTATGGCAGCGCAGAGGGGTTGTTCGCCAATGATTTCCGATGGTTTCCTGAGGGCCCCGAGCGTGACGCGTGGCACGAGCAACTGTCGCGAAGCGGCATGCCGACCGATGTGGGATTGCCGGATCTGGCGGCTCCGCGTGCGCCCTGGGCGCAAGTCGAGATGCACACGCCTGCAGAATTGCTTGCAATGGCGCGTGCGTTCACGGTCTCGCCCTGCATCCGATACCGCCGGGATTGGCTGCCGCTGCTGGAACAGGACCGCCTGCAACGTCTGCTGGGGGCGCGTGTCCACGGGAAAACGATCGCCGCCTGGGTTGAGCAGGTGGCGAAAAACGGGGCGGAAGAAGCCGTCGAGGCGCTGCGGACTCACGGGGTCTGCCTTGCACGCGATCATGGGCTGACCCTGCAATCGGCAGCGCCCGCGATGAGGGATCTGTTCGGTGCGCCCGATGCCATGGTCGACTACCTCAAGAACCACTGCGCGGGCGTACCGGTGATCACGCACGCGTTCAGTTCGGACGCCGAGGCCGGCGTTTTCATCCCCTGGCGACTGCTGAGTCAATGGCTGACACGCTGGATTCCCGCTCGACGCTTCACCGGCTGGAAGGAGATCGCCCGCCCGGATTGACGCGGGGGGAGGCGTGCCGAAAACGACTCACAGCGAGGACACTCGGATCCCCACGCTGCGGAGACCGCCGCGGTTCCGTTACAGGCAGTCCGGCGACTGCACGGCCTGCAGCACCACCTGCGTATTGCCTTCGCGGTCGCGGTGGCGCAACCACCAGACCGCGCCCTTCTTGATCGACCACTCCTGTGGCGTGTCGGCCAGCAGGTGGGCGGCCACCAGACCCAGCGTGGGCTGATGCCCGATCACCAGCACCGGGTCGGGCGAGTCGGGCCAGCGCGCGGCCTTCAGCAGCGCCTCGCCGCTGGCATCGGGCGCCAGCGCGTCAAGGGTCTTGAAGTTCCTGCCCAGCGCCTTCGCCGTCTGCTGGCAGCGCAACGCGGGGCTGACGAGGATGCGCGTCGAATGCGCGAGCCGCTGGTTCAGCCAGTCGGCCATGCGCTGCGCCTGGCGCTCGCCCTTGGCGGTCACTGCGCGTTCGAGATCGGACTGCCCGTCCTTGATGACATGCGCTTCCGCGTGGCGCCAGAGGATCAGGTCCATTGCGTCACGGTCCCGGGTTGCCCGCCTTGTAGCGCGTGACCAGCGCCTGCTGCGCACTGACGCCGTTGCTGCCCAGGCGCGAGAAGCTGCCATCGGTGTTGAGCATCCACGCCTCGCGGCGGTCGTGCAGGTAGGGCACCAGGCACTCGTCGATCACGCGCTGGCGCAACGCCGGATCGCGCACCGGCCACGCCACCTCGATGCGGCGCAGCATGTTGCGGCTCATCCAGTCGGCGCTCGACAGGTACAGCACCTCGTCGTCGTCGCCCGGCCCCCAGCGGAAATACATGACCCGCGAGTGCTCGAGAAAGCGCCCGACCACCGAGCGCACGCGGATGCGGTCGGTGGCGCCCGGCACGCCGGGGCGCAGCACACACGCGCCACGCACGATCAAGTCGATGTCGGCGCCCGCCTGCCCCGCGCGCACCAGCGCATCGATCAGCGGCGGGTCGGTCAGCGCGTTGAGCTTGACGACGATGCGCGCCGGCAGGCCGGCGCTGGCGGCGTCTGCCACGCGATCGATGGTGTGGATCAACCGGCGATGCAGCGTGAACGGCGCCTGCAGCAGTTGCCGCAGCGGCTTCATCTTGCCCAGGCTGGCCAGTTGCTGGAACACCGCGTCGGCGTCGGCCGTCAGTTCGGTGTCCGCGGTCAGGTAGCCGATGTCGGTGTAGAGCCGGGCCGTCTTCGGGTTGTAGTTGCCGGTCGACAGGTGGGCATATCGACGCAGCCGCACCACGGCGTTCGGCCCGCCGCCAGCGCCGACCTCGCGTCGCGTCACCAGCAGCAGCTTGGCATGCGTCTTCAGCCCGACGACGCCGTAGACCACCTGGGCACCGACGGCCTCGAGCCGCTCGGCCCAGTTGATGTTCGCCTCTTCGTCGAAGCGCGCCTTCAGTTCGACGACGACCATCACCTCCTTGCCCTTGCGCGCGGCCTCGATCAGCAGGTCCATCAGCGGCGACTCGCTGCCGGTGCGGTAGATGGTCTGCTTGATCGCGAGCACCGCCGGGTCGTTGACCGCTTCGCGCAGGAACTGCACCACCGGGTCGAACGACTCGAACGGATGGTGCAACAGCACATCACCGCGGCGCAGGCTGGCAAAGATCGACTGGCCGCGCGGCAGGCGTCGCTCGGGCCAGACGCCTTCGTGCGGGGCAAAACGCAGCGGCGGCCGCGCGCTGCGATCAGTCACCTGATCGATCAGCTGATTCAGGCGCACCAGGTTGACCGGGCCGTTGACCTTGTAGAGAGCCGCCTCGGGCAGGTCGAACTGTTCGAGCAGGAACTCGGACAACTCCGGGGGACAGCTGCTGACCACCTCCAGCCGGATGGCCTGCCCGAAATGGCGCGAACTGAGCCCCGAACGCAGTGCCTGCCGCAGGTTCTTGACATCGTCTTCATCGACTTCGAGGTCGGAGTCGCGCGTGACGCGGAATTGCGAGAAGGTCTCCACCTCGCGCCCCGGGAACAACTCGCCCAGATGCGCGCGGATCACGCTGGTCAGCAGCACGAAACCCTGCTTGCCGGGCACCAGCGCATCGGGCAGGCGGATCACGCGCGGCAGCACGCGCGGCACCTTGACGATGGCGATCGTGTTCTCGCGTCCGAATGCGTCCTTGCCTCCCAGGCGCACGATGAAGTTCAGCGCCTTGTTGGCGACCAGCGGAAACGGATGCGACGGGTCCAGCCCGATCGGCACCAGCAGCGGCCGCACCTGCTTCTGGAAGAAGTGATCGACCCACTCGCGCTGCGCCTCGTCGCGATCGGCATGGTTCAGGATCACGATGTCCGCGCGCTGCAGCAGCGGCATGACCTGGTCGTTGAATGCGGCGTACTGGTCGTCGATCAGCCGGTGCGCTTCGGCGGTGATCGCCTCCACGTCCGCGTCGGTCACGCCGGCATTCGGCAAGCGCGAGGCTTCCAGGTAATCGGCGAAGCGCACCTCGAAGAACTCGTCGATGTTCGACGACACGATGCAGATGTAGCGCAAGCGTTCGAGCAGCGGCACGTCGGCGCGCAATGCCTGCGCCAGCACCCGCCGGTTGAATTCGAGGATCGACGTCTCGCGGCCGAGCATCAGCGACGGATCGCCCGGTTGCGGGATGGCCACAGGTGCGGCTGGCGCAGGCGCGGGACGCGTCGCGCCAGCCAACGTCAGCACAACGGGGTCGACACTGGCTCGCTGCGGGGGATCGATGCTCATTCGGCTAGTTTATGGAGGTTGAACCGTCGCGTCGGTCCATGCACCACACGCGCGGACAGCGATTCAGACCCCGGATGATGTGTCAGCGCCGTGACACGGCCGTGACAGACCCGGCGATACCATCCCGGACATCCCAGCACCTGCCGCCGATATGTCCCCACCCGATCCGAAACGCGACTCCATGCTCGAGAACAGGGCTTTCCTTTTCGTGCTGGTGGCGGTGTCGCTGGGGTTCGGCTGGATCCTCTGGCCGTTCTTCGGTTCGGTGTTCTGGGGCCTGGTGCTCGCGATACTGTTCGCACCTATGCACCGACGCCTGAAGCGTCGAATGCCCGATCACCCATCGCTGGCCGCGCTGGCCACGCTGGCCGCGATCGTGCTGATCGTGCTGCTTCCGCTGGCGGTGATCGCCGCATCGCTGGCTCGTGAAGGAGCCGGCGTGTACGCCCGCACGCAGTCAGGCGAGCTCGACTTCGGCCGCTACTTCGAGCAGATCGTGCTCGCGCTGCCCGCGTGGGTCACCGACCTGCTGAACCATTTCGGGTTCGGCAACATCGCCGCGCTGAAGCTGAAACTCACCGCGGCGATCGCGCAGGGAACCAGCCTGATCGCCACGCAGGTACTGAGCATCGGGCAGAACACCTTCGAGTTCGTCGTCAGCTTCGTGATCACGATCTACCTCGTGTTCTTCCTGCTGCGCGACGGTGCCGCCCTTGCGCTGCATGTCAACGCGGCCATTCCTCTCGACGAACAGGACAAGCGCAACCTGCTGCGCAAGTTCACCACGGTGATCCGCGCGACGGTCAAGGGCAACGTGGTGGTCGCGGCCACACAGGGCGCGCTGGGCGGCCTCGCGTTCTGGTTTCTCGGCGTCACCGGCGCGCTGTTGTGGGCGGTTCTGATGGCCTTCCTGTCACTGCTTCCGGCGATCGGAGCCGGGCTGATCTGGATGCCGGTCGCGCTGTATTTCCTCGTGACGGGTGCCGTCGGCCAGGGTGTTGCGCTGATCGCCTATGGGGTGCTGGTGATCGGCCTGGTGGACAACGTGTTGCGCCAGTTCCTGGTCGGCAAGGACACCCAGATGCCCGATTACGTCGTGATGATCTCGACGCTAGGCGGCATGGCGGCCTTCGGTATCAACGGCTTCGTGATCGGGCCCGTGATCGCCGCAATGTTCATGGCGGTGTGGGACATCTACATCGCGGCTCGGGTCGAGCGGTCCGGCTCTTAGCCGGCGGGTTTGCAGTTCGCTGCACCGCGTCGGTTTCAGCCCCGGCGCAGTCGCTCGACAAGAAACCATCCCTCAATGGGCCTCATCCCAGTTGGCCCCCACGCCCACTTCCGCCAGCAACGGCACCTTCAAGGTCGCGACAGACGCCATCGCCGCAGGCACGGCAGATCGAGCCCAATCGAGATCGGCATCGGGCACCTCCAGCACCAGCTCGTCATGCACCTGCATCACGATGCGCGAGGCACGGCCCTCGGCATCCAGCACCCGCTGCACAGCCAGCATCGCCAGCTTGATCAGGTCGGCGGCCGTGCCCTGCATCGGCGCGTTGATGGCCTGCCGCTCCGCACCGGCCTTGCGCGGGCCGTTGCCGCCGTTGATCTCGGGCAGGTAGACGCGGCGTCCGAACAGCGTTTCGACAAAGCCTTTGTCCTTCGCCGATGCCCGCGTGTCGTCCATGTAGCGCTTCACGCCTGCGAACCGCTGGAAGTACCGCTCGATGTAGGCCGCCGCCGCGCTGCGCTCGATGCCCAGGCTCTGCGCCAGGCCGAACGCACCCATGCCGTAGATCAGGCCGAAGTTGATCGTCTTGGCATAGCGCCGCTGCTCGGAAGTGACCGACGCCGCATCGATGCCGAACACCTCGCTCGCGGTCGCGCGGTGCACGTCCATGCCGTCGGCGAAGGCCTTCAGCAGACCCGGGTCCTCGCTGATGTGCGCCATGATGCGCAACTCGATCTGCGAGTAGTCGGCACTCAGGATCACGTGCCCGGGCGGGGCGATGAAGGCTTCGCGCACCTTGCGGCCCTCGGCGGTGCGGATCGGGATGTTCTGCAGGTTGGGTTCGTTGCTGGCCAGCCGGCCAGTCACCGCCACCGCCTGCGCATAGTTGGTGTGCACGCGGCCGGTGGCGGGGTTGATCATCAGCGGCAGCTTGTCGGTGTAGGTGCCCTTCAGCTTCGACAGGCTGCGGTGCTCGAGCAGCCGCGCCGGCAGCGGGTAATCGGCCGCCAGTTCGGCCAGCACCTCTTCGTCGGTGCTCGGCGCGCCGGTCGCGGTCTTCTTCTTGACCGGCAGGCCCAGCTTGGTGAACAGGATCTCGCCGATCTGCTTCGGGCTGCCCATGTTGAACGGCTGGCCGGCCAGTTCGTAGGCTTCGGCCTCCAGCGCGACCATCCGCTCGCCGAGTTGCTGGCTCTGCGCCGCCAGGCGGGACGGGTCGATCAACACGCCAGTGCGTTCAATGCGCTGCAGCAGCAGCGCGGTCGGCAGCTCGATGCGCGCATACACATCACGCAGACCCGGTTCGACCTCGATCTGCGGCCACAGCGTGCGGTGCACGTCAAGCGTCATGTCGCTGTCTTCGCACGAGTAGACGGCCGCCCTGTCCACATCGACCTGGCCAAAGGGAATCTGGTGCACACCCTTGCCGCAGAGGTCCTCGTAGCTCAGTCCGCCGCGACCCAGGTGGCGCTGCGCCAGGCTCTCCAGACTGTGGGGCTTGTGCGCTTCGAGCACGTAGCTTTCCAGCATCGTGTCGTGCGCGTAGCCTTGGATGTGGATGCCGGCGTTCTGCAATACATGGGTGTCGTACTTGATGTTCTGGCCCAGCTTGGGTGCCGCGGGGTCTTCGAGCCAGGGCTTCAGGCGGGCCAGCACTTCGTCGACGTGCAACTGCGCCGGCGCACCGGTGTAGTCGTGGCGCAGCGGGATGTAGGCCGCCTCGCCGGGGGTCACGCTGAGCGAGATGCCGACCAGTTGCGCCCGCATCGCATCGAGCGAATCGGTCTCGGTGTCGATCGCGGTGAGGGTGCCCTCTCGAGAAGCCGCTTCGATCTTCGCGGCCCAGGCTTCGAGCGCTTCGCGCGTCAGCACCGTGTCGTAGTGGTGCTCGACGGGATCGATGGAGGCCAGGTGGCTCGCGGGCGCTTCGGCGGGTTCGGCCTCGGCACTGAACAGGTCCGGTTCGCCCGACGCGGCCTTCGCTGGAGCCGCGCGCTTGCGAGCCGGCGGTTCCGCAGCCACCACGCCGAGCGACGCCTCGATGTCGCGCAACCAGGTCTTGAATCCGTAGCGCGCATAGAAATCGCGCAAGGCCTCCCGGTCGGCTTCCTTCAGCGCCAGCGCATCGAGCACCGGCCAGCCGGGCACGTGCCCGGCCAGGTCGCAGTCGAGGCGCACCGTGACCAACCGCTGTGCCTGCGGCAGCCAGTCGAGCGCACGCCGCAGGTTCTCGCCGGCCGCGCCCTTGATGCCATCGGCGGCGGCGATCACGCCCTGGAGCGAGCCGTGCTCGGCGATCCACTTGGCGGCCGTCTTGGGACCGACCTTCTCGACGCCGGGAACGTTGTCGACCGTGTCACCCATCAGCGTCAGGTAGTCCACGATGCGCTCTGGCGGCACGCCGAACTTGGCCATCACGCCATGCGCATCGAGCCGCTCGTTGCTCATCGTGTTGATCAGCGTGACGCGGTCGTTCACGAGTTGGGCCAGATCCTTGTCACCCGTGGAGATGACGACCTGGTGGCCCGACGCGGCCGCGACCCGCGCCAGCGTGCCGATCGCGTCGTCTGCCTCGATGCCGGGCACCATCAACACCGGCCAGCCGAGCAGTCTCACGACTTCGTGGATGGGCTCGATCTGCTGCACCAGCGGCTCGGGCATAGGGCTGCGGTGCGCCTTGTATTGCGGGTACCACTCGTCTCGGAAGGTCGGCCCCTTCGCGTCGAACACGCACACCGCATGTTCGGGCTTCACGTCCTTCAGCGCGCGCTGCAGCATCGCCACCATGCCATGCAGCGCCCCGGTCGGGAACCCGTCCGGTCCGCGCAGATCCGGCAGCGCGTGGTAGGCGCGGTAAAGGTAGCTGGATCCGTCGACCAGCAGCATCACGTGGGGTGGGGTGGAACTCATCAACGGATTGTGCTGCTCAGTGTGGCGGCCGGGACGCACGTGTCCCGCGCAACGGCGCCTGGTGTCCGGCGTCGCGCCAGCCGCAGGCATCGGCGCCTAAAATGACCCGATGAGCACAAGTCAACGCTGGTTTTCCGCACTCTTCGTGCTGTTTTGTACCGCCAGCCTTCCGGGCGTGGCCCGGGCCGAGGCCCCGGCTACGCCACAACGCCCCACGGTCGTCGAGATCCTGCCGTCAGCCAGGCCACTTGATCCCGCCGCACCCTCGGCAGACGAGAAGACCCAGCGCGGCGAGCCTGCCGTGCGCAAGACCGTGGTCGAGGACGATGGTGCGCGCATCGACGAATTGAAGGTGCGCGGGCAGACCAAGCGCATCACCGTCACCCCGAAGAAGGGCGGCAAGCCCTACGAGATCATTCCGCCGAGCGGTGCACCCGACCAGACCGAAGGCCCGAACGGCTCCAATGGTTCCGTAGGCAAGCGGGTGTGGCCCGTGCTGTCGTTCTGACGGCGACACTCCCGACTGCACGACACTCCGATTCCAACTTTTCTTGCGCGAACCTGGTTCGCAACTGTCTGCGATGGCTGTGTACACCGAAGTGCCGTTCGATGCGGCCGCTGAACTCGTCCTGCGCCTGAACATCGGTCGCCTGACGGCGCTTGAAGGCTGCGCGGGCGGCATCGAGAACACCAACTATTTCGCCGAGACCACGCAGGGCCGCTACGTGTTGACGCTGTTCGAGCGCCTGACCGCCGAGCAGTTGCCGTTCTACCTGCGGCTGATGAAGCACCTGGCGCAGCGCGGCATCCCGGTGCCCGACCCGTGCGCGGATGCTCAGGGCGAAATCCTCCACACGCTTCAGGGCAAGCCGGCCGCGGTGGTTGACCGCCTCAGCGGAAGCAGCCGCCTTGCGCCCGACGTCGAACACTGCGAGCAACTCGGCGGCATGCTCGCGCGGATGCACGTCGCCGGGCTCGATTTCGACCTGCACCAGCCCAACCTGCGCGGACTTGCCTGGTGGACCGAGACAGTGCCGGTGGTGCAGCCCTTCCTGACCGAATCCCAACGCGCGCTCATCGAGGCGGAACTGGCATTCCAGCAGCACATGGCACTGTCGCCTGCATGCACCCGCCTGCCGCGCGGTCCGGTGCATGCCGACCTGTTCCGCGACAACGTGATGTTCGACGAGCGGCCCGATGGCAGCGGAGACCGGCTGAGCGGCCTCTTCGATTTCTACTTTGCCGGCGTCGACACCTTCCTGTTCGACATCGCCGTGTGCCTCAACGACTGGTGCATCGATCTCGTCACCGGCCGCCTCGACGAAGACCGCGCGCTGGCACTGGTCGAGGCGTACCACGCGGTGCGTCCGATCACCGGCGATGAGCAGCGCCTGTTTCCGGCAATGCTGCGCGGCGGCGCCCTGCGCTTCTGGATCTCGCGGCTGTGGGATCTGCACCTGCCGCGCGACGCCGCGATGCTGACTGCCCACGATCCGACCCACTTCGAACGCGTGCTGCGCCAGCGGGTCGACACCCCGTGGCATCCGATCCTTCCCTCCTCACGAGCCGCCACGCCGGACGCCGCATGAAATTGTTGACCGTGCCGGCAAGCCGCGGCGTGCTGTGGGTGCGCAGCGGCTTTCGCGTGTTCTTCGGCAAACCCCTGGCATTTGCCGCGCTGTTCGCCAGCTTCCTGTTCGGCGCGATGCTGATGCTGCTGGTGCCCGGCATCGGGACGTTGCTGTTGCTGACCTCGCTGCCGCTGGTGTCGCAAGGCTTCATGCTGGCCACCCAACGTGCGCTGAAGGGACAGGCTCCGATGGCCAACGTCTTCATCGAGCCGGTGCGCGGACGGCGCCCCCAGGCCATCGCGATGTTGAAGCTCGGCTTGATCTATGCCGGTGCCAGCCTGTTCATCATGTGGCTCAGCAATGTCGTCGATGGCGGCACGTTCGATGCACTGCAGGAGGCCATGACCACGAAGACGGCCGACACCGAACGCCTCGACGTGCTGATGAGCGACCCGCGACTGACGGCCGGCATGCTCGTTCGGCTCGGACTGGCGAGTCTGCTTGCGCTGCCTTTCTGGCACGCCCCGGCACTGGTGCACTGGGACGGCCAGGGACCGGCGCAGTCGCTGTTCTCGAGCACCATTGCCTGCTGGCGCAACAAGGGCGCCTTCACGGTGTACGGGCTGACCTGGGCCGCACTCGTTTTCCTGTTCGCGATCCTGGTCAACACCGTGTTCATGCTGTTCGGCGCACCCCAGCTGGTGGCCGTGGCGGCCCTGCCGGCCGGGCTGATGTTCTCGACGGTGTTCTACGCATCGCTGTACTTCACCTTCACCGACTGTTTCGAACAGCGCCCGGCCATCGAATCGCCCCCCGAAGCCGAGCCGCTCGCATGATCGAGAACATGCGAGTCGCCGTGGTGACCGGCGCCGGCAGCGGCATCGGGCGCGCCTGCGCGCTGGCCTTGCTGGATGCCGGCTACACCGTGGTGCTGGCCGGTCGACGCCAGGCCGCGTTGAACGAGACTGCGGACGCCGCAGGCGTCAACGCCACCCATGCGCTGGCCGTACCCACCGATGTCACCGACCCGGCCTCGGTGGTCGCGCTGTTCGAGCGGGTGCGCAGCATCTGCGGCCGACTCGACCTGCTGTTCAACAACGCCGGCACCGGCGCCCCGGCGGTGCCGATCGACGAGCTGAGCTTCGAGCAATGGAAGGCAGTGGTCGACGTCAACCTGACCGGAGCCTTCCTGTGCACCCAGCAGGCGTTCCGGCTGATGAAGGCGCAGAACCCGCGCGGCGGCCGCATCATCAACAACGGATCGATCTCGGCCCATGTGCCGCGCCCCTTCACTGCCCCGTACACCGCGACCAAGCACGCGATCACCGGCCTGACACGGTCGACCTCGCTCGACGGCCGTGAGCACGACATCGCCTGCGGGCAGATCGACATCGGCAACGCCGCCACCGACATGACCGAGGCCATGGCCGCCGGCATCCTTCAGGCCAACGGCAGCCGGATGTCCGAACCGCGGATGGACGTGGCGCATGTCGCCAACGCCGTGGTCCACATGGCCAGCCTGCCGCTGTCGGCCAACGTGCAGTTCATGACGATCATGGCGACGGCCATGCCGTACATCGGGCGCGGCTGAGGCGGCATCGC
>JBJXEJ010000145.1:0-5741 GCA_046154125.1 Rhizobacter sp. | reverse complement strand
GCCGTGGGAGGTGGGCGCCCCCTCGTCCACCACCGGTGCGAAGACCAGCTGGAGCTGTTCGGTCAGCCGCTGTCCGCTCATGAGTCGTGCGTCCTAGTCGCCACTCCGTTTATCCCCTTGCGGGGACCGTTCGGGCCTTCGGTGCGGTGAGGCTTCCGGTTCACCGGCTCGTGTCCGACACCTACTACGCCCTTTGCTGACTTCTGCACCGCGGTCAGGGGCTCTTGCGAATCCCTCAGTCCACCGGGACACGATGCAGATCTCCCGAGGTAAGTACGACCGCCTTCCCCGCACACCTGCCGAATCTACAGCTCTGGCCTTGATGGGTGCGGGACTTCGCAGATACGGGCCTGCTCGTCCAACCAGAGATGCCTCATATTCGGTTTCTGTCCGTCAGGTCGCGGTTTTGCTTCCGCGCTTCTTTCAGACGGCACCTCGCGGTCACCGCCCTTGCGCCTCGCTAGCCCTTCGTCTCCACCAGACCTTGGGCAGAGGACTTTCACCTCCAAGCTGTCGCACATGCTCGGCACACCCGGAGCCGTGGACGCCAAGAACGCGCCCACCGCTCCTTGGAAAACCGGAAGACCGGTTTTCCACAGCTACCACCGGCTCTCTATTCCTTTCACTGGTAACCGGAACTCTGTCACCCATGTTCCCGGTTAACTTTGTTACCTATGTTCCCGGTTGCACCCAGTGTATTGTTACGCGGAGTTGACCGACGAGATCCCAGGCGAAGCCGTCGTTTCTTCCTGAAGATCAGCACACGTTGTAGGCGATTCCACTCCGCATAATCGTGACGTCTCTTCTCGGTCTGCAAACACCATCGAAGGAGGACGTCATGCTTTCAGACTTCTTTGAGGCAGGGTGGCGTATCCGTGCGCTTCGCCAAGGGCCCTCCGGCGCATTACTGGAAGGCTTCGCGGACGCGTTGTCGGATCAGCGATACGCCACGATTACCGGTCGCAAACATCTCCGCTCGGCGGAGCACTTCATCGATTGGGCCGGTCGACACGGCTTGGCCGTTTCGGGTGTGAACACAGAGGCACTCGATCGATTCGCGTGCCACGTGGCTCGATGCCGATGCCGGTACGCTCACGCGAACCGGATCGAAGTGCTCAAGGGGGCACGGATATTCGCGACCTACCTCCGAGACGCGCACGTGATCGCCGCGTCTGCCCTGGATCAGGAAGAGGTGCCGGATCCGATCCTCCTGGCGGAGTTCTCAGCGTGGATGCGGCAGCAACGGGGTACCTGTGCAACGACCCTCGCGAATTACGGCCGTCCCATTCGCGACATGCTGCGCCAGCTGGGTGAGACGCCGAGCCGCTGGGATGTCCACCAGCTTCGCGCGTTTGTGTTGGAGAAGTGTCGCAGCTCCGGCTGGGCCGCTGCCAAGTGTTGCACGACGGCCCTTCGCATGTTCCTGCGCTTCCTGATTGCGGGTGGCCACTGCGCCGTGGGCTTCGAAGCCGCGATCCCCACCGTCGCCCACTGGCGGCTCAGTGCCCTGCCGCGATACTTCCAACCGGCGGAGGTCGAGCGCGTGATCACCTCGTGCGATGACACGTCGCCGGTCGGTCGACGTGATCGCGCGATTCTCCTCCTCCTGGCTCGTCTCGGGTTGCGGGCGGGCGATATCGTGCAACTGCGTCTCAATGATATCGACTGGCGGGAGGCCCGGATTCGTGTGTCCGGGAAGAGTCGCCGTTCGACGCACTTGCCGCTGAGCCAAGAGGTGGGGCAAGCGATCGTCACCTATCTGCAAAGGGGGCGGCCTCAGACCACCAGCGATGCGGTGTTTGTCACCTGCCGGGCGCCCTTTCGTCCGTTCGGCTCACATTGCGCGATCTCCGTCATTGTCGACCGGGCCCTGCGCCGCGCAGGCGTGACCCGCCCCAGCCGCGGGGCGGCACATTTGCTCCGCCATTCGCTCGCGACGTCGATGTTGCGGGAGGGCGGCTCGCTCCAAGATATCGGGGCCGTCCTGCGGCATCGCTCGATTCAGACGACGCAGATCTACGCGAAGGTCGACGTGACCGCTCTCCGATCGATTGCGCAACCGTGGCCGGAGGTGCAGCCATGCTGACGGATGCCGTCACGATGTACCTCGCGATCCGCCGCGCGGCTGGATTTGTCTTGAGGTGCGAAGACTTCCAGTTGAAGCGCTTCGCCGCGTTCTCGGCAGCAAGAGGCCAGCAGCAGCACGTGACCGCCGATCTCGCGATTGAATGGGCCGACGACGCATCGTCGATGGCGCAACGCGCGCGTCGGCTCGGGACCATCATTCGGTTCGCGCGATACGCGCGGGCCGAGGACCCACGCCATCAAGTCCCGTCGCCGATCTTTGGCGCCGAGAAATTGCCACGGCGGGCGCCGTACATCCTGACGCTGGACCAGATTCGTCAACTGATCGAGGCCGCCTCCCGGTTGGGCTATCGCACGCTCCGGCGCGCGACCTACAGCACCCTGTTCGCGCTCCTGGCGTGCACCGGTCTGCGGGTGTCTGAAGCGATTCACTTGTGCTTCGATGACATTACGCCTGATGGCTTGATGATTCGGCGCACGAAATTCCGCAAGAGCCGCTTGGTCCCCTTGCACGACACCGCACGAACGGGGCTCGAACGCTATCTCCAGCAGCGGCGGCCGTATGCGCCGTTCGACGATCACGTGTTCGTCTCGATCCGGAGAAAGCCGCTCCTGCCGGCCGATGTGGATATGGCGTTCCGCACCGCGGCGAAGCATATCGGCCTGCCGTACGGTCGCGGCCGTCCGCATCCCACTCCCCACTCACTGCGCCATGCCTTCGCGGTCAGGGCCTTGCAAACCTGCCCGGCTGGCCGCGATGCGATCACCCGGCACATGGTCGCGCTCTCGACGTATCTCGGCCACAGCAACATCGCCAATACGTATTGGTACCTGGAAGCCGTGCCGGATCTCATGCAGGACATTGCGGAGCAGGCCGAACGCCTGGCCATGGCGGGGCGATCATGACGCCGCTGGCTCCACACGTCACGGCGTTTTTCGAGCAGCGTCTGCCGATCGAACGCGGTGCCAGCGAGCACACGCGGGACTCCTATGCCTACGCGTTCAAGCTGCTGCTGATCTACGCGAGCAAGCGCCACAAGGTGGCGCCGTCGCAGTTGGCGCTCGAGCAACTTGATGCCTCACTGGTGATCGACTTCCTGAACGACCTCGAAACCACGCGTCGCAACGGGCCCAGTTCCCGAAACGCCCGGCTGGCCGCGATCAAGTCCTTCATGCACTTCATGGAATATCGCGTCCCCGCGGCGCTGGAGCAGATCCGTCGGGTCCTCGCCATCCCGCTCAAAAAAACCGAGTCGCGTCTGGTCCAACACCTGACGATGGCGGAAATGCAGGCCCTCCTGGATGCACCCGACCCGGCCGAGTGGAGGGGCATCCGTGACCGCGCGATGCTCCATGTGGGCTACGCAGCCGGCCTTCGGGTCTCCGAACTGGTCGGTCTTCGTCTCGATGACCTCACGCTTCAGCCTCAGGCCAACCTGCTGATCCGAGGGAAAGGTCGGCGGCAACGATGTTTGCCGTTGTGGAAGACCACCGTTGCTGCCCTGCGAGCCTGGCTCGCCGTGAGAGGTCACGTGCGTGTCCCAGAGCTCTTCGTCAACACGCGCGGCGAGAATCTGACGCGTTCAGGGGTGGAATACCTCCTGCGCAAGCACGCCCAGACCGCACGGCACCGATGCCCCTCGTTGATGACCAAGCGCGTGTTCCCGCACTTGTTGAGACACACCTGCGCGCTCACGGTGTTGCAGGCGACTAAAGACTTGCGGAAGGTCTCGCTGTGGCTCGGACACGCACACATGCAAACGACGGAAGTCTACACGCGCGCGGATCCATCGGTGAAATTGGAAGCGCTCGAGTCGATGATGGCGCCGAAACTTCGGTCCGGGCGGTTCAAGGCCACCGACAGGCTCATTGCCTCCTTGACCCCCGGCTCCGTTATGCGGAGTGAACTCTCGTCACGATGACCGAACCGCGGGGTCTCGGGCGACGAGACTCCGCGTAACAATACGCTGAGCATTCAACTTGTTACGCTTTCGAAAGCGTAACAAGTTCGTGGTGATCACGATCGACTTCTGCTCGTAGCGGCGACTGACGACTTGAAACAGGAGGTCGGCGGCGTGCGCGTCGTAGGCCAGATAGCCCACTTCGTCGATCGCCAGGAGGCTCGGGCGAAGATAGCTGCGGAGGCGCTGCTGCAGCGCCCGCGCCGTTTCTTGGCGCGTGAGATCGAGGATGAGATCCGCCGCGGTGAGGAAGCGGGCGGAGTGGCCGGCCAGGATCGCGTCGTGGACGAGATTCTTGGCGATCATCGTCTTGCCGAGCCCGTGCGACGCGGCGATGATGACGTTCTCGCCCTGCGTGAGGAAGTCCAAGGTGAGGACGCGCTCCACCGTGGCGCGCTGAATGGCCGTGGGCCAGGCCCACTCATAGTCGGCCATGGGCTTGAAGCGGCCCAACCGAGCATCGCGCAAACGCCGGTCGACCCGCTGCCGGAGCCGCGCGTCGCGTTCGGCGCGGACGAGGTGTTCGAGTTGGACCACGGGACTCCAGCGCTTCTGCGTGGCGCGGGCGATGAAATCATTGAGCTCGGTGGCCGTGTGGACGAGGCCGAGCTGCCGCAGCTCGTCACTCAGCGTCGTCGGGATCGGGTCGGGTGAGGACATCGTAGGTCTCCAAACGATGAGGGGTCACGGTGAGATCCCGGACGGCCGGCCGATCGGGCAGGGCCAGCGGGATCGGCGGTTTCAAGCCGCGTTGCCGGCGCCGGGTTTCGAGCAGATGCGCAATCGCGCCGGCGCCGAGCGCATCACGCGTCAGCGCGATCTCGATCGCCGCGCCGAGTTCGTGGGCGCCGTAGTCGTCGAGCAACGCGAGGAGCCGCGCGGTGGGACTGCGGAGCGACTCGCCCCGCGCCGCCAGGCTTTCGAGGAGCCGCGCGGCGCTCGGCACGGCGAGCCGGAGTTGGTCGCGGGCGCTGGACGCATTCGCCTGGCGTGTCGCCGTGACCAGGCCAGCGACGTGCGCCGCGTCTTCGATGACCTGGCCCGTGTCGTAGCTGCGGGCATGCCGGGCGACTTCCTCGGCGCCGGCGAGCACCCGCACGGTGGTGGCGTCGGCGACGAGCGTCAGCGGACGGCGCACATACGCATGGGGAATCGAGTAGTGATTGCGGTCGAAGCGGACATACGGCGTCTTGCCCGAGGCAACGGCGCGCAGGATCGCGGTGTCAAAGGGATGCGCGGGCCGCGGCAGTAAGCGCGGCTGCTCGTCGGCGAAGACGTCCGCGACGGTGCGATTCCGTTGCTCGGGATGGGGCCGGCGGTGGGCGACCTCATCGCGCCAGCGGCGAAACTGGGTGTTCAGGTCGTCGACATCCGCAAAGGTGCGCGCGGTGAAGAAGGCGTGGCGGAGATACTGAATTTGGCGTTCGACTTTCCCTTTTTCGTTCCCGCGGCCCGGCGTGCACACGCGGGGCGCGAAGTGATAATGGCCGGCGAGCTCCAGCAGCTGCGGGTGAAAGCGAATCGCGGCGCCCGCCCGTTCGAGGACGGCGGTGCGTAAATTGTCGTAGTTCTGTGCCCGTGCGCGATATGTGGCGGCGTCGGCCGAAGGCCGCTGAAATCAGTGGGACCCACGCGCCGGATGGGCACATAACGAAGACGTGTTCTCCGCGGATGATCGCCGGGCGCCGATGGCGC
>JBJXEJ010000144.1:0-8561 GCA_046154125.1 Rhizobacter sp. | reverse complement strand
TCGAGCTTGCCCAGGCCGCGCAGCAGGCTGTCGGCGCCGAGCAGCGCGTAGCCGAGCGCCACGCCCATGTTGCGCAGCACGGTGCTGTCGGTCAGGTCGCGCTGCAGGCGGCTGATCGGCAGCTTCTGGCTCAGGTGCGTCAGCAGCGCATTGGCCAGGCCGAAGTTGCCTTCGGCGTTCTCGAAGTCGATCGGGTTGACCTTGTGCGGCATGGTGCTGCTGCCGATCTCGCCCTCCTTCAGCCGCTGCTTGAAGTAGCCCAGGCTGATGTAGCTCCACACATCGCGCGACCAGTCGATCAGGATGGTGTTGCTGCGCGTCACCGCGTCGAAGAGTTCGGCCATGTAGTCGTGCGGCTCGATCTGGATCGTGTACGGATTGAAGGTCAACTTCAATTGTTGTTCGACGACACGGCGGCTGAAGGCTTCCCAGTCGATGTCGGGATACGCCGCGAGGTGCGCGTTGTAGTTGCCGACCGCACCGTTCATCTTCGCCAGCAGCTCGACACCGGCGATGCGCTCGCGCGCCTTTTGAAGGCGGGCAACGACGTTGGCGACTTCCTTGCCCAGCGTGGTCGGACTCGCGGTCTGGCCATGCGTGCGACTCAGCATCGCGAGCGGCGCGAGGTTATGCGCCAAGCCGGTCATCACGGCAATCAGCTTGTCGAGCGTCGGCAGCAGCACCTCAGCGCGCGCGGCCTGCAGCATCAGCGCGTGGCTGGTGTTGTTGATGTCCTCGCTGGTGCACGCGAAGTGCACGAACTCGCTGGCGGCCAGCAGTTCGGGCGCGTCCTTCTCAAGGGCAGCGAACTGCGCCTTCAACCAGTACTCGACCGCCTTGACGTCGTGATTGGTGGTGCGTTCGATGTCCTTGATCGCCTGCGCATCGGCTTCGGAAAAGCCGGCAACCTTCGCGCGCAACTGCGTGCGGGCGGCGGCCGACAGCGGCGCGAACTCGGGCAGGCCCGCGTCGGACAGTGCGATGAACCACTCGACCTCGACCTGCACGCGGCGGTGCATCAGGCCGTATTCACTGAGCAGCGCGCGCAGCGGCGCGACCTTGGCGGCGTAGCGGCCGTCGAGCGGCGACAAAGCGGTGAGCGGGGACAGGTTCATCGAGTGGCTGGCACGGGGCCGCGAGAGCAAAGAGGAGGGGAGGTGAGCAGCCGTGAAGTTTAGGACCTGACGCATCTTCGGCCACCGAACCAGAGCGGGGCGCAGCGGCTTATCCTCAACCCCCATCGCGGCCTGGTTCACCAGGTCGAGCGCCGATTCCCGCCGACGCCCCACGCCGCACTCCTCGAAGGATCGACCCATGGCCGCCGACCGCTCTCCCGACAGTCCGCCCAGCAAGCACATCCGCCTGACCTCGCACCCGGGGCAGCAGGGCTCGGGCGGAGCACCGGCCATCCATTGGGGAGCCGCCACCGCCGCCGAGCGCGGGCCGGTCGTCGGCACCACCACCAACCGCAGCCAGCGCAACGTGATCGGCACGCACAGCGGCAGTTACGGTGTCTACCGCGCACTCGCGGTGGCGGCGGGCAACCTGGTCAAGGGCCACCGGGCCGACCTGACCAACACCTCGCCCACCGACCTGATCGGCCCGCATCCGCAGTGGGGCGACGCCGACCGTATCGTCTCGATCGATCCCTGGGGAGCATCGGTCGCCGACGTGTTCAGCGACCGGATCGCCGACGGATTCGACATCCGTCCCAGCATCGCGGTGACCAAGGCGCGCATTCACCTTCCGGAGATACGCCAGGCGCTGGCCTTTCAGCGCCTCAAGGTCGACGGCAAGGTGCTGCTCGACGACAGCTCGGCGGTGGTGACCAAGATCGCGATCGAGCCGGTGTGGTGGCTGCCCGGAGTGGCGCGCCGCTTCAAGGTCGCCGAGGCCGACCTGCGCCGCGCGCTGTTCGAGGAGACCGGCGGCATGTACCCCGAGCTGGTGACACGCAGCGACCTCGAGGTTTTTTTGCCGCCTATCGGCGGGCAGACGCTGTACATCCTCGGCGACCCGCGCGCGCTGGCCGACCCGTCGATCACGTTGACCGCGCGGGTGCACGACGAGTGCAACGGCAGCGACGTGTTCGGCTCCGACATCTGCACCTGCCGGCCGTACCTGACGCACGCGATCGAGGAATGCATTCGCGGCGCGCAAGCGGGCGGCGTGGGCCTGATCGCCTACAGCCGCAAGGAAGGCCGCGCGCTCGGCGAGGTGACCAAGTTCCTCGTCTACAACGCGCGCAAGCGGCAGGTCGGCGGCGACAGCGCCGACAAGTACTTCCTGCGCACCGAGTGCGTCGCCGGCGTGCAGGACATGCGCTTCCAGGAGCTGATGCCCGACGTGCTGCACTGGCTCGGCATTCGCAGGATTCACAGATTGGTCAGCATGAGCAACGACAAGTACGACGCGATCACCGGCAGTGGCATCGAGGTGGGCGAACGCATCAAGATCCCCGACGAGCTGGTGCCGGCCGACGCCCGTGTCGAGATGGACGCGAAGATCGCCGCCGGCTACTTCACCGACGGCGCGGTGCCGACACCCGCCGACCTGGCCGGCACCAAGGGGCGAAGCCTTGAGTGAGATCGTGGTGGCGGCGCCGCATGGCCGCGATGCCGTCAGCGTGCTGCGCGACCCGGCGACCATCCGCCGCCGCTGCGCCGCGATCACGCGGGCGGTCAGCGAAGGCCGCTCGGCGAACTTCAAGCTCGACCGCAGCCGGCTCGACGAGGTCGCGGCACGGGTCGAACGCGTGACGCGCGCCGCCTACCCCGACCTGCAGATCCCATTTCACAGCCGGTGGCGGCATTTCGAGTCAGGCGGCATCAACCGCAAGGCGGCGATGGACGCGCAGATGGCTGGGCGCAGCGTCGAAGAGCAGGCCCGCGCCCGCTTCGACCTGACGGTGGTCAGCGTGCTGCTCGACGCCGGCGCCGGACCCGACTGGCGCTACGTCGAAGCCGACAGCGGGCAGACGTTCAGCCGCTCGGAAGGGCTGGGCGTGGCAAGCTGGCATGCGTTCCAGCAAGGCTTGTTCTCGGGCACGCCGGGCGATCCGCTGCGCGCGGATGCAGCGGCGCTGCAACGGCTGGATGCAGGCGCGCTGCGCCGCAGCTTCCAGGTGACGCCTGCCAACCCGCTGGTGGGTCTGGAGGGCCGCGTTGCGCTGCTCAACCGGCTGGGTGCCGCGCTGACGTCCGACCACGGCGTCGCAGGGCGGCCCGGAGCCTTGTTCGACCACCTGCAGCAATCGACAGGCGATACCGTCGCGACGCCGGACGTGAAGGCAGGCCGGGTGCTGCGCGCGGTGCTCGACGCGTTCTCGTCGATCTGGCTCACCGGCAGCATGCTGCAGGGCGTGCCGCTCGGCGACGTGTGGCACCACCGCTGGGCCGGCGGCGAGTCGAAGTCCGATGGCGGCCATGGCACGACCGACGACTGGGTGCCTTTCCACAAGTTGAGCCAGTGGCTGAGCTACTCGCTGCTCGAACCGCTGATGTGGGCCGGCTTGAACGTCACCGGCCTAGACACGCTGACCGGCCTGCCCGAATACCGCAACGGCGGGCTGCTGCTGGACAGCGGCGTGATCGTGCCGCGCGATCCTCGCAACATGGAAAGGCGCTGGAAGCCGTCCGACGAATTCATCATCGAGTGGCGGGCGCTGACGGTGTCGCTGATCGACGAGCTGGCGCCGCTGGTGCGCGCGCGCCTGGGCAAGACGGCCGATGAAATGCCGCTGGCCTGCATCCTCGAAGGCGGCACCTGGGCGGCAGGCCGGGAGATTGCTAGCGAATTGCGCAACGGTTCACCACCACTCGCAATCGACAGCGATGGCACGGTTTTCTGATTCACTGAACAGGGGTTTCAATGGCTGCACCCATCCACCACATCACCCACCCGCTGATCCAGCACAAGCTCACGCTGATGCGGCAGAAGGACTGCAGCACCAACAGCTTCCGGCGGCTGATGAGCGAGATCAGCATGCTGATGGCCTATGAGGTCACGCGCGACATGCCGACGCAGCTGATCGACATCGAGACGCCGCTCGAGGCGATGAAGTCGCCCGTGATCGATGGCAAGAAGACGGTGTTCGTCAGCATCATGCGGGCCGGCGGCGGCTTCCTCGACGGCATGCTGACGGTGGTGCCAGGTGCGCGCATCGGCCACATCGGCCTGTACCGCGACCCGAAGACGCTGGTCGCGGTCGAGTACTACTTCAAGATGCCTTCGGACATGCACGAGCGCGACACGATCGTGCTCGACCCGATGCTGGCCACCGGAAATTCGGCCGTGGCTGCGGTCGACCGGCTGAAGGAAACCCGACCGCGATCGATCCGTTTCGTCTGCCTGCTGGCCGCACCGGAAGGGCTCAAGACCTTCCAGGCGGCGCACCCCGACGTGCCGGTCTACACGGCCGCGATCGACCGCGAATTGAACGACCACGGCTACATCCTGCCGGGCCTGGGCGACGCAGGCGATCGCTTGTTCGGGACGAAGTAGCCGTGCTGATCCGCAACGCGACGCTGCCCGATGGGCGCAGCGGCATCGACGTGCTGGTGCAAGAGGGGCGCATCGCGGCCATCGCGCGCCACATCGTCGCGCCCGAGAACATTCGCGAGGTCGATGCGCGCAGCCAGTTGCTGGCGCCATCGTTCGTCGACGCGCACTTCCACCTGGACTCGACGCTCAGCTACGGCCTGCCGCGCGTCAACGCCAGCGGCACGCTGCTCGAAGGCATCGCGCTGTGGGGCGAGCTGAAGCCGCACCTGACGCAGCAGGCCTTGGCGGAGCGCGCGCTGCAGTACTGCGACTGGGCGGTGGCCAGGGGCTTGCTCGCGATCCGCACGCATGTCGATGTGTGCGACGACCGGCTGCTGGCAGTCGAGGCGCTGCTGCAGGTGAAGCGGCAGGTCGCTCCCTACCTCGACCTGCAGCTGGTCGCGTTTCCGCAGGACGGACTGCTGCGCACGCCGAACGCGCTGGCCAACCTGAAGCGCGCGCTCGATCTCGGCGTCGACGTGATCGGCGGCATCCCGCACTTCGAGCGGACGATGGCCGACGGTGCCGAGAGCATTCGCATCCTCTGCGAGCTGGCGGCCGAACGCGGCCTGCGCGTCGACATGCACTGCGACGAAAGCGACGATCCGCTCTCGCGTCACATCGAGACGCTGGCGTTCCACACGCAGCGCCTGGGCCTGCACGGCCGCGTCACCGGCTCGCACCTCACGTCGATGCATTCGATGGACAACTACTATGTGTCGAAGCTGCTCCCGCTGATGGCCGAGGCACAGGTGCAGGTGGTCGCCAATCCGCTGATCAACATCACCTTGCAGGGCCGGCACGACTCCTATCCGAAGCGCCGCGGCATGACGCGCGTGCCCGAGTTGATGGCCGCCGGCCTGAACGTCGCCTTCGGCCACGACTGCGTGATGGACCCGTGGTACCCGCTGGGCTCGGCCGACATGCTGGAAGTCGCGCACATGGGGCTGCATGTCGCGCAGATGACGTCGCCGACCCAGATGGCAGCCTGCTTCGACGCCGTCACCGTCAATGGCGCGAAGGTGCTCGGCCTCGAGAGGCACGGCCTCGACGTCGGCTGCGACGCCAACCTGGTGCTGCTGCAGGCGCGCTCGGTGACCGAGGCCGTGCGCTTGCGGCCGAACCGGTTGCTGGTTCTGCGCAGGGGAAAGATGGTGGCGTGCAGCGCGCCCGCCATGTCGCAACTCGACCTGCCGGGGCGACCGGCCAGCGTCGACTGGACGCTGCAGCGCTGAGTCTGCGGAGCCGGGACCATCGATGCGAACCGGTCCATCCAACGACCATGAATCGAAAAGTTGCGTCGTTAGAATGAAATTTGCATCTGTCTGTACAGACCCACTCTCACCGCGGCGAACTCCTCGGCGCCCCCCGACATGAAACTCATCGGCTCACTGACCAGCCCCTACGTGCGCAAGGTTCGCATCGTGCTGGCCGAAAAGAAGCTGGACTACCACCTCGAGGTCGAGGATGTCTGGGGCAACGACCGCATCCTCGCGTCGAATCCGCTGGGCAAGGTGCCTTGCCTGGTGATGGAAGGAGGCGAGGCGGTCTTCGATTCGCGCGTCATCGTCGAGTACGTCGACACGCTTTCGCCGGTCGGACGCCTGATCCCCGAGCGCGGCCGCGAACGCGCCGAGGTGCGCACCTGGGAGGCGCTGGCCGATGGAGTGCTCGACGCGGCGATCTCGGCGCGGCTGGAGCAGACCTGGTCCGGTCGTTCGGAAACCGAACGCAGCAGCGCCTGGATCGACCGGCAAATGGGCAAGGTGCACACCTCGGTCGCGGCGATGAGCCAGGGCCTGGCCGACAAGCCCTGGTGCTGCAACGGCAACCACCTGACGCTGGCCGACATCGCGGTCGGCTGCGCACTGTCCTACCTGGATTTCCGCTTTCCGCAGATCGACTGGCGCAGCCCGCACGCCAACCTGGTGCGTCTGTCCGAAAAGCTGGTCAGCCGCCCGAGCTTCCTCGACACCCAGCCACCGGCACCTTGAGCCTCCAGCGCTTCATCAGCGACATCCATCAGGCGTCTCACATCGCCACGGCAAAGCTTTCCGCCTGGGCCATCGGCCAGTAGAGTCGGTAGACGCTGTGCGGCAGATCGCCGGCCAGCAGCGACCCTGGCTTCACGAATGGAAGCAGGTTGCTCAGCAACTTCACCTCGTGGTCGTTCGTGCGCCGCACGATGTGGGCGGCGGTGATCGCACCGGGGTGGTCCAAGCCGGCTGCCTGCACCAGCTCCTTCAGCGCCTTCAGCGTACTCTGGTGGAAGTTGAAGACCCGGTCCGACTTGGTCGGCACGACCAGGGCCTGCTGCCGATGCGGATCCTGCGTGCTGACGCCGGTCGGGCAATCTCCGCTGTGACAGGCCTGCGCCTGGATGCAGCCGAGCGCGAACATGAAACCGCGCGCCGAGTTGCACCAGTCGGCACCCAGCGCCATGTTGCGGGCGATGTCGAAGGCACTGACCACCTTGCCCGCGCAGCCGATCTTGACGCGGTGCCGAAGGTTAAGGCCGACCAGAGTGTTGTGCACCAGCAGCAACCCTTCCTGCAACGGAGCGCCCACGTGATCGGTGAATTCGAGCGGAGCCGCACCGGTACCGCCTTCGCCGCCGTCGACGACGATGAAATCAGGCGTGATGCCGGTGGCCAGCATGGCCTTGGCGATCGCGAACCATTCCCACGGATGACCGATGCACAGCTTGAATCCCACCGGCTTGCCACCGGACAGCGCGCGCAGGCGGTCGATGAACTGCATCATCTCGATCGGCGTCGAGAACGCGCTGTGGCTGGCCGGGCTGACGCAATCGACCCAGGGCGGCACGCCGCGCGCCTCGGCGATCTCCGGCGTCACCTTCGGCCCCGGCAGCACGCCGCCGTGTCCGGGCTTGGCGCCCTGGCTCAGCTTGATCTCGATCATCTTGACCTGCGCCAGGCGCGCGTTGGTCGAGAACAGTTCCGGGTTGAAGCTGCCATCGGGGTGACGGCAGCCGAAGTAGCCGGATCCGATTTCCCAGATCAGGTCGCCGCCGCCGTCCGGATCCGGGCCGCGGTGGTGGCGGCTGATCGAACCCTCGCCGGTGTCGTGCGCGAAGCCGCCGCGCTTGGCACCAGCGTTCAGCGCCAGGATCGCGTTGGCCGACAGCGCGCCGAAGCTCATCGCCGAGATGTTGAAGACGCTGGCCGCGTAGGGCTGCGTGCATGGCGTTCCCTGGGCGCCCTGAACTTGCGCCGGATCGCCGTGGCTGCCGCCGATGACGACCCGGAAGTCGTGCGTCGGAAGCTGGCTCGGTTGCATCGAATGGTTGATCCACTCGTAGCCCTGAGCGCTGACGTCCTTCTGGGTGCCGAAGGGCCGCTTGTCCTGAGCGCCCTTGGCTCGCTGGTAAACCAGCGAGCGCTGCTGACGGGAGAACGGCGCCGCCTCGTTGTCGCCCTCGATGAAGTACTGCCTGATCTCGGGACGGATGAACTCGAACAGGTAGCGTATGTGGCCGATGACCGGATAGTTGCGCAGCACGGAGTGCGTGCCCTGGCGCGTATCGCGCACCCCGAGCAGCACCAGAGCCGCGAAGATCGACGGCAACACCCAGGCCCAGCCGCTGGGCATCCGCATCAGCAACGACAGGGACAGGCTGACGACCAGCCCCACCGCACAAAGGAACCAAGCGGAATACCGCAGAGGAAAGTGGTGGTTGAGCTTTTCAAGCCAGGTGTGCATCGCGCGTCCTTGAGGCGAGTCACGGGCGCGGTGCACCCATCGTCGAAAAACCATCGTAGCGGCCGGCAAAGTCGCTCGATGCGATGAAAAGACCCCGTTAGTCGCACCGGATGCACAGACCTGACCGCGGGTGTTCCCGACCCCGGAGCAGCGAAGCGGCGCCGGCATGCGCTCGCTATACTGCCGCCCAGCGCTGATTTGCTCCGGCTTGCGGGCGCTCTACAAACCCAGCTAATACAGGACGACGGGCACTTTCCGTCACACCGACACGATGCTTCATCCCGCTACGCCGCCGG